>DASZCR010000320.1:0-9073 GCA_035942915.1 Pyrinomonadaceae bacterium | reverse complement strand
GGGGTGGCTGATTGCCACCCCTTTGAATGGCTGTTCCAATTGCGGGTCGCGGCTGCCAGCGCGACCCGTCGGGAGTGTCTCGATGAGAAACTTGACGGCATGGCGAAGCGGCGACCCGACGCCCCTTCACCCGACTCCGTGGGCCTCGAACAATTTGAGCGCAAGCGGCGACGACGGACACCGCGCCGAGGCGCTCCCGTCGCTCGACGGCGAAGACGTGGGCGGCGCAAAACCCCGCGCGCTCGTCGTTGACGACGCGCCTGACGTGACCGAGATGATTGCCATGCTGCTGCGCTACGGCGGCTACGACGTGGTCACGGTCTTTAACGCCACCGACGCCTTCGACGCCGCGCGCGGCGAGCAGTTCGACGTGGTGGTCTCCGACATCGGAATGCCCGGCATGAACGGCTACCAACTGGCCGAGGCGCTGCGCGCGCTGCCCGCCTACAAGGCCGTCCCTCTCATTGCGGTCACCGGCTTTGCCATGTACGACGACCGCGAACGCGCGCTCGATTCCGGCTTCGACGCCTTCCTCACGAAGCCCATCAACCCGATGGACCTCATCGACCTCGTCAAACGCCTGCACGTCTGAGCGCCCGTGCGGGGCGCGCGGCAGGCGTGCGGCGTAAGCCGTCAGCGCATGGGACGCGAAGGCCAACAACACCTCGACGCACCTCACTCCTCGCGCGGCGAGCAGCGCGTCGATGAGCAGCGCGCGATTGATGCCTACGAGGCGTTGCTCGACCGCCTCGCACAGCTTGCGCAATCCTTCGGCGCGGCGCGCGACCTGCGCGCCATCTTCCGCTCGATTTACGACTTCGCCGTCGCCTCCACGCCCGCCAACGGCATGTACATCTCGCTTATGGAAGGCACGCTGCGCCGCGCCGTCTATGCTTGCGCCGACGGCCGCGAGGTTGATGTCTCGCAAGCTCCGCCGCTGCGCATCACGGACAGCCCGCACGGTCAGGCCATCGCCACAGGTCGCGTCGTCATCACGGATGACTACGAGGCGGCGATGGTCGGCCGCCGCGTCATCTCGGTCGGCGACGAAGGAGAGGAGGAGCGTCCGCCGCGCTCGGCCATCATCGCGCCGATGGAGGTGATGGGACGCACCATCGGCTCTATCGAAGTGCGTAGCCCCGAAGTGGCCGCCTTCAATCACGGCCACGCCACTGCGATGCGGATGGCAGCGAACTTCGCGGCCGTCGCCATCGAAAACGTTCGCCTTCTGGAACGCGAACTGGAACGCGCCGAAGCAGAGGCCGAGAGCGAGAAGATGCGCAGCCTCGGACAACTGGCGGCGGGCGTCGCGCACGACTTCAACAACTCTCTGGCCGCCATTCTCGGCCGCACTCAACTGCTGCTGCGCACCACCTCCGACGAGCGACAACGGCGCAGCCTGCAAATCATCGAGACCGCGTCGCTCGACGCGGCCGAGACCGTCCGCCGCATCCAGACCTTCGCCCGCCGCACGCCGACCGAGCAACTCTCGCCCGTCTCCGTCTCGCGTCTCGTGCACGACGCCGTTCAACTGACGCGCACGCGCTGGGAAGACGATGCGCGCGCCGCCGGTGTCCATTACGAAATCCTCCATATTCCGGCCGCGACCGGCGGATTGAGCGACGAGATTGCCGCCAACCCTTCGGAGATGCGCGAGGTGCTCGTCAATCTCATCTTCAACGCGCTCGACGCAATGCCGGGCGGCGGTCGCATCGAGATTCACGAAACGGTCAGCGGAGGCTACGTCGATATCGAGGTCAGAGACACGGGCTGCGGCATCGCGCCGGAGTTGCGCGAGCGCATCTTCGAGCCGTTCTTCACGACCAAAGGGCCGCAGGGTTCCGGCCTCGGACTGGCCGTCAGCTATAGCATCATTCGTCGTCACGGCGGCCAGATAGAGGTCGATTCGGAGGTCGGCTGCGGGACGACCTTCCGCGTCCGCTTCCCGCGTGCGCAGGCGCGCTCGGCCGCGCCGCGCGGCGAAAAACGCGTCGCGCTTCCCACACGTCGCGTCCTCGTCGTCGAAGACGAACCGACCGTGCGCGATGTGCTCGTCGAGATGCTCGGAGAGTTGGAGCAGCAGGTGACGGCCGCCGCCGGGGCGACCGAGGCGCTCACACATCTGGCCGATGGCGACTTCGACTTGATGATTACAGACCTCGCCATGCCCGAACTCGACGGTCTGCGCCTCGCCGCCGAAGCGCGCACGCTCTCGCCGCGCACGAAGGTCGTGCTCGCCACAGGCTACGGCAAGTCGGCCGGGCGGCGTGGCCGTGCGGGCAGCGGCGGCAACGACGACGACACGCCGGAACTTCCGCCCGGCGTCGATTTTGTCATCACCAAACCCTTCCGCATCTCCGACCTCGAAGCTGCGCTCGGCGCGCTCTACCCGGAGGACACGAACCCCTAGCAGGCGTCTTGGCCGGTGTCTTGACCTGTGTCGGCGGCGAATGCGCTGGCGCGCTGTCTCGCGGGCGCGTTTTGCACGTTTCGTCCGCCTCGCGGCTTCGTGTTATGTTGTCGTTCATTTCATCGGCTCAAAGGTTGAGGACAAAAAACGAATCGCTATGGAGAACGTCAGTGGCAACGCGCCGACCGAAGAGCGCGCCGAAGGCTTGAGCGCAGAACCGGCGACGGCCGAACGCGTCGCGCGTGTGCGCGCACGGACGGGCGTGCGCGAACGCATCATCTATCTGCTCGTCGGCGCGCTCGCCATCGGGTCGGCCTTCTGGTGGATGCAGTTTTCGACGCAGTCAATCTGCTGCGGCGACTTCGACGCCTACTATCATTTCAAGTGGAGTCGGATGCTCTGGGACGGGATGCGCGCAGGACAGTTTCCGCCGCCCTTTGAGGCGCTGCCGCTGACGACTCTCAACCCGCGCGACTACGTTGACCACCACCTGCTCTTTCACATCTTCCAGATACCCTTCACGTGGTTTTCCGACTTCCGCATGGGCGCGAAAATCGGCACGTGGCTCTTCGCCTCGCTGGCGGTCTTCTCCTGCTACTGGATGGTCGTCCGTTATCGCCTGCGCTATCCGCTCATCTGGCTGCTCGCGCTGCTCGCCTGCGCGACGCCGTTTCTCTATCGCATGAACATGGGCAAGGCGATGAGCGTCTCCATCGTCCTGCTCGTGGTCGGCATCCACCTGCTGTTCCAGCGCAAGTACGTCTGGCTGCTGCCGCTCTCGTTCATCTTCGCGCTCACTTACGACATGGTCTTTCTGCTCTGGGCGGCGGCTGGCATGTGGTTCTTCGTCGTGCTGTGGAGCGAGAGCTTCGAGGGGGCGAGCGCGCCTGCGGGCGAACGACTCGGAGGCGAGAGTGCGGGCGGCGGCTTTCGCGCGCTGCTGAAATCCTCGACGCTGTGGTGGGCGGCCGCCGGACTCGGCTTCGTCATTCTCGGCACGGTGCTCGGCTACGTCATCAACCCATACTTCCCGCACAACCTGCAACTCGTCTACGAGCACATCGTCATCAAGGTCACGCCGAAGGACTTCACGACGCGCGTCGGCAACGAGTGGTATCCGTATGAGAGTTGGGTCTTTCTCGGCAACTGCCTGCTCGCCTTCGTCGCGCAGGTCTTCGGCTACGTCGCCTTCAACGGTTCAGAGCGTCGCGGCTCGCAGCGCGCCCTCTTCTTTCTCCTCTTCTCGACCTTCCTGCTCATCGTCAATGCGCGCTGGCGTCGCTTCTCCGAATACTGGCCGCCCTTCGCCATCCTCTTTGCGGCCTTCGCCCTGCAACCCCTCTTCGAGGGCGCGCGCCGCCACATCGGGCGTCTGCCTTCGGACTTGCTCGACGAACTGCAACCCTTTCTCGACACGCACGAGCGCCCTGAGACGGCGGCGCGCCGCCGACGCGAGCGGTTCTGGGAATACGGCATGGCCGCCATCGCGGCGGCCGTCATCTGCGTCCTGCTCGTCGGCAACATCCGCGTCACGGCCAAAGACATCGAGACGATGGCCGGGCCTGAACACTATCGCGGCGGCATGGAGTGGATTCGCCGCAATGTCCCGCGCGGCGATTTGATTTTCAACACCGACTGGGACGACTTCCCGAAGATGTTCTTCTACGACTCCGAGCGCCCCGTCGTCTCCGGCCTCGACCCGACCTACCTGCTCGACCGCGACAAGCGGCTCGCCGACCTCTACGGCAAAATCGGCTCCGGCGACGGCATGACCGAAGCCGAGATTAAGAATCTCGGCCCGCTCATCCGCGACAACTTCTGTTACGGCGAAGGCGCGAACCGGCGTTGCGCGCGCTACGTCTTCACAGACCGCGAGCACAACAACTTCATCAACAACGCGCTCGACAGCGGATGGTTCGACCCCATCTACATCAACGTCTTTTCGCGCAAGGACGGACGCCCTCTCTCCGAAGCAGACTTCGCCGCCATCCGCGAGCACGCGCCCTCAGAGAATCTCAACTGGATTATCCTCGACGACGGGCGTTCGGCCGTCTCGGCCACCGCGCGCGACTTCACAGAGGAGCACGTCCACGCCCTCGAAGAAGTGTTCCGTGTCGATAGCGATTGCATGATTTTCCGTATGCGCGAGACGCAGGGCGCGCCCATCCCCGAAGAAGATGAGCAGCCGGACGCCGACGCTCAGGACGATGCTACAACCGACGACGCGGCACCCGACAACGCTGCACCCGTCGAGGCGAACGCCAACGACGAAGGCGACGATGCACCCTGACGCGCACTGGACGCGCCCTCTCAACATGAAAGGCAGGCACAGACGATGTCAACACCGACGGCGGACGACCTGACGACAATCGACGGCATCATCACGGCGCTCTACGATTCCATCTCCGGCCCGGCCGAACTCAAACGCGACCTGACGCGCTTTCGCACGCTCTTCGCAGAGGGCGCGCGCCTGATTCCCGTCCGCCCTGCACCCGACGGCAGCGTTGCGGCTCAAGTCCTCGACGTTGACGAGTTCTTCCGCATCGCCTCCGAGAACTTCAAAATCGCGGGCTTCTTCGAGCGCGAGATTGCGCGCCCGCGCACAGACACCTTCGGCCGCATCACGCACGTCTTGAGCACCTACGAGTCGCTCCGCTCCGCATCTGACCCGCAACCCTTCGCGCGCGGCGTCAACAGCATCCAACTCTTCCACGACGGCACGCGCTACCACGTCGTCACCATCTTCTGGGACTTCGAGCGCCCCGACAATCCCATCCCGGCCGAATATCTCCCGCGCTGAAGGCGGCCGCCCGCCCCGGCACGCCAAGTCTATTGACATCCGCGCGCCGCGGACATATTTTGCACGCGCATTCCGTAGCCTCTGTCACGCCGAAAGGAATCCGCTCATGCCCATCTACTACTCTATCGACGGGAGCAAGGAGAGCGAGAAGCGAATCGCCAAAGGGTTACTGCGTCTCAAAGAGGCGTTCGTCAAGGAAGACTTCCCGAAGCGCAACATCGAGGAGACGCTCTTGCTGGCGACGTGGAACATACGCGAGTTCGACTCGACCAAGTACGGCGCGCGCGGCAAAGAGCCTATCTTCTACATCGCCGAGATTATCAACCAATTCGACCTCGTCGCCGTGCAGGAAGTGCGCGACGACCTGACGGCTCTCAACAAGCTGATGCGTTATCTCGGCGGCTGGTGGAAAGTGCTGCTGACGGACGTGACCGAGGGCACGCAGGGCAACCGCGAGCGGATGGCCTTCGTCTACGACTCGCGCAAGTTGAGCTTCGGCGGACTCGCAGGCGAAATCGTCGTCCCGCCCGTCAGGAAGAAGGGCGCGGACTTGCAACCGGCCAAGCAACTGGCACGTACGCCCTTCCTCGTCGGCTTCCGCGCCGGATGGTTCAAGTTCACCATCTGCACGACGCACATCCTCTACGGCGAGGAGACCGCCGACGACCCGAACCGCATCGAGGAGATACGCGTTCTCGCCAACTTCCTCGCCGAACAGGCCGAAGGCAAGTACGCCTGGGCGAAGAACATGATTCTGCTCGGCGACTTCAACATCTTCGACACCACCGACGAGACGATGAAGGCCATCACCTCGGCCGGCTTCGTCGTCCCGCCGCAGCTTCAGAAACTCCCCTCCAACGCGCCGCGCAGCAAGCACTACGACCAGGTCGCCTTCATCGCCCCCGACATACGCGACCAACTGGAACTCTGCAAGGCAGGCGTCTTCAACTACTACGAACACGTCTACCGCGCGGACGAGGAATCGGTCTACGCCGACGACATGGGCAAGGCTTACACGGAGAAGAAGGACGGCACGCCGCGCGACAAGAAGGAGCGCACGCGCTACTACAACGACTGGCGCACGTTCCAGATGTCCGACCACCTGCCGATGTGGATTGAACTGAAGATAGACTTCGGCAAGGAGTATCTCGACAAGAAAATCAAGGCCAAGGCGAAGGCCGAGAAGACGCCCGAAACCGTCCTGCTCAACACGCCGAGCTAGAAGCAGACAGAGCTAGAAGCAGACAGGGAAAGTTAAAACCGGAGGGGCTGAAGACTTCTTATCTTCAGCCCCTCCCGTGATGGCATGTCGAAACTTTATCGCGCAGCCGCTAGCTCGTCTTGCGGCCTCTCGTCTGCCCCTTCCGTCTGCTGGCGCGCATGATATGAGGAGCGCGTCAGGGGGCTTGATTCGACGTGACGGAAGCCGAGTGAGAGTCCGACTTCGCGCCAGCGCGCAAACTCTGCGGGCGTCACGTAGCGTTCGACCGGGAGACGACGCGCGTGCGGCTGTAGATACTGCCCGATGGTCATGATGTTGCACGAGACCTCGCGCAAGTCCTTCATCAACTCGACCACCTCATCAAACGTCTCCCCCAATCCGACCATGATGCCGCTCTTGGTCAACATGCCGCGTCCTTCGCTGTCGCGGCGCGCGGCGGCACGCCGCAGCAGCGTCAAGGTCTGTTCGTACATGGCGTCGGGGCGGACGCGCCGGTAGAGTCGCGCGATGGTTTCCGTGTTGTGATTGAGCACGTCTGGCTGCGCGTCGAGCACGGTGTTGAGCGCGTCCTCGTCGCCGTTGAAGTCCGGGATGAGGACTTCGATTTTGCAGGACGGATTCATGGCGCGCACCTCTCGGATGGTCGCCGCCCAGTGGGCTGCGCCGCCGTCTGGAAGGTCGTCGCGGTTGACCGAGGTAATCACGGCGTGCGCGAGTTGGAGATGTCGGACGGCCTCCGCGACGTGGCGCGGCTCTTCCGGGTCGAGTGCTTCGGGGCGTCCCTTGTTGACGGCGCAGAAGCCGCAGTGGCGCGTGCAGGTGTCGCCGCCGAGCATGAAGGTGGCCGTCCTGTCCGTCCAGCACTCGAAGATGTTGGGGCAGCGCGCCTCCTGACAGACCGTGTGCAGATTCAAGCCCTCGATGAGTTGGAGGACGTGGTTCTGGTTCGACGGGTCGCCGATTCTGATTTTCAGCCAGTCGGGCTTCGGCCCTCTCGGCGGGCGCGCCGACGGCGGATTGCTGATAACCTTCAGTTCACGACTCAAAATTGCTGACTCCTGTTGATTTAAAACGATGCTCTGATTTTAACACCCCGCAGCACAAAAAGCTTGCGCGCCCTCGCACGCAGATAGTAGATTAATTGACGGCGGCCATCCGCCGTTCGTCCACGTCCCGGCGCACACTCAGACACCGACAGAGACGCCGCCGCTGCCCCGTCCTGACAAACCCACTTCGCGCCTCACTTTAATTTACCGAAAGCTGAAATCGTCATGAAAAGCGTTAAATGCCCCCGCTGCGGGCTGGTCGGGTCGAGCGCCAACGAGCGTTGTCGGCGCTGCGAAGCCCCGCTCGGCTCATCCGACCGGAGAGAGCAGCAGCAGCACGTCGCAGGCAGCGTCACGCCCGCGCCACAGGCGCACACGGCGTCGTCATCGTTCGACAATCTAAAGCAATGCCCGGCCTGCTATTTCGTCCACTCACGCTCGGCCGAGTCGTGCCCGAACTGCGGCCACCTGACGACGCTCACGCTCGTCGCCAAAGGCATCTCGAAGGGCGTCGCCGCCGTGCTCATCCTTGTGCTGCTCTCGGTGCTCTTCGGGACGTGGCGCTTCTACGCCGCACGCGCTGCGGCCGAAGCCCAACTCGCCGCCCAATACGGGATGCTGATGCCGGAAGGCTACGAGCAGCCGCGACCGAAGCAACCGGAGAAACTCTGGTTCTGGAGTCTGTTTCGCAGCCAGCCGACGGTCGAGGAGATTTTAGAACAGCACACGAAGGCGAGCGGCGGGCACGCTTTCGTCTCCATCAACAGCCAGCGCGCGAGCGGCGACATCTCCATCGTCAACCGCGCGAAGACGCCTCATTACGATTACGTCTCGTCGTCCGGCAAGGTCGTCTTCCAGACCAAAGCGCCGGACAAGGCCGAAGCCGTGATGGAGATAACGGAACAGGCCGACATCAGGAACAAGCAGTGGGCGCGCTACGGCTTCGATGGCACGCTGGGTTGGGAGAGCGTCGTGCGCTCGCGAGCGCCGACGCGCACAGAGCCAGCACCGCAGCCGACGAACACTCTGCGGGAAAGCTACGGGGCAGACCTCGAACTCGTCAAACAGTTCAGCGTCTTGATGAAGCTCGCGCGACCGAAGGATTTCTATTCGTCGCTCGTGCTGACGGGGCAGGAGAAGGTCGGGCGTGATGTCTCGCGCGGCAAGTCCGACGCGGCGCGCGACTCTTACGTCGTGCGCGGCCTGAGCAAAGAGAACAGGTTTGAGACCTTCTACTTCGACGCCGTGACGGGGCTGCTTATGCGCCACGACTTCGAGGCCGTTGAAGCGGGCAAGACGCTCGCCGTCGAATGTTACCTCGAAGATTATCGCGATGTCGGCGGCGTCAAACTGCCCTTCAACGTCGTCTACAAAGTCCTCGACCTCGTCATCACCTACAAACTCGACGAACACAGGCTCAACGGCCAGATTGACGATTCGGTCTTCAAGATGCCCATCTCCTAGAGCCTGTTATGAACTTTTGACTGTGGTAAGTTCTGGCGCATGCCGGACAGAGCTTACCCCAGTGATGTAACTGATGAGGAGTGGGCGTTGGTCGCGCCCTATCTCACCCTGATGACCGAAGACGCCCCGCA
>DASZCR010000319.1:0-13324 GCA_035942915.1 Pyrinomonadaceae bacterium | reverse complement strand
ATCGACACCTTCGCGCTCCGCGCGGGCTTCCCCAAGAACGGCAACACCATCTGGCAGGGCTTCGGCGGCGCGTGCGAGTCGATGAACGACGGCGACCCCATCGTGCAGTACGACCAACTGGCAGACCGCTGGGTGCTCACGCAGTTCGCCGTCAGCAGCTCGCCCTTTATGCAGTGCGTCGCCGTTTCGACCACGCCTGACCCGACCGGCACTTACCACAGATACGCTTACTCCTACGGGACGGACTTTAACGACTACCCGAAGATGGGTGTCTGGCACGATGGTTATTACATCACCTACAACATGTTCCGTCGCGGGCGCACCTATGTCGGCAATCGCGTCTGCGCCTTCGAGCGCGACAAGATGCTGCTTGGTCTGGCGGCGCGTCAAATCTGCGCTTCGACGAGCACCAGCTTCCACAGTCTCGAACCGGCCGACTTCGAAGGGCTGACGCCTCCGCCGCCGGGGTCGCCCAACCCGCTGCTGAGCATCAGCACGAGCGCCTTGCAGTCGTGGAAGTTTGCCGTCAACTGGGCATCAGGAACGGGCACTTTGACGGGGCCGACCAACATCGCAGGGGTCGCCGCCTTCAGTAGAGCGTGCAGCGGCGGCGTCTGCATCCCGCAGCAAGGCACGACGCAGACGCTCGACTCGCTCGCCGACCGTCTCATGTATCGCCTCAGCTATCGCAACTTCGGGACGCACGAGGCGATGGTCATCAACCATGCGGTTGCAACCGGCGGCGTCAGCGGTATTCGCTGGTACGAGTTGCGCAACGCGACGGGGCAGACCATCACGAGCGCGACACCCGTGCTGCGCCAGCAGGGAACGTTCGCGCCCGACGCCAACTGGCGTTGGATGGGCAGCGCCGCGCTCGACAAGACGGGCGGCATCGCCGTCGGCTATAACATCTCAAGCAGCAGCATGAGGCCGAGCATCCGTTATGCTTATCGTGGGCCGGCCGACCCGCTCGGCGCGATGGGCAACGAGACGAGCATCCTCGCCGGGCCGGGTTCGCAGACCGGCGGCTTGTCGCGTTGGGGCGATTACAGCACCCTCAGCGTTGACCCCGTTGACGGCTGCACGATGGTCTTCACGACCGAGTACATCCCGGCCGACGGCTCTTTCAACTGGAGCACGTACATCTACTCGTTCAGGTTGAGCACCTGCCAGTAGCGTCCGTCGCATCAGAGCGAGGGGGTGAATATCCGTCGGGTATTCACCCCTTCCGGTTTTTTCAACGCCGAAGCTTCGAGGAGGCCGCGTGAGAGAGCGTCGGAAAGCATCGCTGCGATGGCTGCTGGCGGTCATCTTTTCGTTGACCGTCATGTTAGCTGCGAACGGCAAACCGGAGAACGAGATGGGAGAGGCGAAAGCCGCAGGCGACGCGGCGGAGAACAGAGTGGCGACGGGACTCTGGGGCGGCGAGCGCGTGAGTCTCGAAGTCGGCGACGAGGGCGCACGCGTCGAGTACGACTGCGCGCACGGCACAATCGACCGCCCGCTCGTGCTCGACCGGCGCGGACGCTTCAACGTGACCGGAACTCACGTCGAAGAACGTGGCGGCCCCGTGCGTATGGGCGAGGGGCAGAACGCCTACGCCGTCCGTTTTAGCGGACAGGTCAGCGGCGCGAGAATGAAACTGACCGTCAGGCGCAGCGACAACAAAGCCTCATCGGAACTTTTACACTCGTGCGCGGCCGTGAACCGTCTCTCGTCAAGTGCCGTTGACCATCAGAGCGCACGCGCGCGTAAGCCATTTTTGAAAGACTCTTCTCCGGGACTGGCGACAAGTCTCGACACAATTGTATTATCCACGCCGTAGTGTATCCTGCTCCCTTCACAAATTAACCTTCAAACTGTTCTGGGGAAACCTGCGTCTGGACTGACCATGAGAGGGAACTTTATGAGAACGTGCAGGGCATGGAGCGTGCTGCTGCTGACGGTGGCGCTCCTCTGGCCGTCAATGTCGAACGCACAGACGCCGAACGCGCAAGCGTCGGGCGCGCGTCGCGGCATCACGGCCGAAGACTATTTCGCTTTCGAGTTTCTGTCAGACCCGCGCCTGTCGCCCGATGGCCGCTACGTCGCCTACGTCGTGACGACGGTTGACCAGCGGCAGAACCGTCGGCAGTCGAACATCTGGGTCGCGGCTGTGGACGGCAGCCAGCCTCCGCGCCAGTTCACCACCAGCCCGCAGTCTTCAACATCGCCGCGCTGGTCGCCCGACGGTCAACACCTCGCCTTCCTCTCGGCGCGTCCGGCGGGCACGGAAACAACTCAGCCGACCTCGAACGCTTCTCCGGCACAGTCCGCACAGCCTGCGCCTGCTGCGACTCCTGCCGCTGCCGCTTCGCCCGGCGCGCCGCGCGACCCGAACACGCCGCAAGTCTCTGCGACGCCCGGCGCGACCGGGCCGCCCTCGACGCCCGGAGTCGCCAGCGCGCAGGCCACGTCTGCCGCCGACACTCCGCGCAATCAAATCTACGTGCTCGCCTTGAACGGCGGCGAAGCGCGCCGCGTCACGAACCTGAGAAACGGCGTCAACAGCTTTCAGTGGTCGCCCGACGGGACGCGCTTCGCCGTCATCACGCGCACAGGCCCAAGCGACACGCGCCCGCCTTCGAGCGACGTGCGTCA
This sequence comes from Pyrinomonadaceae bacterium, assembly GCA_035942915.1. GTDB lineage: Bacteria > Acidobacteriota > Blastocatellia > Pyrinomonadales > Pyrinomonadaceae > DASZCR01. The sequence goes on along the minus strand of DASZCR010000319.1, from coordinate 10,684 downwards.
CTACACCTACACCTCCTACAAGTTCAACGACACGGGCTGGTTCGACGACAAGCGCGCTCACATCTGGGTCGTCGATTTCGCGTCGGGCGACGCACGGCAAATCACTTCCGGTCAGGACTGGAACGATAGCGACCCGCAGTGGTCGCCCGACTCGACGCGCATCGCCTTCGTCTCCGACCGCACGGGCAAGGCCTTCGAGGAGAGCCGCAACACGGATGTGTGGGTCATCCGCGCAGACGGCACGGGCGCGCTCACGAAGATTTCCGACCATGAAGAATCGGACGACAGTCCGCGCTGGTCGCCCGACGGCCGCACCATTGCCTTTCTCGGTCAGGTGCGCGAGCGCGACCATCCGAAAATCTATCTCGCGCCCGCCACAGGCGGCGCGCCTTCTCAACTCGCCGCCGAAGGTTTAGACCTCATCCCCTCGAATTTGAAATGGGCTGAACAGGGACGCGCGCTCTTCTTTGAAGCGGGCGTCAAAGGCGAGACCCATCTCTTCCGCGTCGATGTGGCCTCGAAAGCTGTCAGGCAGGTGACGACGGGCGCACGCGCCGTCCGCGCGGTTGACATCAACCGGCAGACCGGCCGCATGGTCTACACCGCCAACGACTTCAAGAACCTCGACGACCTCTACACGGCCGACGGCGCGGGGCGCGGCGAACGGCGTCTGACGCGACTTAACGAGCGGCTCTGGTCGCAACTGCGTCTGCAAGACGTGGAGCGCATGGTCTACAAAGGCGCAGACGATTGGGACATTGACGGCTTTCTCGTCCGCCCGCTCAACTGGCAGGAGGGGCAGAAATATCCTCTGGTCTTGAGTATTCACGGCGGCCCGGCGGCGATGTACGGCGTCGATTGGTTTCATGAGTTTCAGGTCTATGCGGCGCGCGGTTGGGCGGTCTTCTACACCAACCCGCGCGGCTCGACCGGCTACGGGCAGAGGTTCGAGCGCGGCATCGTCGGCGAGTGGGGCGGCAAGGATTACATTGACGTGATGAAGGGCGTCGAGGCCGTGCTGCAAAGAAATTCGTGGATTGACCGCGAACGGCTCGGCGTCACCGGCGGCTCTTACGGCGGCTATCTGACCAACTGGATTGTCGGCCACACGGACATCTTCAAAGCGGCCGTCACGCTGCGTAGCGTCACCAACTTCATCAGCGACGAAGGCACACGCGACGGTGCATACGGCCACACGCCGGACTTCGGCGGCGACCTCTTCGAGCGTTTCGACCTCTACTGGGAACGCTCGCCCCTCAAGTACGCGAAGAACGTCAAGACGCCGATTCTCATTCTCCATTCGGACAACGACCTGCGCGTCCCGCTCGAACAGGGCGAGCAGTGGTTTCGCGCGCTCAAACACTTCGGCGCGCCCGCCGAGTTCGTCATCTTCCCGCGCGAGAACCACAACCTCACGCGCACGGGCGAACCCAAACACCTCGTCGAAAGCCTCAACTGGCAAACCTACTGGTTCGACAAATACCTCAACGGCAATGCCTCAGCCATCGCCCCCAACGCGCGCTAACTGCGCAATGCTAAGTGATAAGTGATGCGTCACAGAAGTGATAGGTGATAGGTGATAAGAAGGAAGTGATAAGTGATGGGTGATGGGTGATAAGAGAAGACGGCTTTTCTCCTATCACCCATCACCTATCACCCATCACCTAGCTTATGTTGAGTCTGCCGAAACTCTATCCGATTACGGATGCGCGTTTGTGCGGGTTGTCGCACGCGGCGCAGGTGGCTGCATTTGTCGCAGGCGGCGCGACGTTCGTGCAGGTGCGCGAGAAGCATCTCGGCGCGCGCGAGTTCTATGAACAGGCGGAGGCGGCCGCAGAGGTCGCGCGACGCGCAGGTGCGACGCTCATCGTCAACGACCGTGTTGACATTGCGCTCGCGCTTCGCGCCGACGGCGTGCATCTCGGACAGGACGACCTTGCGCCGGAAGCCGCGCGCCGTCTGCTCGGCAATGAGGCCATCGTCGGCTTCTCGACGCATAGCGTCGAACAGGCGATGGCGGCCGCACGTCTGCCCGTCAGCTACGTCGCCATCGGCCCCATCTTCGACACCCTGACGAAAGAGAATCCAGACCCGGTCGTCGGCCTCGAAGGGTTGCGACGCGTGCGCGCCGCGCTGCCTCCGCACCTGCCACTCGTCGCCATCGGCGGCCTCGACCGTGAGACGGCGCGCGCCGCCCTCGACGCCGGGGCAGACTCCGTCGCCATCATCAGCGCGCTCCTCGCAAACGCCCCCGACGCCTCCGAAATCACCCGCCGGACGCGCCGGTTTTTCGCTTCTCTGTGACCCGGCCGGAGTCTCCGCCTGCACTCCTAAATGATAAAATAATACAGGTTAAAAGTTTTAACTTGCTTTTCCCTGTGTTATACGCGAGAATGGCGGTGGCCTTTGGGAGAAAGGCCGCAAGTAGCCTTTTGGCTCGCACCTTCCGCCTTTGCCGTCGCCGCCCGCCGGTCTTTACTTATCAATTCAGGAGCTACAAAAAACTGGCATGAGCTTCTTCGACCTGCCGCCCATCATCGAGCGCATGCTGCTTGTCTCAGACAAAATCAGCGACCTCAACTTCTCCGTCGGCCAGCCCCCGCAGGTCGAGATTAACGGCAAGCTGACGCCCGTCCAGCCCCTTGGGATGCAGAAGCTTTCGCCTTACCAGACAGAGGTGATTGCGATGACGCTGATGGAGGGCAACCCGGATGCGGCCGCGCGCCTCGTCCACACAGGCTCGGCCGACCTCAGCTATTCGCTCCCGTCGCGGACGCGTTTCCGCGTCAACATCTTCCAGCAGCGCGGCACCTATTCCATCGTCATGCGCGTCATCCCGACGGAAGTGCCGACGCTTCAGACGTTGGAGTTGCCTCCACAACTGGGCGACGTGGCCGACCTGCGCAACGGCATAGTCCTCGTCACGGGGCCGACCGGCGCGGGTAAATCTTCGACGCTGGCGGCCATCATCGACCGCATCAACGAGACGGCGCATCACCACATCGTCACCATCGAAGACCCCATCGAGTTCTTGCATCAGCACAAAAGCTCGACCATCAACCAGCGCGAGATTGGTTCGGACGCGCGCGACTTCCCGTCGGCGCTGCGCGCGGCGTTGCGTCAAGCGCCGAAGGTGATTCTCATCGGCGAGATGCGCGACTACGAGACGACAGAGATTGCGCTCGAAGCTGCCGAGACAGGCCACCTCGTGCTCTCCACGCTGCACACCATCGACGCCTCGAAGACGATAGACCGCATCATCGGCATGTATCCGAAGAACGAGGAGCAGGTGATTCGCACACGCCTCGCGCAGACCTTCCGCTTCATCGTCTCGCAAAGGCTGATACCGCGCGCCGACGGTCGCGGACGCGTGGCCGCCGTCGAAATCCTGAAATCGACACCGCGCACGCGTGAGTACATCACAGAGGGCGAGTCGGAAGGTAAGTCTCTCTTAGACGCGATGCGCGACGGCAAACTCGACGGGATGCAGGAGTTCGACTTCGTCATCAAGGACTACATCGAGCGCAAGCTCATCACGCTCGAAGATGGACTGGCCTTTGCGACCAATCCGAACAACCTGCTGCTCGCGCTCAAGGGCATGTCTTCGTCCGACGAGTTCACGGCTGGCGGTGGGGCGCAGACGCACGCGCCCGCGCTCGCAGGCTTCGGCGCATCCACGCGCGCCTCCGGCGGCAGTTCCATGCTCGACATGATTGAATAAGTCTGAAAACCTCTTTCACCTAACTATGATTGTCGCTTGTCCTAACTGTACGACGCGTTTGCAACTGGATGACGCCAAAGTGCCGGCGCGGCCGTTCACGATGCGCTGCCCGAAGTGTCAGCAGATTATCAACGCGCAGCCGCCGAGCACGTCGGGCGGCGCGCTCGCGGCCGGAGGCGGCGACCTGTTGCCGGCCTCGACGCGCGCGCAGCGCGAATCCAAGCCCGCACCCGCGCCCGTCTTCGACGCGACGGTGGATGACGAGGCCGCTCCTTCCGGCGCGCGCCCGTCAACGCCAGCGCCGCAAGGGGGCGAGGGTGAGTTAGCGCGTTTGCTGGCGGCGCTCTTGCAGCGCGGCGCGGCGTCGGAGTTGACGGGCGCAACGCCGCCGCCGCACGGGCGACAGGGGCGGCCGGGTTGGGAGCGTCGCCGCGCGCTCGTCTGCGTCGGCGCGGAGGCGGAGCGCGAAGTGGCGGCGCGTGCGCTGGCGAAGAGTCGTTACGAGGTCTTCGTCGCGGCCGACACGTCGCAGGCCATCGAGCGGATGCGCGAGGACAAGATGGACGTGGTCGTGCTCGATGCGGAGTTCGACGCGGCCGAGCAGGGCGCGGCCTTCATCAACCGCGAGATGAACACGATGCGTCCGGCCGAACGCCGCCGCGTCGTCTTCGTCAATCTCTCGCCTACGGCGCGCACGGCCGATGCACACGCCGCTTTTCTCGCCAACGTCAACCTGATAGTCAACCACTCGGACGCAGCCGAACTGCCGCACCTGCTCGAACGCTGCATTCGTTCGATGAACGAGCTTTACCGCGACTACAACAAGGCGCTCAACGTCGCCGAACTGTGAAGAGGTTTGCGTCGTCAATCACAACACGCAAGGCCGCGCAAGGCGGGCGTCCGTGAGAAGAGACGCCCGCCTTCAAATTTTGTGCGTCAATCTGCTAGTCTTACGTCGTGGGCGGCTCGAACGGACATCATCATCACCATCACGCGCACGAGCATCGAGAGCACGGCGGCGGGGCGAGCGGTCGTCGCCGTCTGCTCGTCGTCCTGACGCTGACGGCGGGCTACATGCTGGCTGAGGCTGTCGGCGGATGGCTGACAGGCTCGCTCGCGTTGATGGCCGATGCAGGCCACATGTTGACAGACGTGGCGGCGCTGGCGCTGGCGTTGACGGCCGCATGGTTCGGCTCGCGACCCGCCACGCCGAACAAGACCTTCGGCTACTACCGTCTGGAAATTCTCGCCGCTTTCGTCAACGGCGTCGTGCTTGTTCTCATCTCGCTCTACATCTTTTACGAAGCTTACCAGCGTTGGTTTGAGCCGCAGGTGATTGAACGCGGCGGGTTGATGATTGCCGTCGCAACGGGCGGCCTCGTCGTCAACCTCGTCTGCGCGTGGCTGCTGCACGGCGACCACGAACACGACCTCAACGTGCGCGGCGCGTGGCTGCACATCCTCGGCGACGCGCTCGGCTCGGTCGGAGCTATCACGGCGGGCGTCCTGATGTCTGTCTATGGCTGGTACGCGGCCGACCCGCTCTTTAGCGCGCTCATCGCCCTGCTCATCATCTGGAGTTCTTGGAATCTGATTCGTGAGGCGACCAACGTCCTGCTCGAAGGCACGCCCGCGCACATCAACCTCGCGGCCGTCGAGGAGGTGATACGCGCGACCGACGGCGTCGAGGACGTGCATGACCTGCACGTCTGGACTATCACTTCGGGACGCGAGGCGCTCTCGGCGCACGTCGTTCATGCCGAGACGATTTCGCCGCCCGAAGTCTTGCGGACGCTGCGCGCGAAACTGCACGACCGCTTCGGCGTTGACCACCTGACGATTCAGATGGAGACTTCCGACTTCGAGGACGAGACCTTTCACTTCTGCACGTCGGGAACGGCCTGCTTCCGCTCGGCGAAAGATTAATGGAAATCAATCTACTGCTCGTTCTCGACCTGCGCGAACAGGCGGCGCTACAGGCGGCGCTGGTGACACACGGCGCACCAGACCATCTGGTGACGCTGGCGCTGACGGGCGCGTGCCGCATCCCCTCGCTCGAAGACGCGCGCAAACTCCGTCGCTGGCTCGCCGACGCGCGCGCCGCCGGGGCGACCGACTTCGCTTCGCTCAACGTCATCGAACGCGAACTGATTCGCTTCGGCGTCTGAGAGCCGTTTAAACGATATCTCCCCGCTTCTTCTTTGTGACGACCCGCGTCTTCCGCAAGAGGCGCTCAGACAGATAAATTTATGGCGCGCATTGAACTGGGTTACGGACGCGGGTCGCTCTCGTTCGAGTTTGACGAGGACAGATTCCGTGTGCTCGACACGGAAGCGAGCGACGACGTGACGCCGCTCTCCGACGCGGAGATGGGCGCGCTCATCGACGACCCTATCGACTCGCAGGCGCTCGAAGAAATCATCAGCCCCGGCGAGAGCGTGCTCGTCGTCGTCTCGGACGCGACGCGCGCAACGGCGAGCGCGCAGGTCGTCAACCTGCTCGTGCGCCGTCTCGTCGCCCTCGGCGTCGCGCCCTCCGACCTGCGTATCATCTTCGCCACCGGCATCCATCGCCGCGTCACGCCCGAAGAGCGGCGCGAGTTGCTCACGCCCTTCGTCGTGCAGCGCATCCGCACGCTCGACCACGACCCGCACGACGCGGCGGCGCACGTCCAACTCGGAGAGACCGAACGCGGCACACCCATCGAAATCAACCGCGCGCTCGTCGAGCACTCGCACGTGATTCTCACCGGCGCTATCAACTTTCACTACTTCGCGGGCTTCACGGGCGGGCGCAAAAGCATCTGCCCCGGCCTCGCCTCGGCGCGCGCCATCGAGGCGACGCACCTGCACGCCTTCGACTTCGAGCGCGGCGGGCGTCGCGCCGGAGTCGGCGCGGGACGACTCGACGGCAACGCCGTCCACGAAGAATGTGAGCGCATCGCGGCTGAGGTTGCGCCCTCCTTCCTGCTCAACACCGTGACGGACGAACGCGGTCGCGCCGTCCGCCTCTACGCGGGCGACTGGCGCGGCGCACACCGGCAGGGCTGCGCCGAATACGTCAACTCGCATGCTGTCCAGATAGAGTCGAAGGCCGAGGTGGTCATCGTCTCGGCCGGAGGCACACCGCACGACCTCAACCTGATACAGGCACACAAGGCTCTTGAGATGGCCGCGCACGCGTGCGCCGACGGCGGCCTCATCGTGCTCCTTGCAGAGTGCGCCGACGGACTCGGAAGGATGGACTTTCTCAAGTGGTTCGAGGCCAGAGACTCGCGCGAGTTGGTCGAGCGTCTGCGCACAGCTTACGAGGTCAACGGGCAGACCGCATGGTCTCTGCTCACTAAGGCCGAACGCTTCCGCGTCCGTCTCGTCTCGCGTCTGCCTGACGCGGAGGTGCGACGTATGCGGATGCTTCCGGCGCGCAGCATCGAGGAGGCGCTCGATGCCGAAGGCGCGGCCGCGTCCGGCTACGTGATGCCGCGCGGCGCGGCGCTGATACCTGTTTTGAACGGCTGAAGCGTGATATGTTCTGGCGTCTGCAATGGAGGAGGAGAAAAGTGAAAACAGCACTCTTCAAAATCTGTCTGATACTCGCCGCCTGCGCCGCATCGGCGACAATGACCACGACGCACGCGCAGCAACAGACCGGCGGGGCGATGACATCGAGCAGCGATACCGCGCAGATGAGCGCCGCCGCCGAGACGAGACCGGCAGAGCCGCGCGTGCCGCTCGCCGAGCGCGCGCAGGCTTTCGACGCGGACGGCCGCACGGCGCTCGGCGGACTCCTGCGCACGCAGCAACTCTCAGGCACGCCCGACGCCCCGGAGCGCAACACGCGCATCGTCATCGAGAATCGCAGCACCGTCTTCTACATTTACGTCTCCGGGTGGGCGACCTTCTACGGCGCGGACGGCGTGCGCTGCGGCGAAGGGATGTGGAAACTTGAGGCGCTCGCGCCGAACGAGTCGGCAGAGGTCGATACGCCGGGTCTGCGTCTGACCTGCGCGCCGACGACGTGGCGCATCGTCGCCACCAATCTCGTCACGCGCTCCGGCGACACGGCCAAGCCGGGACAGAGCGCGCCCGCGCAGTCCGACGCCGCGACCACTTCGGACGCGAGCGCACTGACGACGACGACCGATACAACGACCACGACGGACGCGCGCGCGCGCACCGTTCCGCCGCTCGAAATCAACGTCAACGGCAAGACGCTTCCGCTCCAACTCGGCAACCCTCTGGAACTGACCGTTGGACGGGAACGCGTCCGCATCGTCGTCCAGCCAGCGCCCTAACAACCGGCAAAAGTAAAAAGGCCAGAGGCGAAAGCGAAGAGCTTGAGAGTGACCGTCACTCTTTTTAACTCTTCGCTTTCGCCTTTTGCCGTTTTGGGACAAATGCAATCAAATCGCAATCAAAGCGTTGTGTGAATCCTCGCAACTCGCCTTAAGCTCCTCTTCATCAAAGCGCCAACCCCGACCTGAAACGTAAGAAAAATCCTACGGCCGCTTCTCGCGGCGAGTGAAAAACGGAAGGGAAGAGTTTTATGAGCAGAACTGTTATGACCGCAGTTTTGGTTCTCGTCGTCTGCGGCGCGGACGCTTTCGCGCAGACACGGACGGGCGCACGTGCTTCCGGCGGAGCAGACAGCACGACCTCCGTGCGCGGAGACGGACAATCTCTCGACATCGCTTCGGGCACGCGCCTGAGCGCACAACTCGAAAGCGCGCTCGACGTAAACAAGGCTCGCGTCGGCGACCGCGTCGTCCTGAAGACGACCGAAGCCATCAGGTCGGGCGGGCGCATCGTGGTTGACAAAGGCGCGCGACTCGTCGGCTCTGTGACGGCCGTGCAGCGGCGCACGCAAGGCGCAGCCGAGTCGAGCATCTCACTCGTCTTCGACCGGCTTGAGCGCGGCAAACTCTCCGCGCCGATTACGGCCACCATCAACTCCGTCACGCAGGCGTCGGCGACAGCGCGCACGCGCGGCCGTGATGACGACGAAGGAGACTTCGGCGCAGGCGCAGGCGGCAGCGCAAGCGGGCGCGCACAGACGAGCGGGCGCAGCGGTAGCAGCGGTAGCGGCGGCGGTCTGCTTGGCGGCGTGACGGGCGCGGTCGGCGGCGTGGCCGAGACGACGACGCGTGCCGCAGGCGATGTCGTGGGCGGCACGACCGACGCGGCCGGTCGCACGGTCGGAGGCGTCGGGCAGACGCTTCGCGGCGTGCGCGTGACGCAGACGCTCGGCGCGTCGGTCGAAGGCAGTTCGACGCTCTCACTGACGGGCGGAAACCTCCGTCTTGAGAAGGGCACGCGCTTCAATCTCACTTTGAGCGAGTCGGCTGAGGTCGGGCGGCAGTAAACATCAACGGAGATGTCTGACGAGGGAGCGATGGGACGAAAGCTTTCGTCCCATCGCTCTTTCGCGCGTTCAGTTGATGAGACGCGCGCGTGCGCGTTAAAGTAATGCGTAAGAAGAAGTCAACTGCGACACGGCATGTCCTATTTCTTTCACACTTCCGCGAGGCAGCGGCGCGCGCGCACGGCGGCGTCGGACGAGCAGGTGCAGGCGCGTCTGCGCGAGATTGTCGGCGCAGAGCATGTCCTCGTCGATGACGAACGGGTCGAGCCTTACGGGGCGGACGCGGTGAAAGAGAAGTTTCCTCCCGAAGCGGTCGTCTTGCCGGAGACGGCCGAGCAGATTTCACAGATTATGCGCCTCGCCAACGAACGTCGCTTTCCCGTCACGGCGCGCGGCGGCGGCGTCGGCTACACGGGCGGGGCAGTGCCGGTCGAGGGCGGCATCGTCATCGGTACAGACCGCATGAACCGCATCCGCGAGATTGACGTTGACAACCTCTACTGCGTCACAGAGCCGGGCGTCACGACTTACGAACTGCAACAGGCGGTCGAGGCGCACGGTCTCTTTTATCCGCCCGACCCGGCCTCCTACAAAAACTCTTTCATCGGCGGCAACATCGCAGAAAACGCGGGCGGCATCCGCTCGGCCAAGTACGGCGTGACGAAGCATTACGTCCTCGGCCTCGAAGTCGTCTTGCCGACGGGCGAGATTGTCGAGACGGGAGGACGCACGAGCAAGAACGTCGTCGGCTTCGACCTGACGGGTTTGCTCTGCGGTTCGGAAGGCATGCTCGGCATCATCACGGAGGCGACGCTCAGGTTGCTGCCGCTCCCGGAAGCGACGCGCACCGTGCGCGCGACCTTCGAGACGATGACGGCGGCCTGCGCCTGCGTCTCGCACTTCACACGCGCACGCGTCACGCCCGTCGCCATAGAGGTCTTAGACCGCAACGCCATTCGCGCCGTCGAAAGCGAGTTCGCTTTTGGATTGGACGCGCGTGCCGGGGCGCTCCTGCTCGTCGCCGTCGATGGCGCGACGGCAGAGGTCGAGCGCGCATCACGCATCGTCGAGCGCGTCGTCCGCGAAGGCGGCGGCTACGACGTGATGCGTTCCGAGACGCGCGAGGAGGAGGACAGGCTGTGGGACGTGCGCCGCGCGCTCTCGCCTGCCATCAAGAAGTTCGGCAACCTGAAGTTCAACGAAGACGTGGTCGTGCCGCGCTCGCGCGTGCCGGAGCTAATTGAGCGCGTCGAGGAGATTGGACGCAGGCACGCGACCTTCGTCGTCAACTTCGGCCATCTCGGCGACGGCAACATCCACGTCAACTTCATGTGCCAACGCGAAGACGCAGAAGCCGTCGGGCGCGCGCGCGCCGCCGTCCGCGACACCTTCGCCGCCGCCGTCGAACTCGGAGGCACCATCAGCGGCGAGCACGGCATCGGCTACGTCAAAGCCCCCTACCTCGACATGGCGCTCAACGCCGCCACCATCGAGGCCATGCGCCGCATCAAACGCGCGCTCGACCCCCAGGGCATACTCAATCCGGGCAAGGTCTTTAATACAGTGATGGGTGATGGGTGATAGGTGATAAGAGAAGAGGTC
>DASZCR010000318.1:0-4995 GCA_035942915.1 Pyrinomonadaceae bacterium | reverse complement strand
CGAACGCGCCGACCGGCAAATCGAAGCCGTCCGCGCACTCGCCACAGACCACCCGGAGACGTGGACGCTGGCGACGACCGCCGCAGACATCCGCCGCGCCGCCGCCGAAGGTAAAATCGCCGCGCTCATGGGGCTTGAAGGCGGCTACGCGATTGACGAGAAGTTGGAGAACGTCGAGCGTTATTATCGCGCGGGCGTCCGCTACATGTCGCCGACGTGGAGCGTCAGTCTCAGTTGGGCGGGCTCTTCAGGCGATGCCGCAGGACAGGGGCGCGGCTTGAACGACTTCGGTCGTCAGGTCATCCGCGAGATGAACCGGCTCGGCATCATGGTTGACGTTTCACACGTCTCGGACAAGACCTTCTGGGATATCGTCGAGACGACGACGAAGCCTATCATCGCCACGCATTCGAACGCGCGTGCGCTCGTCAACGTCGCGCGCAATCTCGATGACGAACAGATACGCGCTCTCGCACGCACGGGCGGTGTCGTCTGCGTCGTCTTCTATCCGGCCTTTGTCGAACCCGGATGGGACGAGCGCAAGAGCCGCGTCGATGCCGAGATTGCGCCGCTCGTCGAAGAAGCTTCGCGCGCACGCGCAGGGACGCCGCCGCAGAAGAAGATTGCGCGCGACCGCATCCGCGAACGCGAGTACGCGCAACGTCTGCCGTCGGTGACGGTCGCGCGTGTCGTTGACCACATCGACCACATCGTCCGCCTCGTCGGCATCGAACACGTCGGCGTCGGCTCTGACTTCGACGGCATACAGGCCGTCCCGCGCGACCTCGCTTCGGTCGCAGACTTCCCGAACCTGACGGCGGAACTCCTGAAACGCGGCTACACGCCCGAAGACGTGTCCAAGATTCTCGGCGGCAACATCCTCAGAGTCATGGAAGAAGTGGAAAGAAAATGATGTCGCTCGACGCCGGGCCGTGCGTCCTCTGGCGTGAGACTGTTGGTAGCGTTTGACGCGAGAGGCGCACAGAGAGAGAGAGCAAGAAGGGGTTGAGTTAGAGAGTGTCGATGAGGCAACGGGTCAATTTTAAGAGTCCGCGTATCGGGTTTCACGCGCCGATTGCGGGCGGGTTGCACAATGCGCTGCTGAAGGCGCACGCGCTCGGCTGCGAGACGGTGCAGATGTTCTCGCGCAACCCGCGCGGGTGGGCGGCCAAGCCTCTGAGCGCGGAGGACGTTGAGCGTTTTCGCGCCGCGCGTGAGGAGACGGGCATCTCGCCCGTTGTGATTCACGCCAACTATCTCATCAATCTGGCCGCCGCCGATGCGACCGTGCGCGCCAAGTCCGTCGCCTCGTTTCGTGAAGAGGTCGAACGCGGCATCACGCTCGGCGCTGATTATCTGGTCGTGCATCCGGGTAGCGCCAAAGGCTCTTGCGAGACGGACGGGATACGCGCCTGCGCCGAGAATCTGCGCGAGGCGTGCGACGGATTGGAGTTAGGCAGCTTTCGCATCCTGCTTGAAAACACTGCGGGGCAGGGCGAGTGCATCGGCCATCGCTTCGAGCACCTGCGAGAAATTATGGCGGCCTGCCCGTCGCTCAATCTCGGCATCTGCTTCGACACGGCGCACGCCTTCACCGCCGGTTACGACATCCGCGACGAAGACGGTCTGGCGGCCACCGTCGAATCGCTCGAAAGCAACGTCGGCGCACACAACGTCCGCGCCGTACACTTCAACGACTCGAAGGCCGCCTACAACTCGCGCGTTGACCGCCACTATCACATCGGCCTCGGCCACATCGGGGCGGAGGCGCTCGCGCGCGTGGCGCGCCATCCGGCGCTCGCCGAAGCCGCCTTCCTGTTGGAGACGCCGCTCGACGTTGATGGCGACGACGCCCGCAACCTCGCCGTGCTCCGTTCCTTCGTCGAGCCGGACGCGGACGCGGTGACGCCGCCGCCACCCCTGCCGCCGCAGCACATCAGACCCCCGGAGGACGCTTCATGATAGAGATTCGACTGACAGACCGCGCCGCAGGCGGCCCGCTCTACGCGCAGGTGCGCGCGCAGATTGAGGACGGCATCCGCGAAGGACGCATCGCGGCAGGCGAACTGCTGCCGTCGCCCGCCGCGCTCGCGCAAAAGCTCTCGATGGACAGGGGCGAGGTGCAGCGCGCCTACTTCGAGTTGGAGCAGTCCGGCCTTGTCTCGAAGAGCGTGGGCAAGGATTTTCTCGGCAAAGAGAAGGTCACCTACACGGTCAAGTAGGCCGCAGGCACGTCTATGCCTCTTGCTCGACAAGCGCGCGGCGCGTGCGCTAACATTGGTGTCGCTCGAATCGTTAACGTGGGAACGGATTTAGTTCGATGTTCAAGTTCGACCGGCCATCCATCACCCTCTACCTTACGGTGCCGCCCGGCAGCCGCGCGTGAGAAAGCGGCGGCGCGGCGCGGCGAAAACTTCCGACGCGAAATCAAAACCCGGATGAGCAGACTTGTGTGCGGGCGGCGTGTGCGGGCGAGCGTCAAGCTTCCGCAGGCGCGCGCCGCCCTCGTTAAGGATTACCGCGTAAGGTAAGAAGGGAAGACGTGCAAGCAATGGACGAAAAATATTTCGCAGAGAAGATAGAAGAGAAATGGCAGCGCCACTGGGACGAGTCCGAGGCGTTCGCCGTCTCCGAGCAGGACGAGCGGCCGAAGTTTTACTGTCTGGAAATGCTGCCTTACCCGTCGGGCTTTCTGCACATGGGGCATGTGCGCAACTACTCCATCGGCGATGCGCTCTCATGGTACAAGCGGCTGCGTGGCTTCAACGTGCTGCACCCTATCGGTTGGGACAGCTTCGGACAACCGGCCGAACAGGCGGCCATCAAGCGCGGCGTGCGACCCGGCGACTGGACGGAAGATAACATCGCGCACATGCGCGGGCAGTTGAAGCGGATGGGCGTCAGCTACGACTGGCGGCGTGAGATGGCCGCGCATCGCCCGGACTATTACAAGTGGGACCAGTGGTTTTTCCTGAAGATGTACGAGAAGGGCTTGGTCTACAAGCGGCTCTCGCCGGTCAACTGGTGTCCGAAGGAAGAGACCGTGCTCTCGAACGAACAATCTTCGGGCGGCGTCTGCTGGCGTTGCGGAACGCCGGTCGAGAAGAAAGACCTCAATCAGTGGTTCGTCCGCATCACGGCTTACGCGGAGGAGTTGCTGGCCGGGATGCAGGAGATTGAAGCGGGCTGGCCGGAACGCGTGCTGACGATGCAGCGCAACTGGATTGGTCGCAGCGAAGGCGCTTTCATCGACTTTCCCGTCAAAGACCATGCGACGGAAGCGCGCATCCGCGTCTTCACGACGCGCATCGATACTATCTACGGCGCGACGGCCGTCGTCCTGGCGGCCGAGCATCCGCTGGTCGGAGAGTTGCTCGCGGGCGATTCGCCTCTGAAGAATGAAGTGCGGCAGTTCGTCGAACGCGTCCGCGCTTCTCGTCAGACTTCGGCGAAACTGGCGGCGGGCGAGGAGGAGGAGAAGGAGGGCGTCGCCACCGGACTGTTTGCGACGAACCCTTTCAGCGGCGAGCAGATTCCGGTCTGGGTGGCGAACTACGTGCTGATGGACTACGGCGCGGGCGCGGTGATGTGTGTCCCGGCACACGACGAACGCGATTTCGAGTTTGCACAGAAATACTCTCTGCCGATTCGTCGCGTGATAGAACGCGTCTCGCACGCGCAGGAGCGGATAGAGCACGACCCCGTCCACGAAGACCAATCGGCCGTGATGCCGCACGCTTTTACGGACTACGGCATCGTCGTCAACTCCGGCGAGTGGAGCGGGCGTCTCTCGGAAGATGCTCTGCGCGAGATGGCGGCGCACGCCGAGCGCGAGGGCTTCGGCGGCGGCGCGGTCACCTACAGGCTGCGCGATTGGGGCGTCTCGCGCCAGCGTTTCTGGGGCGCGCCGATTCCGATTATCTACTGCGACAGGTGCGGGACGATTCCCGTGCCGGAGTCGGACTTGCCGGTCTTGCTGCCGGAGAACGCGGATTTCACGGGCACGGGACAGTCGCCTCTGGCGGGCGTCGCAGAGTTCGTCAACACCACCTGTCCGCGTTGCGGTGGTGCGGCGCGACGCGACACAGACACGATGGACACGTTCGTTGATTCCTCCTGGTACTTCTTCCGCTACTGCGACCCGCACAACGCGGAAGCGCCCTTCGACAGAGAGGTCGCGGCCTACTGGACGCCCGTTGACCAATACATCGGCGGCATCGACCACGCCGTCATGCACCTCTTATACACGCGCTTCTGGACGAAGATGATGCGCGACATCGGCCTTGTCACCTTCGACGAGCCGGTGCGCAAGCTGATGACGCAGGGCATGGTGACCAATCTGGTCGAGGGCACGAACGAGTGGAAGCGGATGTCGAAGTCGCTCGGCAACGGCGTTGACCCGGACGACATGATTGGCGCCTACGGGGCAGACGCCGTGCGTCTCTTTGTCCTGTTTGCCGCGCCGCCCGAAAACGAGTTGCGCTGGCAGGAGACGGGGATTGAGGGCGCGGTCAGATTCCTGCGCCGCATCTACGGGTTCGTCTATCGCTGGCGCGAGGCCATCAAGTCTGCGCCTGCACAAGCGCCTCCGGCCGAGCAGTTCTCCGATGGCGCGCGGCGTCTGCGACACGAGACGCATCGCACCATCGCACGCGTCACGGAAGACTTCGAGCGGATGCACTTCAACACCAGCGTCGCGGCGCTGATGGAACTGTCAAACGCGTTTCAGGATTTCACGGCCACGCCGGAGAACGCCTCTGCCTCAGACCGCTTCGCCGCGCGCGAGGCGCTGGAAACGCTCGTTCTGATGCTCACACCGTTTACGCCGCACATCTCTGAGGAGATGTGGGAGGCGCTCGGCCACGAAGGCGGATTGAGCGCGCGGGGCGAGGCGCGCTGGCCGCGTTCGGACGCGGAACTGGCGCGCAAGGAGGAGTTGGAAATCCCCGTCCAGATTAACGGCAAACTGCGCGGGCGTCTGCGCGCCGCGCACGA
>DASZCR010000317.1:0-39782 GCA_035942915.1 Pyrinomonadaceae bacterium | reverse complement strand
GGTCGCGCCTTGAGCCACTTGGCCGCCGCGACGAAATCTTAGCTCATCTTCTTCCCATCCACCTCGCGGAAGAGCGCAGCGCCTTTCTCGTCGCTGCCCGGATAACCGCCGACCGAAGTCAGCCCGTCGGGCGCGAAGGCGACGAACTTGGCGAGCGCGAGGCGGCGCGCCACGTCTTCGATGTAGGGATTAAGCCCGCGATTCTCGTGAATGACGAGCACGACCGGCAGCTTTTTACCTTGCGCCGGGCGAGCCAGATATCCCTTGATAGAGCCGTTCCCGGCCGGGGATTGCACAACCTCGTAGCCCACCTTGATGCGCTTGTCATCGGGCTGCACCTGCTGCGCCCACGCGTAGTTCGGTTTCAGACTCTCGAAAATTGCGGCGACGGTCAGGCCACCGACCGCGAACTTGCCGGCGCGGTCGAGGAAAGTGCGGCGGCTGATGTCGCCGTGCTGGTATTCGTCAAACAGGTCTAACAACTCCTGCGGGTAATCGGATGCTTCTTTACGTTCCATTCTTCCTCCCTAGTATCAAAATTTCTCCCGGTCGGTCTGAGAGAAGCGTTGCATAATTTTCCCTCCTATTCAACCGACAGTCTCACGCCTGAAGCCGAACCGTTCGGTGATTATGTAGCTCAACAGCCTTCCGGAGATTATAGGCACGTAATTAGCTTTAAATCTTATGCGTCATGCTGCCGATGTATTAAACCGTTACAAAATTGGAGACGGTGCTCAGGTGAGCTGTATCATTCGGCGGCTAAACTTTAACTTTAAGAGGAGAGTCAATAATGGCTGAACGTGAAGGCGGAGGCAATACGGGGGTGGTCGCCATCGTGGTGATTTTCGTGATTGTGCTCTTAGTCGTGCTGTTCTTCTTCCGTGGAAGTCTGTTCGGCGGCGGTGGAACCAAGCAGATTGACGTGAACGTTTCGACTCCCGCCACTAAATAAATCTTATGAAGTTACCAAAGAATGTAGTAACGGGCGGTCTTCTGCTACTAACCCTGAGTTTATCTCTCGCGCCTTATGCGTCGGCGCAGAAGGGTGAGAAGGGAGACATGGCGTCGGCCACGCCGGTTCTCTGGCGCGACCCCGGCGACATCGCTTCGCGCGACCTGCACTATGGGCCGGGTTCGGCCGAACTGGCACCCCTCGCCCCTTTCACCTTCGTCGAGGAGGTCAAGACCGGCGAGTCTCCGAAGTTTAACGTGAGGGATGCGCGCGGCGTCTTGTGGGGCGTTAAGCTTGGCCCCGAAGCGCAGTCCGAAACCGTCTCGACGCGGCTCGTCTGGGCGGTCGGATACTTCGCCGAAGAGGCTTATTACTTCGACGAGGTGCGGGTCGAGAACATGCGTCGCCTCTCGCGCGGCCGCGAGTACGTCTCAGGCGACGTCGTGCGCCGCGCACGCTTTGAGCCGAAGCGTGCGGACGTGAAGGGTGGGCCGGAGTGGAGTTGGCGCGACAGTCCCTTCGAGGGGTCGCGCGAGATGAGCGGGCTTAAGGTGCTGATGATTCTCTTGAATAACTTCGACGCGCGCAAAGGGAACAATCGCATCCTCTATACGGACGCGGAGAGCGGCCGTGAGGCGCGCTATGTCGTGACAGACTTGGGGGCGACACTGGGGCGCGCGGGTGGTCTCGGCGGTAAGCGCACGAAGAACAGCCTCGACGATTTCCTCTCGACCAAGTTCGTCAGAGGCGTCGATGAGCGCGACGGCGTCGTCGAGTTCGACTTCGACACACGCCCCAGAGGATTCGGCCATCTCTCCGTCCTTCAGCCCTTCTATTATCGCGGCGAAGTGAAGAAGGAGAAGGCGATGCGCGGCATCCCTGTCGAGCACGCGCGTTGGATAGGTTCGCTGCTCGGTCAACTGACGGACGAGCAACTGCGCGCCGCGTTCCGCGCAGCCAATTACGACGAGAGCACGATGGAAGGCTACGTGCGAGCTTTGCGCGAGCGCATCGGACAACTCACTGCGCTGTAACGCACACGGCTGTAGCGCAATAAGTTCAGGTGCGATACAGTGAAGGACGATTCGGCTGATGGCGGCCGAATCGTCCTTTCTGTTTTGAGGCAACCCCGACTGAAGATATCTATTTATTCCTGAAGTGAATCAGCTTGTCGTGCGAGAGCCTTCGACCTGATGAGTCACACGAACCGTAATGAATCGCAGACCCCGACCGGCGGAGGATGGCCGTCGCCTGAGAAAGCACACGGCCTCGTGCTGATAGCCGCGACCGCGCTCGCCCTCTACGTCTGTTACAGGCTGGTGCAACCGTTCATCCCGGCTCTCACGTGGGCGGTGGTGCTGGCTATCGTAGCCCAGCCGCTGCACGGCTGGCTCGCCGCACACGTCGCGCGTCCTAATCTCGCGTCAGGTCTGGCCGTCGCCGTCGTCGCCGTCGTCATCGTCGCGCCGGGCGTTCTGATGGGTCAACAACTGTTGAGTCAGGCGCGGAAGGGGCTTGAGTCCGTGCAAGCTAACGCCGCGCCGGAGCGTTGGCAAGCGGCTGTCGAAAGTAACCCACGCATGGCACGCGTGCTCGGTTGGGTTGAACCGCATCTGGATGTGCGCGCGGCGGCCGAACAGGCCACAGGGGCTATTACCTCGCGCCTTCCCTCTTTCGCCATCGGCTCGGCTTGGGCGTTGGTGCAACTGCTTATCACCTTCTTCACACTCTTCTACCTGTTCCGCGACCGTCGCACGATACTGCGGATGCTCAGAACTCTCGTTCCACTCTCGCAATCCGACACAGATAAATTGTTTGCGCGCGTGGCCGATACTATTTATGCGACGGTGTATGGGACGTTTGTCGTTTCAGGAGTGCAGGGGCTGTTGGGCGGGCTGATGTTCTGGTGGTTGGGGCTGCCTGTGCCGCTGCTCTGGGGAACCGTGATGTTCCTGACATCGCTCGTCCCTATCCTCGGCGCGCCGGTCGTGTGGATACCGGCCTCGCTCTTCCTCATCGTGACGGGGAGTTGGATTAAAGCCCTTGTCCTTGTCGGTTGGGGATTAATCGTCATCGGCTCGATAGACAACCTGCTCTACCCTGTTCTGGTCGGCGATAGGGTTCGTCTGCACACGCTGCTGGTCTTCTTCTCTGTGGTTGGCGGTCTGTTGCTGTTCGGCGCGGCGGGACTCGTACTGGGGCCGGTGGCGGTCGTCGTCACGATGCTGCTGATAGACGTCTGGAGGCAACGCTCGACTCGCGTCGAGGCTCACTGATAAGAACTTGCCGTTCCGATATGACCGATAAAAGCAGTCGAAGGTCTCAACACACTATCCTCCCTCGCGACGTGCGGAGAGCGGGGCCGTAGCATCCGCTAAGACTCTACGACCCCATGCGCGCCCCTTTCCTCCCTGAGAAACAGGCGCGCTCAATCTATGCTAAAGGGCGCTCACTCGGCAGAGGAGACGAGGAGATTGCAACTGGGTGACATCTTAATGGCGAGAAACGCCTTTTATGTGCTGTCAATGATACCGGCGCGCAGGTTTCAGACCTGCCCGACTTCCGCTACGAGGTCGAGCTGCTCATCGGCCTCGCCATCCCTAGCGACCAAGTGACGACCTTCAGCCACACGCTCGACATCAACTCACTTGAACTCTCCCTCTTCCTTCCGCACGTGTCGTCCCACGAGGCCATCATCTCGCGCGCACGCGCGATGTCCCATGCCATGCCGAAGGATGAGACGCTCAGCGGCGCTTTCTCATTCGACATCGGGCTGACCGTCAGCACCCACGTCACCAGTACGAGCAGCGCGGCGGCGAGCAGAGGGAGAAAAATGCGCCGCCGCACGGCTCGCGGGACACTCTCGAATGGGTGTGTCATCAGTGCTCTCCTGACTGGTTCCTAGAACTGAACTACGTGTGCGGTGGCCGTATTCGCCGAGCCTCGCGCGTGAAAAACTATCTTTCATCTTTCCGGCACGTTCTTCGGTATACGTGCTGCTGGAACTTCCCTCTCAACGAACTCGCGTATGAGTGAGACTAACTCGTCGGGGGTGGAGTAGTTGAGAGCGTGCGGCGCGCCCTGAATGACCGCGAGACGCCCGCGCGGCAGTAACCCGGCGACCTGTTCGGCCCATACTTGGGGCGTTATCTGGTCGTTTGAACCGCGTATCACGAGCACGGGCGCATGAAGGTGTGGTAGATGCTCCTCGATGCGGTCTTCGAGCGCGAACTGAGCGGTTTGCCACGACCTCTTCAGGCCGGCTTCACAGAGGCTGCGTAGTTGGATTAACGCTAACGAGAAACGCTCCCTTGTCATGTCAATCAACAATCGCTTGGACTGCTCTCGGACGGTGCGCCCTGCGCAATCGACAGTCGGCCCGGTCAAGACTACTCCTTCAACCCTGTGGGGGCTGCGCGCCGCCACGTCCGCGATAATCTGACAGCCCAGCGAGTTGCCGACGAGGACGGCGCGGCCGAGTCCGATGGCGTCCATCCACTCGCCGAGAGCAACGGCCATTCCCCTCACGTTCAGTGCGCGCGAGGGTTTGTCGCTCTTGCCGAAGCCCGGCATGTCGGGAGCAAATACTCTGTAGAAGGGTGCCAGCCGCTGAGCCGTCGGCAGCATGTAGAGGCTAGAGACGAGGAGGCCATGCACGAGCACGACGGGCACGTCGGTTCCCGCAGAAGGCCGATTCACAGAGACTCGCGCGTGCATCCTGAGGCCGCCGACCATTGTCCAACGGCTCTCAATCTCTCCCAAGCGCGTACTCACTTTTGACGACATCAATGTCTCCGTCGAGAGGTCATTGTACACGGCGCAAGTAGTGCATCGCAGGGGCGCGAGGGGCGAGCACCTTGAGCGACACTGTTCGGCTGCGTACGGACGCTGTGCTCTCAGAATTGCTAGGATTTATTTCCCCATAAAAAACAGGATGTTTGCCGGAGGGCTGCCCCTCTAGCCTCTGGCTATGTTCTGCAACTCCTATCTCGACAAGCGGCGCGGCTGTATTACATGACACCGCGACAAGACTTGAATTCAAACCGGAAGGGAGACATGTCGTGAGAATCTCTGAAATGGATGGTGAGCAGTTTCGCGTCTCGGCCATGAGCGCCGACAGTGGCGGCAGGAATCAAGGTGGCAGCGGGCATAGCGGGGGAACGCGCCAAAAGGGCGGAGAAGGTTCCGTAGGTGGCTCCGGCAGTAAGAGCGAAGGCAAGGGGACGGGCAACAAGAGTGAGGGGAGCGGAAAAAAGAGCGGCGAACCGGGCGGTGAGCGACGCAGCAGCGGCAGCGGCAGCAGTTGATTCGCCGACAAAGTTGGTAGCCGAATCAGTGCATGGAAGATGATGTGTTGAGGCCTGTACTTTTAATTGGAATGGCCGCAGCCAGTGCGCGGTCGAGAAAGGGGAAGAGATGAGGACAACGCTGTTCGGTCTTTGCCTGCTGCTACTCATGTCCGGCGCGGCTTACGCGCAGCAGACCGCCAATAACGAGCGTACAGGGTGGTATGCGTCGAACCCTTTGATGGTCGCCGTCATCGCTATCCCGCTGGTGGCTCTGATTGTCATCGGCGCGTTTCTGCTCTTTCGCCGGAGGCCGACTAAATAATACAAACCGTGAGTTGGAAGGTTTCGGCGGGCGGTCGGGCACAGGCTCTACAACTATCTCACATGACGGTCGCTCGCCGGCCTCTGCTCGAACATGTAGCGGTTAAAGATAAGTTTAGCAGGGGCACAGCCGGGCGGTTAGACGAAAGAGGCTATGCCTGACTGACGGGTGCTGTAGCTATATCCATAATCCGAGTGCTGCGAGACCGAAAGCCATCTTGACCAAGTCGAGCACGACGTATGTCTTATGCCACCTGCGTAGAACGTCGAAGCGTCTATCTACCGGCTGCCGGTTCACCAAATCAAGCTCTTTGGTGATGGCAGACATGCGCGGTCTCGCCCAGAAATATTGCAGGAGAGCGATGAGCCACATCAGGCCGACGCTGATGAGAGCCGCGTGTGGCTTTTGCGAAACGCCTGTCGAGCGACTTATGAGCAGCACACTAACGGCGATGAGCAAAGCCCCGACCAACGTCTCCATGCGATTGAGCGCGGCAAAGACCTCTCGCCCGACCGCCACCACCTGATTACGGTTTATGACCGGAACGCGGAACCGCGCAGGAGTCTCGACGAAATCAATCACAATCAATCCGCCGAGCCATAGCGCGAGCGCAAGGTCGCGCGCGAATATCAACATCCAGTCAATTATCATTCGAACGCTTCTTCCGCTCTACCGAGAAACCCCGTCCGCCGACTTCGATAACGTCCGCTGCGAGTTCCGGCAGCGAGACTCAGAACCGAGCCGTCAGGCCGACGCGCACGCCGCGCGACGCGCCGGGCGAGATGTTGTTGTTGCCGTCGGCGTTGATGTAGTACCTCGTCCCGAACAGGTTCTCTGCGTTCGCCTGTAGACGCCACTGTTCTGTGATATTGAAGAAGACCGCCATGTCTGCCCTCGTGTAGCCGGGCAGGACGACCGTGTTGTCCACAGCGGCGAACATGTCGGAGCGGTGGACGAGTCCAAGCCCCAACGCCCAACGTGGGTCGAGCCTGTAGTTGTTCCAGAGGGAGAAGTGGTGGTGCGGCACCTGCGCCACCTGCGCGCCCGCGCGTGCGGCGGCCGTCGCGCGGCTGATGAAGGCGTCCTGATAGGCGTAGCCTCCGGCGACACTCCAAGCGCGTGTCAGGCTCCCGTTCAGCCCTACCTCGAAGCCGTTCGTGCGCTGGCTGCCCGTCTGGATGATTCTTGTCGGGTCATTAGGGTCAAGAGAGCGCGTGTTAGTCCTGTCCTGCCGGTAGAGCGCCGAGGTGAGAGTCAGGTAGCGGCGCACATCCCACTTCACGCCCACCTCGTAGTTGCTGAACTTCTCCGGCTTGACCTGCTGTGTGATTGTCGTCAGCGACGAGAACTGGTCGCCGGAACTGGGCAGGTATGCCACGCTGTAGTTGGCGTAAAGCGAGAGCGGCGTCACGGGCTTAACGATTAGGCCGACGCGCGGCGACACCAGATTGTCGATGCGGCGCAAGTCCTGATTGTTGCGGTTGTTGTGAAACTGGAGGTCGAAATAGTCATAGCGCAGCCCCGCCACTACCTGCACGTGGCGGGAGAGTTCTATCTGGTCTTGCACGTAGACGGCCGCCAGATTGGTTTTGACGTGGTTGTCGGCGTCAGTCGCAATCTGCCGGAAGGTTATCGGCGTGCTAATCACCGGGTTGTCTAAGGGAGCAGTGATAGAGGTAGAAGTGTTGTTGAAGAAGCCTGTGTTGCGAAAGTTGTCAGTAAGCTGCCGCCCCAGTTCTGTCCCGAACAGGAAGTTGTGACGGACGCGCCCGGTGGAGGCGGCGAAAGTCACGTCTGTCTGATTGAAGAGGTTGCGGCGCTTCGTCGCGTTGTTGTAAGCGGAGATGGAGACCCGCGTCCTATCGGCAGTCACCGCGCCGGGGACGTAGTTCTGGTAGAACTTGTCGTAATCACCGAACAGGATGCGGTTGCGTATGTTGAAGCGCCCAACCCGGTGCTCGACCGTGCTCGATAGCAGGTTCACGTCGGCGCGCACGCGTGCGTTCTGCGGGTTGCCGAAGAAGGTCGAGATGGGGATGTCCACAGGTCTGCCTTGGTACGAGGGGATGCCCCGGTCGGCTGTACGCCCATCATGGAAGTACTCGTAAGCGAAGGTGATTCTGGTGCGAGTGCTTGGGTTGAACGTCAGCGTCGGGTTGACGCCGTAGCGCTCCCGGCCGACGAACCTGCGGTGGCTGCCGGAGTTCTCGTAAAGCCCGTTGATGCGGAAGGCCAGCTTGTCGCCGAGAGGCTGACCGAAATCGCCCGTGACCCGCTTGTTGCCGAACGAGCCGCCTTGAAGCGTGAACTCGCGCAACGGCGAGAAGGTGGCCTCCTTCGTCACGCGGTTGATGATTCCGCCCCCGCCTCCGCGCCCGAAAATCATCGCGTTCGGCCCCTTCAACGCCTCGACCCGTTCGAGATTGTAGAGGTCGCGCATGTACTGCACGTCGTCGCGCACGCCGTCGAGGTAGAAGTCGGCGGTGGTCGAGTTGCCACGAATAACTATCTGGTCGCGGTTGCCCTCGCCCTGATGCGACGAGATGCCGGGAACATAAGTCACTACGTCTGTAATGCTCTGGAGCGACTGGTCTCTAATCTGCTCTCTTGTGACGACTGTTATCGTCTGCGGGATGTCGCGCAGGGGCGTCAGCGTTCGTGTCGCGCTGCCGACGGCTTCAACCTGATAGCCAGTCGAGTCGGTCACCGTCACGGTGGAGGTAGCGCCCGCAACTTGCAGAACAATCTCTACGGTCGTGCCCGAATCTGCTCGCGACAGGCTGACAGCTTGCGCCGCTTCAGTGAAACCCGGCGCGGTCACCCTCAGGGTGTATTCGCCGGGTTCGAGCGAGAGGGAGAACTCACCTTTCTGGTCAGTCACCGCGACGACGCTCGAAAGGCGTCCCTTCCCTTCCACACTCACCTGCGCACCGGCGACGACCGCCTGATTGGGGTCAAGCACCCGTCCCCGAAGCGATGCGCGGGGTGGAGCAACCTGGCCGTATGTGAGCACAGTACTCACAACGAGGAGGAACAGAAAGGCGCGTAGAAGACGATTCGGAGCATTCGAGATAATCATAATCAGACCTTATCCGGCGATAGCTTCACGATTGAAATGGCAGAGCGTTGGGCGGAATTGAAATTCACTTTCAATTTCGAGACGAGATTATTTAAAAGGTAGAGGTTTTTGTCAAGTGGCTTTTTTAGTGCGTAGCCTTATAGAGGGTCGGCCTTGATGACGAAAGGGCTGTTTATCTTTCGCGCTGCCCGACATGGTCGTCTTCAATCACGAACCTTGTAATCTCTCTACACTGTCTTGTGCGAGCCGATGACTTTTCTTGCGTGGGCGGCTCAGCCGACGCGGATGGTGAGCATGGAGACCGAGCCGCCGTCGAACCCTTCGACCGGGAAGCTGACCTGTTCGCCCTCCTGTCGTAGCGCGATGACGTAGAGCAGCGGCAGGTAGTGGTCGGGCGTCGGGGCTGCGAGCATCGCGTCATGCCCCAAGCTTTCGTAGTTGACGAGCGGTTGGTCGTCGCCGGCAAGCAGCAGTTCGCGTGCACGCGTCTCGAACCGAACCGCCCATTCGAGAGGCTCGGCCACGTAGCGCCCCCAAGCGTAGGCGTGCAGGTTGTGAACGAGGTTGCCGCTGCTCATGACGAGCACACCTTCGTCGCGCAGGGGCGCGAGCCGATTGGCGAGTTCGTAGTGAAACTCGGCCGGCTGCGTCTCGTCGATGCTGAGTTGGATGACAGGGACATCGGCCTGCGGGAAGACGTGGCAGAGCACAGACCACGTGCCGTGCTCCAAGCCCCAGCGTTCATCTAGGCCGACGGGCGCAGGCGCGAGCAGGTCACGCACGCGCCGCGCAAGCTCTGGCGCACCGGGCGCGGGATAGCGGACTTGGTACAGCTCGCGCGGGAAGCCGCCGAAGTCGTGGATAGTGCGCGGCCGCTCCTGCGCGGTCACGAGCGTCGCCGGTAAGTACCAATGCGCAGAGATGCAGACGATAGCCTCCGGGCGCGGGATGCTGCGGCCGACGGCCGCCCAACCCTCAGTCCAGTCGTTAGCCTGTAGCGCGTTCAGCGGGTTGCCGTGCCCGAAGAAGATGGCCGGCATCCGTGTAGCCATGCTCACACTCCGCGCTCGACGCAGGTGGAGAATGCTCCTTTACATCACGCCGGTCTGATTCATCAACCCGACCTGAGCCTAGAAGAGTTTCTCCTCAATGATTCTCGCCGTCCTTCGAGCCATGTTTCGTGCTCTGCTTGTCAGTGAGACCAAGGTAGAGCCTTCAAAGCCCACACGCTATCCTGATACTTCCCTTTAAACTGCTCTGCCACATCGCCGAGCACCGTATGGTCGTTCGTCGCCTTGTAGTGGCTGACGCCCCTCCAGTAGACCGCCTCCGGCGCGACCTTCGAGTCGGGATAACGCTCGACGATTTGCGCGTACCTCTGCTCGGCGTCGGCCCACTGCTTGCGCATGAAGGCGACCCGCGCCAGCCCTAACTCCAAGTGTGCGCGGAACTCATCTTTCGGCAGGTAGCCCTCGATGCGCAGGCGCTCCTCCCCGCTCGCGTCGAGCACGAGCACGGTCGGCGTCCACACCGCGTCGAAGCGATGGAAGTAGGCGGGGTGCTCCTTGATGTGTGCCCCAAGGGGCACGAAGTTCTCTTCGATGAAGGAAGCGACTTCAGTGTCGTCGTAGGACTCGGCTTCCAGCCGAGCGCAAGCGCCTCAAGCAGGGGCGGCGCTGAAGTCAACAAGGAGAGGTCTCTTTGCCTCTTTGGCTTCGGCGAGCGCCGCGTCGGCGTCTTTGTTCCACTGTATGCTCATCTTTCTTGCCCTCCTGAATTAGCAGTAAGCGCGGATTTCTCTGCCGCGCTTTCTCATACTCTTCTCGACACCTTCGTAGCTTTCTGAGCTACGGCGAGAGACTTGACACAGGTCGGCGTTGCCGCTCGCGCCGCTCTGTGCGACTTTCATTGATTCCCTTCCGCGCCTTGCGGCTGTCCGATGCGCCTTGTCCATTCCACGAGGTTCTGTAATAGCTGGCGCACGTAGCCCCTCGTTGCCTCGTCCGTCAGATTCCCTTCGCCGTCGAACCGCTCGGAGGCGTTGCCTATCATCACCTCCGGCTGGTTGACGGGAAACATGTTGAGGAAGACCATCACCTGCCGCAGGTGGTACTGCGCACGCGCGGTGCCGAGACTGCCGATGGAAGCTCCCATGATGGCCGCCGGCTTTCCATTCCACGCGCTGTCGCCGTAGGGGCGCGACGCCCAGTCGATAGCGTTCTTCAACACGCCCGGAATCGAGTAGTTATACTCCGGGGTGACGAACAGCACGGCGTCGGACTCGCGTATGCGCCGCTTCAGTTCGACGACTTTGGCGGGCGGGTTCTGCTCGTCGTCCTCGCTGAAGCCGGGGATGCCGTCAATCTCAAAGACATCTATGGTCGCGCCTTCGGGCACGAGTTGCGTCGCGGCGCGCAGGGCGGCGCGGTTGAATGATTCGCGGCGAAGGCTGCCGGCGATGCCGAGAATGCGAACGGGTCTGCTCATGTGGTCTTCTCCTTATGGCTCGAAAAAGTTTCGGTTACTTACATGCACCGAACAGGTCTACGCTTCTAACACTTCCAGTACAGATAATCCAGAGAGACGGCGAATCTAGTGCGTCCATGATGAGAAACAGTGTCATGATGGCGGAGAAAATTCTCATCGCTCGATAATACCGCTGAGGCGCGGCCTCTCAGCCCTCACCTGCCGAAGTGAAAAGCTCGCCTACGCATACCGACGCTCGTAGACCTTCTCTCCTCTAATCCACGTCTGCTCGACTAGCGTCTGGTCTATCTCGTCGGCGTCGATGATGAAGATGTCGCGGTCGAGGATGATAAAACTGGCCTCGAAGCCCTCGGCGAGACGGCCGAGACGCCCCTCGAAGGGCGCGACCGTTCCCGCCCGCGCCGTGTAGAGGAGCACGGCCTGCGGCACCGTGACGGCCTGCTCCGGGACGATGTCAGCGCCGTTGTAAGCTCGTCGCGTGACGGCTGCTTTGATGGAGACGAAGACGTTGTCCGGGTCTGCCCATGTCGTGGCCGGAGCGTCGGAGGAGAGGCCGACGTACTCGATGTTTTCGTAAAAGCTCTTGACCGGGTAAGCCTCACGGTACTGCCTGTCGGTCAGATTCTCCACGTAAGAGTCGTGCTCGGCGAAGAAGAAGATGATTTGCGTGGCTACGCCGAAGACCATCCGCGACTCCTTCATCTGTCGCATCTGCGACTCACTCAACATCGTCGCATGCTCAAGGCGGACGGAGGGGACGTGCGCGCCCATCCAAGGCTCCTTATCTGTGAAGAAGTCTATGATGCGTTGGAGTGCGCGGTCGCCCATCGCGTGGACGGCCACCTGTACCCCGTTACGCCGCGCCCACTCGTAGCCCGACTGCAAGTCAACGTCTTTGAGGGTCGAG
The DNA here is from genome assembly GCA_035942915.1 of Pyrinomonadaceae bacterium. Classification (GTDB taxonomy): domain Bacteria; phylum Acidobacteriota; class Blastocatellia; order Pyrinomonadales; family Pyrinomonadaceae; genus DASZCR01. The sequence continues at coordinate 27,746 of DASZCR010000317.1, read as the reverse complement.
TAGCCGTGCCCGTCGCCCCTGTAATGCCCACACATCCACGCCGTGCGGCCGGAGACCGAGCCATCGGCGAAGAGCTTGAGGCCGGCGAACTTGACGCGCCCACGCCGCTGCTCGTCCATGAGGTCTGGGACGCCGTTCTCACTCAGCGCAGGCCAGACGAAGTAGAGTGCCGCCTGCTGCTTGAGACCAAGACGTTCGGCGTCTCGGTAAATCCGCAAGTCGTCGAACGGGTGGACGTGAGCCATCATGTCGGCGACGGCGACGATGCCGCGCTCGTTGTAGTGCTCGCCGGTGTCGGCAATGCTGCTGACCTTCGAGTCGTAGTCCGGCGACGCTTTGGCGCGAAGCACCACGTCGTTGGCGGCGTGCTCTTGCAGGACGCCGTTCGGCTCGCCGTTTTCGTAGCGGCCGAAGCGAGCGCCCTCCGGGTCGGGCGTGTCGCGCGTGATGCCGGCGAGCGCAAGCGCACGCGTGTTGCAGATGCCGGAGTGGCAGTCTGAGCGCATCACGTAGACCGGCTGCGAAGTGGAGACAAGGTCGAGGTCTGCGGCGGTCGGGGTGCGGCGCTCGGCGAGTTTGGATTCGTCGTAGCCCCAACCTTCGACCCAAGCGTCTGCGCCCTTGCCGTAGTTCGGATGCTTCTTCAGCGCCGCTATCATTTCGGGGATGTCTTTGACGAGGGGCACTGTGCAGGGCATCGCGTGGAGAGTCATCGCCACGTAGGTCGGGTGCGTGTGAACGTCGATGAAGCCCGGCAGCACCGTCCGTCCTTTCAGGTCAATGGCGCGTACGTCATTGACTTCGCTGGCGTCGCCGACCCACGTAATCTTCCCGCCGGCAACCCGGAACGCGCTAACGAAATCGTCCTCGCTGCGCGCCGTGAAGATTTTGCCGTTGATGAAGGTCTGTTCCTTGTCGCTAGACATGCCCGGCGATTCCTTTATGCGAGCGGGTGTTTACGACGGCCGCAGGTTCTTGTCTCATGTCCTCTCCCGTGCAGGGGAGTCGTCGTACTGTCGTGCGAGAAGGCGAATGGCGAAGCGCGTTTCCTGTCGGCCCGGCTGTGCATTGGCCACGGGAGGCGCACTCGTCACGCTCTGCGATGCGGCTGACGCCGGAGCAGAAGAATTCACCGGCGTCATGCCGCAGGCCGTCAAGGAAACCGCCACGACGGCGAAGAGCGCTACGCTTATCATGCGCGCACGTCGCTCCGTGTTACAGGTCGGAAAAATTCTCTCGCACACACTCTCCTTCTCTTTGGACTGTCGAATGTCGTGCGCCCTCACCGGGCGATTCCTGAAAGCACAAAGGACGAGACCTCCTTCAGAAGAAGAGTCTCGTCCTTGAGACACGGACACCTCCGCAAGCTGCGCCGGATGCAATCAGATGCGTTCCTTGTCCGCACATGTGAGTAACCTGCCGCACGCAGGCTACTGTTACCCCATGATTAACCTCCGACTACGAATGCCACTGGATGGGAACAATCCGGGCAGCGAGAGACGCCAGCCTTGAAGCGGCTGAAAGACGAGCCTGCCGGTGGTCTGGCCTCTACAGGTGCGCTGCCGATTGTTCTTTGGGTTTGAGCACACTAGCAAATAAACGGTAAACATTCAACGCAAAGTTCTCATCACCCGTCAGTGTGTGTTTATTGCCTTGTTGGTGGTGGTTGAGACCGGAATTTTTAACTCAACATAATTGCTGAAATCAGATTCGAGCAAGGCGCTTTACCGCTCCGCGCAAATTCGATGTAAACTCAGGGTCTATCTTTACACAGTAAGAAGGGCGCGCCGCCTCTGCCGACTCGCTGTTGGCACCTATTACGTAATAGCTGCCAACAGAGAAGCCCCGGATGGTTGTGTGCGGCCTCGACGAGAGAAGGGATTGGAATTTCGGATGACAATGCATTTTCCTTTCGACAACACGTATGCGCGGCTGCCTGAGCGGTTCTACGCGCGCGTGTCGCCTACCCCGGTCAAAGCTCCAAAGCTCATTCGGGTTAACGAACCCCTCGCCATCCAACTCGGCCTCAATCCCGAATGGCTCGCCAGCGAGGAAGGTGTACAGGTGCTGGCCGGCAATCGCGTGCCCGAAGCGTCTGAGCCGATAGCCACCGCATATGCCGGGCATCAGTTCGGCACGTTCGTGCCACAGCTAGGAGACGGGCGCGCCATCCTTCTCGGCGAACTCGTAGAGGCGGCTGGAGCGCGACGCGATGTCCAGCTCAAAGGCTCAGGTCGGACGCCCTACTCGCGCGGCGGCGACGGAAGAGCCGCACTCGGCCCGGTGCTACGTGAGTACGTCGTCAGCGAGGCGATGGCCGCACTGGGCATTCCCACGACGCGCTCACTGGCTGCGGTGACCACCGGAGAGGTAGTGATTCGGGAAACAATACTTCCCGGTGCGGTGCTGACCCGCGTCGCCTCAAGCCACATCCGGGTCGGAACCTTTCAGTTCTTCGCCAGTCGCGGGGACGTGGAGGGCATACGGTTGCTGGCCGACCATGTCATTGCGCGACACTACCGGGACGCGGCCAGCGCCGAGAGACCATATCGCGCGTTACTCGATGCGGTGATTCGGGCGCAGGCCGAGTTGATTGCCAGATGGATGCTGGTCGGGTTCATTCATGGGGTGATGAACACGGACAACATGTCTGTCGCGGGCGAAACAATCGATTATGGCCCCTGCGCCTTCATGGACGCCTACGACTCTGAAGCGGTCTTCAGCGCGATTGACCGATTCGGGCGATACGCGTACTCAAGGCAGCCAGCGATAGGCGGCTGGAATCTGACGCGTTTCGCGGAGTGTCTATTGCCCCTGCTCTCAGACGATATGGACGCCGCCGTTGACGAGGCGCAAGAAGCTCTCGACGCATACGCGCCGACCTTTGAGCGTGCGTATCAGGCGGGACTCAGACGAAAACTCGGTCTGCTCACTGAACGCGAGGGCGATGCGGAGCTTGGGCGGAATCTATTGCAGGTGATGGGCGCGCACCGTGCCGATTTCACGCTCACGTTCCGACGGCTGTGCGAGGCGGCGTCCGTTGAAGCGAATGAATCGGGCGTGCGGAGTTTGTTCGCAGACCCTGCTGCGTACGACGAATGGGCGCAGAGGTGGCGACAGCGGCTCGCTCAGGAGCCGACAGACGCGGCTACGCGGCGGGCTGCCATGCTGTCGGCCAACCCGGCATACATCCCGCGTAACCATCTCGTCGAGGCAGTCATCCGTGCGGCCATTGACGAAGATGATTTCGCCCCGTTCCACGAGCTGGTGGCCGTGCTCTCGAATCCCTTTGAAGAGCAGCCGGCCTTGACGCGGTACGAGGAACCGCCGGCAGAGCACGAACGAGTGCTTCAGACCTTCTGCGGAACCTAAGGCACAGCAAGCTAATAAAGAGGCTTTCGCTTCAGAAACTCCTGCTCTCAGACTGTAAGCTGCACAATAGATGGAGGACGAGAATCAATGTCATCAGTGCGAAGACTGTCGCAGGTCGTCATCCTTCTTCTTCTCTGTCACGTCACTGTCTCGGCGCAGGCGCAGAAGTGGTCGGAGCAGAAAGCATGGGAGTGGTATGGGCGGCAGCCCTGGCTCGTTGGCAGTAACTATAACCCTGCGAGTGCGATTAATCAGCTTGAAATGTGGCAGGCCGAGACCTTCGACCCGAAGCGGATTGACTTGGAGTTGAGTTGGGCGGAGGGTTTGGGGATGAACACGATGCGCGTTTATCTGCATGACCTGCTGTGGCAACAGGACGCCGAAGGGTTCAAGCGACGCCTCGACACGTTTCTGCGTATCGCCCAGAAGCACAGGATTAAGCCAATCTTCGTCCTGTTCGATTCGGTCTGGGACCCTCACCCGCATCCGGGCAAACAGCGAGCGCCGCGTCCCGGCGTTCATAACTCCGGCTGGGTGCAAAGCCCCAGCACGAAGGCGCTCCAAGACCCTTCGGAGTATCCGCGCCTCGAAGCGTACGTGAAGGGAGTGGTCGGCGCGTTTGCGCGCGATGAGCGCGTGCTGGCGTGGGACATCTGGAACGAGCCGGATAATGTGAACAACGGAAGCTACGGCCAACAGGAGCCGAAGAACAAGGTCAATCTCGTGCTGGCACTGCTGCCGCAGGCGTTCGCTTGGGCGCGCGCGGCCAACCCGCAACAGCCTCTCAGCTCAGGTGTGTGGAAGGGCGATTGGTCAAGCCCTGAGAAGATGGACGAGATGGACCGCTTGCAGATAGAGTTGTCCGACGTTATCACGTTCCATAACTACGACTCGCCTTCAGAGTTGGAGAAGCGAATCAACTGGCTCAAGCGATACAGGCGCCCGCTCATCTGCACAGAGTACATGGCGCGCGGCAACGGCAGCTTTTTCATCGGGGCATTGATGGTCGGCAAAGCGCACAATGTCGGGATGGTTAACTGGGGCTTGGTGCAGGGCAAGACGCAGACGCATCTGCCGTGGGATTCATGGGAGCGCCCTTACACAGACCGTGAGCCGTCCATCTGGTTTCACGAGGTCTTTCGCATGAACGGGACGCCTTACATCCCTGAGGAAGTGGAGTTCATCAGGCGCATGACACGCAGCGTCAATACTCCTCTCAGACGGCGGCGCAGCAGACGCGCTCCTCCCCAGCGCGCGACTGCCCGGAGCGTTGTCAAAGGTTCACCGAAGGTCTTGTCAGGAAATGCGCCGCTTTGAGGTTAGCGCATAACAGTTCCTTGAAGAGGCGCGGATTCACGCTATTCCCTGTAAGAGAGTTGATTGCCCACGAGCTTTGCGGCCGACGTGTAAGGATGCGGCTTGTTAGCGTTCGCGCTCATGATGTGGAAGACGGTCACCTGCCCCTTTCGACGCCTGCGTGTCATCGCCGCCGACCCATCGAAAATACGACTATCAATGCGGCCGTCAGTCGCACTCTTCCGCTTTGCGAAGCGCAACCGAGCATAGTCTGGGGTAACGTCGCATCGCTAGGTTTTGTTGTGCTCTTCCAAAGTTATCACCACTTTACCGCGAGCGTGTCCTCCTTCCAGATACCGCACAGCCTCAGGAACCTCGCTCAGACTGTATCGCCTGTCGATGACCGACCTCACCCTCCCCGCCTCTATGAGTTCGCTCCTTCATACTTGAAGACATCGGGCGAACCGTAGGTGTGGTAGACGATGGCTTTCATCTATCTCGCGTCACCCCTTCACCTTTTGCTCGCCCCGTTTCCATAGCGACAGCAACAGGCCGATGGCCGTCAGGGCGAGGAGCGTGAAGTTCACGAAGGACGCGGGCGGCGCTCCGACCCTGACCAGAGGGACGAACCGGAGAATCAGTTGGGCAGCCAGATAGTTCAGCAAGAGCACTACAAACATGAAGGGAACAGCGGCGCGATATCGCACCAACATCAGCACGCATAGCAGAGAGAGAATCAGGCGGTAGAGACCGGAGAGCGCGAAGAGCCCGACGATGGTCTGCGCGGCTGCGGCGGGGTACGTGTCGAGCGGGATGCCGTCGGCTTCCCTCACCGTCGAGTAGCCGTCGAAGATAATGAACACGCTCTGGATGATTCGTACCGACACGACCAGCGCGAAGAGCCAGAGCGCCAGCCTGCGCCCGCCATACGTATTGTCAAGCTGCTGTGGAAGAAGTTGATTGAACATGTCAGATTCCTTATCTCGCCCGTCCATTCCTGTAGACGAATGACGGGCGCAAATATTGTTGAGAATTTGAACCGGCGTATCCGACTGGCGTCCGAAGTATTCCCCTAACGGTATCGCCTGACAACGGCTTACACCCGACTATGAATGAGCGTGCCTCTCATCGGAAACATGGCGCTACCGGTGTTGAATGCGCGGCGGACGATGCCGGGCGTGAGAGCGCTTCGCTTGTTGAAATGGGAAATCGTGTTAATTTGAAAGAACAAAGGGGGAGCGAACATGGGGAAATCTAACAATGGCGGGTCTGTGGCGACGGCCGACCCGATGGCCTACAACGTCGAGGCGATAGCTCAACTCGAACTCAAGGAACTTCACCGCCGCTCGGCCGGAGAAAAGGTCAGCGACGTTTTCGTCTCGCTCATGGGCAGCATGCCCTTCCTGCTATTTCACATCCTCTGGTTCGTCGCATGGTTTACTATTAACCTCCACTTCATTCCCGGCATCGCGTCGTTCGACCCCTTCCCCTTCGGCATCCTGACGCTTATCGTCTCGTCCGAAGGCGTCTTTCTCGCCATCTTCATCTTGATTAGCCAGAACCGGATGACGCGCCAATCCGACAAGCGCGCGCATCTGGATTTGCAGGTCAGTATGCTGGCCGAGCAAGAGATGACGATGATGCTGCGGATGCAGCGAAAGGTCTGCGAGCACCTCGGCGTCGAGGTGGATGACGTGAGAGAGGAGGCCGAGCAACTGATAGGAGCGACAGACGTTCAGCGGTTGGTTAGTACACTTGAGAAGAAGATGCCGGGTTAGGAGCCGGGAGGCGAGGCTTGGCGCCAGTGAACCCAACTCTGACGTGTGCGGAAGCATCTAAGAAGCGGCCCGAAAAGAGGCCGGAGATGGGGAGTAGGTCGCCCTACGGGGTTCGGCGAGGTCGTCAGCACGGCCGCCTCGATTGAGAGAGGCGTCCCGGCTCGCCGGGGTAAGGATCGAGACCTTTTGCAGCACGTTTATTAAACGCGCGCAGGAGGTCTTTTTCTTTTGCGCGCGGGGAGGTTAGTAGATGTTCAGTTGGGGGACGATTAAAACTACATTATTACTCGGTACGCTGACGGCGTTGCTGGTCGTCGCGGGCGGCGCGCTGGGCGGCAGTTACGGTGCGGTCTTCGGCTTCGTTATCGCGCTCGTTATGAACTTCGGCAGCTACTGGTTCTCCGACCGGATAGCGAGCAAGATGGCCGGGGCGCGCGAGGTCTCCTACGCTGAAGCGCCGCAGCTTCACGACATGGTGGCGCGTCTGGCGCAGAGATTCGGTCTGCCGAAGCCGCGCGTCGCCGTCGTCGAGTCGGACGCGCCGAACGCCTTCGCTACCGGCCGGAACGCGCGCCACGGTCTGGTCGCTGTCACGACGGGCCTTCTGCGTATCCTCGACCGCCGGGAGTTGGAGGCCGTGCTGTCGCACGAACTCGGCCACATACGCAACCGCGATGTGCTGGTCAGCACCGTCGCGGCGACGCTTGCAGGCGCAATCACGATGGTCGCGCAGTTGGGGCAGTTCGCCATGCTCTTCGGCGGCGCGCAGGGCGATGAAGAGGATGATGGCGGCAGTCTACTCGGCGGCCTGCTGATGATTTTCCTCGCGCCCATCGCGGCGATGATTATTCAGTTCGCCATCTCGCGTTCGCGCGAGCACGGCGCAGACCGCGCCGGTGCCGATGTAGGCGGCGACCCTGAGGCGCTGGCCTCGGCGCTCGAAAAGCTCGACGCCTACTCGCGGCACGTGCCGCTGCCGGTCAACCCTGCCGTGTCGCACCTCTTCATCGTTCAGCCGCTCACGGGCTTTTCGGTGCAGAACCTTTTCAGCACGCACCCGCCGACGGCCGAGCGCGTGGCGCGGCTGCGCGAGATGGCTCGCCAGCGCAGGCTTCAAAGCACCTCCGCTACTTGGAGCAGAGTCGCATAAACTCACAACTAGCTTTCTGTCAGCTAAACCCGCAGGCGCTTGCCATGAGAGGCGCGTGCGGGTTTAGCTCACCTCGCTTATATGGAGAACTCCACCCTGAAGCCCATCTTCTGCACTGCTTTTCGATATCTCTACCTTGAAGCCCATCTGCTATAGCGCGCGCACGGCATGAGGTCGCCGGTACTCGGCGGTTTACTGCGCGGTTGACTCCGCTGGCGACACAATCGGGTTCATGCTCTCTGCTATCAAGTATCAGGGGGAAGTTGCGCGAGTAAGAACGAGCCTTCACTCTACCGGCCAGCACCGAAAGTCTCGTGCGGCAAAAGAGTCACGTCTATTCACCCGCGTAGCTGATTTCTTGTCGGCGGATGTGCAGGCCGGCGAGGACGAGTACCAGCGCGGTGAAGATGAGCAGGCTGGGGACGGAAATCCAAGCGGGCGTCGGCTCGGCGAGTACGGCGAAGGGGCCTTCAGGCGGGGGGATGGGCACGAGCGAGTGAAGGTAATGAATGACACTCACCTTCTTCAGCAGCGGCGGTAGCAGAAAGTTTATCCACTCCCAGCCGTAGAGCAGCCCCGCCGGGATAATCGGGTTTCTGAAGAACAACCCGACAATCAGAAAAACTGCTCCGTAACCGACGCACGCGAGCACCGTAATGCCGGCATAGGTGAGTGCCTGCCCGAAACCGGGGCCGTTGAAAACATACTCCATGCTCTGTGACGGGAAGAGCCCGAAGTAGAGTAGGGCGAACGAGCCGAGCGTGGTGATGCAGAACAGCGTGGTGGTCGCCACCAGCCCCGACAAGTATTTCCCGACGACGAGCACTTCGCGTCGCACGGGCGCGAGAAAGTAGTAGTGCAAACTCCTGTCAACGACCTCGCCGCGAAACAGATTCATGAAGACCCACGCGCAACCGAAGAAAAGGAGCGTGCGCAGAATCAGCGCGCCGTAGATGACGGAGTAAGCGATGCTCAACTCCGCGAAGTTCTCCGACCCACCCTCAGGCCGCACGAAGACGGCGGCCGCCGCGAGCACCGTCAGCGGCAGCCCCGCGATGGCGTAGAGCAGCAGGGCGCGCCGGCCGAGGAAGTTCTTCCTGAGTTCGAGGCGCAGGACGGCGAGCGTCTGCCGCGCCCAGAGCGACCAGTTAAGATTCGCCACCTCGCCGCTCCCTGCCGCGCGCTTCTCCCTCGTTTCAACAGTCGAACTCAACTTACACGCCCTCCATCTGAACTAATCAGGTATTGGTAAACGGCATTCAGGTCGTCGTCCGCCGGGGCGACGGATTCGACCTGAAGGTTATGCTCTGTCACGAGCCGGTTGAGCAGGAGGTAGAAGTCATCGGGGCGGCGCGTCTTGACGAATAGCCCCTGCCGGTCGTCGTGGATGCGCGCCTCGATGACGTGCTCGTGCTCGAAGAGACGCGCGGCCAGAACTTGCGGGCGGTCGCAGCGCACGAGGATTTGCATCGGGTGTTCTTCAATCTCGTCGCGTACGCCGTGTACGTCGCCCTCCGCGACCACGTAGCCGTTGTGCATCAGCACAACGCTGTCAGACATCATGTCAACTTCGTGCAGGATGTGACTTGAGATGATGAGGTACAAACCTTCCGCCGCGAGCGCCTGAAACAGACGGATAATCTCGGCGCGTGCCATCGGGTCGAGTCCGTTCAACGGCTCGTCGAGGATGAGCACCGAAGGGTTGTGCGCAATCGACTGCGCGAGCCGGATGCGCTGCCTCATGCCTTTGCTGTAACCCGCCACCTTGCGCTCGGCCGCTTCCTGCATCGACACGCGTTCGAGCGCCGCCTCGGTTAAATCCCGCACTTCACCTCTCGTGTAGCCGTGAACGCTGAGGTAGAACTCGATAAACTCGCGCCCGGTCATGCCGCGCGGGAAAGAATCGAACTGCGAGCAGTAGCCGACTTTGCGGAAGAGTCTTTCCGGGTCGTTCGGGCTTGTGCCGAGCACGCTGATTGTCCCGCGCGTCGGTCGCAGCAGCCCCGTCATTAAGTTCATCAAGGTCGTTTTGCCCGAACCGTTCGGGCCGACGAGGCTCGTGATGCCCGGCGCGATGGACAGGTTGACCCGGTTGACGCCGAGTATCTCGCCATAGAACTTCGAGACGCCCTCGAAGACTATCATTCGTTCCGAAGTTGCAGCCGCCGTCGTCATCGGACTACCTCGTAAGCGCGGACTTTGCGGGAGAGCAGCCAGAGGCAGGCGAGGCAGACCAGAGCAATGACCAGCCAGCAAGCCCACAGCGGCGGCTCGCGCAACGCGACGCCGACAAAACTTCTGCCCCAGGCGTCCTCTATGTTAAAGCGGCCCAACTCACGCGTGAAGTGGCCGAAGAGCCCGCTCCAGATTTTCTTCATCAAGGACGCGGGGCTAATCAGGTGCCCCAGCCGCGTGAGGAACAGTTCGTTGACAACCTCGCCGAGGGCGGGCGGGATGAAGAACAGTCCGACGAGCGCCCCGCTTGCCACGATGCGCCAACGCACCCACGCCGAGAGCGCCAGCGCGAGCAGCGAGAGCAGCACTATCCAGGTCATGCTCCCGACGAAGATAGCCCCCGCCATCCACAAGTTCGACACCAGCCACCGCGCGCCTTCGAGGTACGATTGCAGGAGGAAGAGCAGGAGACCCGGCACCCACGTCACGAGCGACAGCAAAATAATGAGCACCGCCATCTTGCCGAGCACGTATTCGGCACGCGAGAACGGACGGCACAGATAGAGCGGCAAGCCGTTGTTCGCCAAGTCCCGCGAGATGAGCACGGGGCCGACAAGCACCGTGAGGATGAAGGCGAGCCAGCTCTGAACTTCGACGAAATACTGGAAGAACGACGCGTTGATGGGCAGCAACTCGCGCACGTTGATTTGCATAATCGCGATGGCGTTCGCGTTGTGATGCAGGTAAATCAGAATCGCCGCGACGAGCGGGTAGATGAAGCACAGGCAGAAGAGCGCAGTGAAGAGCTTCGAGCCGAACACGTCGCGCAGCGCGTAGCGCGGGAGGACGAGAAAGCGCGACCACTCCGGCGTGAGCCTGCCTTCGTACCGCCCGTAGCTGTTTTCAAATACGGCCATCGCCGTTCCCTCCTCCGGCGAAGCCGTTCTCTTCGCCCTCCATCGCCTTGAGAAAAATGTCTTCGAGCGAATCGCGCTTGTAGTCAAGGCGACGAATCTGAATCTGCCGCTCGAAGGCTAGACGGTAGAGGTCTTCAATCTCCACGCCGTCCTGCATCACGAGTTTAATGCGTCGCTCGCCCGCGAGCGCGTACTCGCAGCCCAACCCGCCTATCGCTTCGGCGAAGGCCGCGCGGTCGCCCCCGCGCGTCTCAAGTTCGATGAACTTGCGGTTCGCTTTGCGCTCTTCATCAAGGTTGCAGTTGGCGGCAATGCGCCCGTCCTTCAGGATGAGGATTTCGTCGCAGCATTCCTCGACATCGCGCAACAGATGCGACGAGAGCAGGATGCGCGCCCGGCCGCTGTCGCGTATCTCTTGAATGAGGCGAATCATGCGGCTTCGCGTCGGCGGGTCGAGTCCGTTCGTCGGCTCGTCCAAAATCAGGAGACGCGGCCCATGCACGATAGCTTGCGCGAGTTTGGCGAGTTGCTTCATGCCGAGCGAATAGGTGTCAACCGAGCGATAGCGCGCCTCGCCCAAACCCACGTAGAAGAGGGCTTCGTGCGCGCGTTCGAGCGCCGCTTCGGAAGGGATGCCTGAGAGTTCGGCCATCAGTCGGACGAAGCGCACGCAAGACATTTTGGCGATGAACGAATCGCGCTCCGGCATGTAGCCGACCGCTGCGCGGAGGCTCTTGGCATTCGTTGCGATGTCTTCTCCGAGTATGCGCACAGTGCCGGAGCTGGGCGCGTGAAAGCCGAGCAGCGTGTGGATGAGCGTCGTCTTCCCCGCGCCGTTCGGGCCGAGCAGACCGACGGCGCGACCCTTGACCGACCCGCTTAAGTCCTTCAGGATTGGCCGCCTGCCGAACGTGACACTTAAACCGTTGAGTTCGATGACAGGGTTCATAAGCCGATGAGACTTTCTACGATTTAATGCGTCAGGAGGTTTTAAATAAGATTGTGCGGGCAGAGGATGAGACCTCTGCCCGCGCAGTTCGCCGTTAAAGAAGGCAAGGGACGAGCGCCCTGCCTTTACTCACCTTCATCGTCGCCCTCAGTTTCCCGACTTCAACGCTTCGGTTCTTCCTTCTCGCTCATCGCGTTCATCAGAATGTTCTGCATCGCAAACGCGTTCGGCAGACCAATCAGGCTGTCGGGACTTAACCCGAAAGGCCCGCCATCGGTGTTCGCCGCGAGCGTGATGCGGTCGCCCTGCGCGTAAGCGTAGGCCAGAGTCGGCGGCATCTCGGCGGAGGCGGCGAGTGCCCCTTGCTGGCTCTCCGGCGCGCGCTCCGCCAACCGACGAAGGACGGGCGCGAGGTCGTGGTAGAGAATGGCGGAGAAGTTAGCGTTACCGTCCTGCGGCATCGTCTCTCTGAAGCGCGGCGAGCGCAAGAGGGTAGTGCCGGATTCACGGTACTTCAAGGCGCGCTCTAGCAGCGCGCGGCTCGGCGTGACGACGAGGTAGCCGTTGACAAAGGTGTAGTGCACTTCGAGTCCGAAGTCTGCCGAACGCAGGGTGTAAACCGTGCGTCCGCCGTCAGTCGTGTTCTCCCAGCGCAATCCGCCCTTGCCGCCGAGCTTCGCCCACACGTTCAGCTTCTCGACCACGCGCTCAAGCGACCGCTGCAAGTGCGCCTGGTCGTTCACCTCAAGTATCATCTTCCAGGAGGGAGTTGGGAGCAGCGGGCCGTCGATGGCGAAGGCGAACTCGCCGCCCAACGGCACGGCCAAGTCGCGCCGGATGTCGAGACCCTGCTGCGCCTCAATCTCGCGCAGTTGGCGGCGCAAATCCGGCTTCACCGTTTCGAGGAAGCCGAGCAGGTCGTCAACCAGCAACGCGGGTTCTTTGACGACAAAGGCGGTCGCCACGTTCGCGTCCGGCGAGACGAACTCAAGCGCGCCCATCGCGCCCGGCGCGGCCAGCCACGAAGCGATTCCGCGACGCGGCTCGTTGAAGGTCAGCACGGCGCGGCTCTGCGTCTTCTCGTTCAAATCCTTCTGCTCGATGACGAGATGTTTCAAGCTCGTCAGTCCGAGTTGGCGGAAGCCCTCGCCGCGCTCTGCGCCGCCCGGCTTATCGGCGTCCTCACGCGCGACCTGACCGACGAGTTTTTCGAGGTCGGCGGCGACCACAAGCCCCGCGCCCTCGCGGTAGATTTCAGCAAGGCGCGCGTGGAAAGACGTTCCGACGAAGCGGTTCGCGCTCGCATTGTTGAGCGTCGTCGCAAGCTGACGCAGGTTTTCGCTCTGCGGCGATGCGGCGAAAAGGTCGTTGCGAACCCAGACGTAGATTTCATCTTTTCCGGGAGCGCCGTTCGATTGTGGCGCAGCCGCGAGCGGGTCTTCAACGATGTGAATCGCCGGGCCGCCCTTGCCTTCACGTGCGAACTGGGCAATCTGCCCTTCGAGGTACGGGCGGAAGTCGGCCGCGTTCTTCAACTCGGCGAGCACAAGGACGTTGCCAGGCTCGTTTTTCGCGTCCAAGCCCGCGCTGACGACTATCTCGTCGCCGAGGTACGCGCCGAACTCGCGCACGCGTTCGATAATCCTATCAGCCCCCGCGCCCTGTCCTTCGCGGCCTTCGTTTTTCCACCACGCTTTGAGCGCGGGATTCCGGTTGATGCGCTCCTGCATGATGCGGTGCGAGTCGGCGAGCCTCTGGCTCAGATTAGGGAGCGCGGCGTAAAGGACAGTGCCTTCGGGCACGAGGTCGAGGAAGCGCGAGGAGTAGCGCACGCCGGGGCGTGGGACTCTCGCGTTAATGTCCTCTCGCAGCCTCGTCAACTCGGCAGCGAGTTTCGTGTAGCGAGCGGCGTTGCGGCTCCATGCAACTTCCTGCGTGAGCGGGACGGCTTCGAGGCGTGGGCTGGTCGTCACCTGCTCGCCGGGATGCAATACATCGTCTTTGCCGGAATGATTGACGTGCACTTCGCCTTCGACGACCGAGACGCGCGACCCCTTCGTGCCGCTGCCGACGAAGAAGGTCGTGCCCGTCACGGAGACGAGCGAATCCGGCGTGGCGACGTAGAGATGGCGTTCGCGCTGCTTCGCCGCCTCGACCGCCACGTCGCCGCGTTCGAGTTTGACGGTGACACCCTTCGTGTTCTCGGTGATGGACACCTCGCTGCGCTCGCGCATCTCGACGAGGGAGCCATCAGCGAGGCGCAACACGGCGTTCGAGTCTTTGGACGTTCGCACGCGCTCGCCCTTCTGAATCTGTTCGCCCGCGCGGACTGCGCGGCTCTCCGTTTCGGAAACGCGGTAAAGATAGCCGTCCGCGCTCTCGACCGTGGCGGCGAGCGTTTTGCCGGAGAGGTCGAGGCGCTCGATGAAGAAGCTCGCGCCGAGTCCGATGCACAGCAGCAGACCGGCGGCGATGCTCCAACGCCACACAGGAGAGAGCGGCGTCTGCTTCGTCGGCGCGGCCTTTACTTGCGCGGCGCGCGCCACCACTTGCGGCTCGCCCGTGCGCGCAGCCTTCAAAGCCTTACGGCAAGCGATGCACTCGCGCGTGTGGTCTTCGAGCAGCAGAGCGCGCGCCGACGAAAGCTCTCCGCGAAGATAAGAAGGGATGAGCGATTGGTAATCCGCGCAGCCGCCGCTTTGTTCAGTAGCTGCGACGGTGGCCGGGGAGTCAATCAACTTCTCTCCCGACGCTTGCTCGGAGACGCGCGCCCAGACGCGCGAGGCCGCATCGTTCACCGTCGATTGCTCAACGCGCTCGTCGCGGACGCCGGCCACAACTTTGTCTAAAATGGCATCAAGCTCTTTTCTGTTACGCTTCATGATTGTTTCTCCAAAAACTGTCCAATCTCACGGCGAAGGCGCGTCCGCGCGCGGTGGAGCGTGACGGCGACGACCATCGGCGAAGTGCCGAGAAGTTCGGCGATTCTGTTGTTGTCGTAGCCTTCAAAGTAACGCAGCGCGAAGACGGTCGCGGCGCGCTCGCCGAGCTTTGCAATCGCATGGCGTAAGAGCGCGCGCAACTCGCGGTCGGACTGCTCCTCCTCCGGGCTGGAGTTCGGGTTTGTTAACTCCTGCGCGGATTCCATCGAATCGAACGAAACCGTGCGCGCACGCCCTCGCGCACGCACAAGGTCGAGCGCGGCGTTGACGGCCGCGCGGTGCAAGTAGCCCGCCGGACTCGGCGCGAGATTGGTCGTCTCGGCGTGCGAGGCCAGACGTAAAAAGATTGTCTGGAGAACGTCCTCCGCATCCGTGACACTGCCCGTAATGCGATAGGCGGCGCGGAAAACCTGCTCATGATGAGCGCGGAAGAGTCTCTCAAGTTCGCCCGCCTCTTTCGCTGCGGGGACAGCCTTTAAGCGGGTTGTGGTGGCTACATTTGACTGCACATCCTTCTCCTTCACACCGTCTCTACACATATAACGCGCCCCGCAGCAGATTATTAACAACACTGAAAATTTTATTTTCGTGATTCGTAAAGAACATGAACGCCTTCGACGCCAGCGGCACGACGGGCCGCGCGGCGGCGCTGTTGGCGTTGACCGAGACGCTGGGCAGTATTGCAAAAATAGCTTTCCAGCTACTATGTCTCCCTTACCATCTCTCAAACTGAATTATTAGAAGCAGTCTCATAAATAGTCTCTGTTGCACATGGTTCTCGTGATTCCTCTTTGCGGCATAAATTGAATGAATCCCGCTCGCGGCGGGTTAATTCGGACGTTAGGCGCTTGCCTGCCTTTCATGCCGGCTTACCCGTTTACAAACTTACACCATTCTCATAGAGTTAGCTTCGGGGGATAACATGAAAGAATTATCTAGGCGAAAAGCGATTGGCGCATTGGCGGCGGGCGGGGCCGGGCTTGCGCTCGGAAGTTGGGTCGAAGCGAAGGCTGCGAATTTAGAGGTGCAGGCAGCCGCCCCGCTCGCCTTTCGCGGACGACATGAGCCGCAGCCGTTACCCTTTGACCCGGCCAAGCTGAAAGGAATTTCCGAGAGGCTGATTAGGTCACATTGGGAGAATAACTACGGAGGCTCCGTCAAGGCCTTGAATGCCGTCGAACAAAGGCTTGACGCCATGCTTAAGGAGAAGGACTTACCAGCCTATGTTTATGGCGACCTGAAGCGAGAGGAATTACTGCGCACCGGCTCGGTGGTGTTACATGAAAATTACTTTGGCAATCTAGGTGGGAATGGCAAAGCCGGCGGTGAAGTACTGAGCGCCCTCAAGCAGTGGTTCGGCAGCTATGAGCAGTGGGAAGCCGAGTTCAAGAAAACGGCGAGCGCATTATCCGGCGGCTCAGGTTGGGCAATCCTCACATACAATTTTCACAACGGGGAGGTTCATAATTACTGGGCGTGGGATCATATGCATAATGTGCCGACGGGGCAGCCGCTATTGGTTTTAGATATGTACGAGCACTCATACCAGATGGATTACGGGGCCGCCGCAGCCAAGTATATTGATGCATTCATGGATAACGTTGACTGGGAAGCAGTCAACCGGCGCTTTGTGCGGGCACAAAAGGCATCTGCGGCGCTACGCGCCTGAACACCACGCCGCGCCTGACAACGGCATGCGCCCGACCCGCAACACGCAGGCTCTCATCTTCCTGTCATGGTTCGGGCGGGCGGGTCATGCCGGAAGTTAGCCCTCATCTATCCCAAACAACTGGATGTCGGCATTGACTTGCCGCCTGTTTTGGCATAAAAGCTGTCTGCCTTACCCCCCGCACCTCTCGCGCGTCGGCCTGAAGATGCGGGAATTCGACGGGAATGAGGGGAGAACTGAGCAATGGCTAAGCCTTTCGTCGGCACTTGGAATACGCAGTGGGTGAGTCAGGACAACAGTGTGCAGGGAGCCGCCACGTTAACCGTAACCGAATCCACTCTGAGCCAATCCTCCGAGCTTGTTCTGAACGGTTTCTGGGATGCGCCGGACATGCGACCCGGCACGGTGCACGGCAAATTGTCGGGGAGCACGTGGCAGGGTGAATGGTGGCTGTCGCCCACTCAGAGGGGTGAATTCACATTCACGCTGGAAGGCGACGGCAAGTTCAGGGGCACATACAACGACGCTAACAGGCCCGGACTGAAGAGCGAGGTATGGAACGGCACACTGATAAGGAATCATGTGCCCGTGTAGGTTAGGTCAGGCATCAAATCAACCTTCCCTCGCTTGAGAGGGTCTAACAACTCATTGAACCCGACGCCACGGCAGCATGTTTCTCATGGTGCTTCACGCCGTGTATCTTGTGTGCTGCTCGCTCGGCGCGGCTTATTTCGCGTTAGGCTACGGCCTCACTCTGCGACAAAGGTGGAGGTATGGATATGAGCAGTCCGATGAGTGGTTCGATAATCATAGGTTCATCGCGTATTGGCAGCGGCAGTACCGATCCGCAAAATACTGCCTGGCAGCCGTATAACCCGACCAGTCCTATTCCCGGTCGCGGGATTTACGTTGATGTTGACACAAGCAAAGCAGGCTTTACGAAGACGCCGAACTATGTCATATCGGTCTGCGGCCACAGTGACCACTGGGTGCTCACTGGGACTTCTACCATTTATGACCCTACGCCAACCGGGTTCCGAGTCTACCTCAGGTTTTCTTACAATAAGCCGGGACAGGAGGCTCCGCCGTTGACGCCCGCCTACGCCAAGCAAAACGAGTGGCATGTTAGTTGGGTTGGCATCGAACTCTGATTCACGCGCTTTAGTTACAACAGCGTAGCCTAACAACTCATTTAACCGGAGCGCGAATTAGCTTCCCTTGTATCGTGAAGTCGGGCGGTTTCGTTGTTATGCCGCGCTTGTTTAATTCGGGCGTGAGGCCGATACAGAAGGCTCAGTGTACGCAGTCTTGGCGCCTCTTCTATTCGTGAGGGCGAGAATGGGAGTATTCAACCAAGTCGCACAGTTCGTAGGTGATAATGCTCCTCTCATTATCGCCGCATTGGTGGCCGTTTTTTTGTTCGTCTTATACCGTATTCGACGACACTACCGCGATTTCGCGAGACAGAAAGAGGAGTTGGAACTGCACTACAGGAATGATTTGCAGAGAAAGGGGTACTGCCAACAGCTAGGTCACGACCTTGATAAGAATTGTCTGTGCCTAAGGTGTCTCACGCGACATCACGACATGGAGGTGATTGGCTACGACGAGGAATTAGTCGACGAAGGAGACGGAGCACTTGATTTAAGCAGCGACTTTCAACCGACCATTTATTACAAGCAGGTGGAAGTAACGAGGTGTAAGCGTTGCAGCTATACCTCATCCAGTTAGGAGCATAGGTGTCTCCGGCGGGCGTCAGCCAGTATTAACAGTTCGGCCTAACAACGGCATGCACCCGACGCCCTGCCACGAAGTCTCTCATGAAAGTTGGATGTGGGCGCGGGTTAATTTGGGCGTTAGGAGCTTCATTCAAATAGGACTTGTTGAATTATATGTGGGTGATACAATCCGCACCTCGTACATTCTTAGAATTCCCTCACCTCAAAGGAACACTTACATGAACGGAAAAATCAGAAACATTTTGGAACAGTTAATGAAAAAGCAAGGTGCCATCAGCATTCTGAGATATAGAGATGCTGGTGACAGCACATTTGAATTAACAACCAACCTCTCGGACATCAGCCATCGCACATGGCTGAAATATGAATTTACCGGAGACATGGAGATGTTTCGGGTAGAAATAAGACATCGCTTCGGCGAGATTAACAAAAACGTCGATACGCTTACTGCGGCAAGACAGCTTTTCACAATGCTTCATAAAAACATCGGCTCATACGGAACATCGACGGCATACATAGGTATAGAATTAGAAGGTGATAAATCGTATGCAGCCTTGAATAGCTTCCATCACTTCCTTACTAAATGGAGTGATGAAGATATTGCACAAGCTCTTCATCTTCACTTTTTCGACCTAGCAACAAGCATGTTGATGGACGATGCTAATTTAACTATCTTGATTAGATACTAAAGCTCTACCTAACGAACTCGTTCAACCGGAGCACGAGATAGCGCGGCTTCTATCAATCTTCCCTGCCATTTGCTCGAATGCTTTTCGCCCGCGCCCGGTTAATTCGAGCGTGAGGCGCTTGCAAGGTTTATTATTAAGTAATGGTGACAATGATGAGTGAGCCTGTAACACAGCAGCAAACTGACTTAACGGCGAAGGTGGAGAGCCTGCAACGTCAGATAGACAATCTGACTTCATCTGTTGAGGCGCGGAAAGATTCGGCTAAATCTGTCGCTGAAAAAAACGATTCAAGTAATATCTCCGGCTATTTACTTAGCATAGGATTTGGTATCGCTCTGGTGATAGCCATTTCGTGTCTGGCAATGAGTGGCCTGTACCTGTTCCGTTATCTTGATAGTACCGGTTCGGGTATAGATACCTTGATAAAAAACACCGGCACGTCTTCGGACGTGAATATTCTATCTGTCTCCATCGCAGGCAGGTTGCAGATGGCAAGGTTCACTCTGCTCTCTTGCGGAGCATTTGCAGGGCTATCTTTTGGCTTCTTGGGATTTGCTCTATTTTTGATTGGTATCAAAGAAGAAATGGATGTGGAGGCTCAATCCGAGAATTATCGAGTTAAATTCGCACGAATGTCGCCCGGAGCATTAGTTATTCTCATCGCCGCAGTTCTCATCGGAGTTTGTATAACGCGACCACTCTCATTTGGGACGGAATATAGATCGATTCAAGATGCCGCGAATGAATACGCTAACCAGAATCAAGGAAGTGCCGTCACTAATACAAATACTGCAACTCAGTCGAACAACAGCTCAGAGGACAGCACTGAGACGAACAGTAGTGCTACCAATACGAACTCAAATAATAGACAGAAGACCAGAACTACAATTTTATCTGTCAATAGGAATTAAAACTAAATGCGAACGCCGCGCCTCATAACGGCATGCACCCGACGCTCCCGCACGAAGTCTCTCATGCAGCTTGTCTAGGAGTGTGGGTGACGCCGTGCGTCGGGCGTCTCTGAACGGCCGGGAGCGTTGATAACATCTGTTGTGGAGGTTGAATGAACAGCGTAAAATGTCCTCACTGCGGGCTGCTCCAGTTTGCGACGGCTGGAAACTGCAAGCGTTGCAAGAAAAACATTGGGGTTGCTGCCGATTTCACGAGTGGTCATAAACCAACTCGCGGCCGTCAGAGCAGCGTCCGGTTCCAGAGTGCTTACCCGCTCGCTTCGTGGCTAATCACGCTTCTTCTCCTAACTGCTAACGTGTACCTAGCATATGGCGTGGCCCGAAAGTCGGCCGCCGATGACAGTGAGATTGTGGGCATGACTATTGGTGGGGTGATTGCCTGGCCGCTCATCCTGCTTATCGTCTACGGCCTGTCGAGGAAATTTCGGGAACGATACTCCTTGCATGCGGTCATCAACTACGGCTTGGGTCTCAACACTATCATCCAAGTCTTTATGTCAGGACGTTAAGCTGTCTGCGGCCTCCGCATACATCACATCATGCACGATGCCTAAACGGTGGATGCTCTTGCCTTTCACTAGCCACTCGTTGAAATGTCGTAGCGCCGCCGCCCAACAAAGGCTCGCACCCGACCGCGCATGAGCCTTGTCTTCAGGCGCAAGACTTGAATGTTTCGAGGTTGTCTGCGCGGCGGCTGGTTCGCGCGTTAGGCCGCTTCGCTGTCCCAGATGAGATGCAAAGATATCCTCCAAATCTTGGCGAGTTGCGCAGCGTCCACCGCCCCTCAAAACCTAGCTTCTGGCCGACGTTGGTGCTCAGCACACCTCTCTTAATGATTGCTGCCCTGTGCAACCTCTTGATACTCGATTCCTTCACCGGCGTTTTTACCGGAAGCAAAGAAGGCTCCCCTGATGACGTCTCTAACTATTTCATCTGCATGGGCGTCGTGGGTTTGTTGTTAGCTCTCTTGGTCAGCATCTTGGTAAGCGATTATCGTGCGTGGTCTGCGACGAAGACCGTGAAGCTCACAATCTATCAGGGAGGCTTCACCTACGAGAGTCGAGGCCGAATAGAGGTCTGCCGCTGGGACGAGGTCGAAAAGATGAAGTTTAGGTTCATCGCGGTTCATTCCAAAGCGTTCCGCACGAGAGTGAGGGCGATTCACTCAATCGTCAAAAAGGACGGCACAGAGATTAAACTTGCGGAGACACTGAACCTTAGACAGATTACAGGGCTAATAACCACGGCCGAGAAGGAGGCTCGTTGATGAGAGGTACAGCTTGAGAAGCATGATGCCGGGCGTTCGGCGCTTACATCCAGTAATCAAAGGAGAATAACGCGTGTGAGAATTAAACTTCCTCTAGCTGTCGTATGTGCTTGCCTGATGACGAGCCTTTCTCCGACGATTGCGTATGAACAAACCGGAGCGAAGAAACGGCAAGGTCAGAGAGAAATTGCCGTCACTTTCGACGACTTACCTGCGCCGCGTGGCAGCCTCGAAACCATGAGGTATATCACGACAAATTTGCTCAAGAGCATCAAGGCGAACAATGTTCCCGCTATTGGGTTTGTTAATGAAGGTAAGTTGTACGTTGGCGGCAAAGTGGATGCGCGACGTGTTGCATTTCTTGAGATGTGGTTGGATGCCGGGCTTGAGTTAGGCAACCACACCTTCTCTCATGTTTACATTGACGAGACCCCGCTTGCAGCATACAAGGAGGATGTGATTCGTGGCGAGATTGTCACGCGCAGGTTGCTCGCGGAGCGAGGCATGAAGCTTAAGTATTTCCGCCATACTCAGCTTCGGACAGGCCCTACCCCTGAGTACAAAAGAGAACTCGACGAATTTCTCGCAGAGCGCGGCTACGAGATTGCTCCCGTGACCATTGATAACCACGAAAATATTTTCGCCACTGTTTATGCTAAGGCCAAACGGCGCGGAGATAGAGAAACCCTGAAGCTGGTTGCTGATGCATACCTGCGGTATATGGAAGAAATTCTGGCTTTTTTTGAGGGGCTTTCGGCTGAGTCGCTCGGATATGAAGTGAAACAAACGCTTCTGTTGCACACCAACGAACTCAATGCTGACTATTTTGATGAACTCGCCCGCATGATGAAAGATAGGGGTTACAGGTTCATCTCGTTAGAAGAGGCGCTTAAAGACCCGGCTTATAAGTTGCCAGATGCCCAAGTAAAGAAAGGGCTGTCATGGCTGCATCGCTGGATGTTAGCGAAGGGACAGAAGATGAAACCAGAACCGAGTGCGCCTGAGTTTATTACCCGGTTATTTAAGAATTATCCACGATAGCTGTAGAAAGAGGGTAGTCTTATCTATCACGCCGCGCCGAACAAGCGGTTGCAGCGGACGCGCATCGAGCGGGCTTCTTATCCTCAATCGCCCGTGCGCGGCATCTGATGCAGGGCGCTAGATGCCTTATGGTTTTACCGGCGGAGCTATAGTCGCATCCGGCAAACTGACATCAAAACGACGGAAGCCGCTGTACTGGAAAGTTATCTTCCCGACCACCCGCTGTTCGGGCACTTTGTCAGGCCCCACCCGCCCTTTATTGTAGGTGCTGAATACTATCCGCTGGGGCGTTAGAATCCCGAAACTGCTGTCCGTGTACTCGAACTCGAATCGCATGAGAATCAGCGGCCGGCTGACTGAGGGGTGTTGCAGTGTCAGTTCCCGTTCTTCGCGCCATAGTTGCGCCGTCTCGGCGTCTAACCAGAGACGCCCGCGGTAACGCGACTCGGCGCCTTTTAACTCATCTGGAAGCGATATCTTGAGCGTCAGGTGAGGGCTGCGCGCGACCTGCTGATATTGAAGGACAACTACATCACGTCCCTTAATCTGCTCGCGACCGGCATCCGTGAACTGGAACGATGGGAGCAAATTTTCACTCAACAGCAAACCTTCATTAAGCGTCAGGCCATAAAAGCTGTTGTCGAGGTCGTACCTGCGGCTCTCGCGGTTAATCCGGTCGAGTTCTTTCTTAACGGAATCGGCCTTGGCTAAGCGGCCGAAGAGGTTCACCAGCCTCTCGTCCCGCTTTGCTACTGCGACTCCGTCAACCATACGTACGTTGCGATATTCGGACATCGAGGATGGGTCAAGCTGGGACTGATAGATTATCAGGTCTGAAACAATCAGCCGCTGCCGCTTGAGCTTGCCCTCGCCATCGTATTCTTCTACTTTCTGCTCTTCATCTGCTGTGAGGTCTTTAAACTTGTCCCTGTACTCGTTTATTCTAAGGTTAGCCAAGCGAATAAGTTCTTTCACCTCAGCAGGGGTTAAGCGGGGCGCTGTGGGCTGCTGACCGAAGGGTCGGCTGTTATTTGTCAGGATTAGTAAAGCTAGTAGTATGAGAATACGCTTGAGCATTTTATGAACCGGCGATAAAGGGTCACAGACTATTTCATCAGAGCAGAAACGAAGTGTACCTTGGCAGCCCCGCATCTAACAACACATCCAACGCGAGCGGAGATAGCTCTGATGTCATGCGCAAGATTGGATGCCTCTCGATGTCGGCTCCCGCCGCATTAATTCGAGCGTTAGGCGCTTCATGGTTACAACGGAATAGAGGTATGCGTTATGAGGACTTACCTGATGCGGGCAGCCGCCCTTGTTGCAACCTTATCTATGTAATGTGCTATGGCAATATCTCCGCAGGCATGATTGATGCCGCTGTATAGTATCGGATTAGCACTATACGGCTGTGTCGGCAGGAGCGGCGAGTAGGGTATCTGAACTCAAATGCCTGAGTGAGATTGAGTGGCTTGTAAGTAGGAAGGGGCGAGTCCCGGAAGAGGCTCGCCCCTGACATTCATACGGCTGGGTGGAGCGTTCCTACGGCCAGTTGAAGCCCGTGAGCGGATTACCGTAGAAGGCGTCAGTCTTCCACGCGGCCTTGTCCCACGTGCCGTCTTGGTCGCCGGTAATCTGGACGGGGACGATGAGCCGGTCTGTGCCGAGCTTGTTCGAGGCGGCGAGGCTCGTGTCGAGCTTACCGTCGGGCTGGACGGTGAACTTGATGGAGCGCGCCAGCTTGTTGTTCCAGAGCACTTTCATCTCGTACTCGCCGGGGTTCTTGTTAAGCTGGTACAGCTCGCCGAACATGCCCGGCCCCTCGCCCGACCTGTCCCACGCGCGCACGTTATTAAAGGTGCAGACGACGCGCGCCCACTTCGCCTTCTGCGGAGCCAGCTTCTCGTCCACGAAGTGCGTGGTGTTGTTCTCCACGTCCGGCTCGCAGCTGGCTTTGCCGACCTGCTCGCCCTGATACATTATCCGGCCTACCTCCTTGCCCTGATAGAAGAGGTGCGGGTCGAGTTTGACGGCCTCGCCGCGCACCCAGAAGACGACGTGGAGAATCGGCCTGTCCCAGCCCTTCAGGTCGTCGGGCATGTAGTAGACGTAGCCGATGGGCAGGTTCCAATCATGGTCTACATAGTAGACGAAGTGGTTGGCGAACTTGCCGGTGCTAATCTCGTTGGAGTGCACCTTGGCGACCTTCGCCTTGCCGGTGAAGAGTGTCGTGTCGGTGCCGGCCAACTCGTTGCGCATCTTGATGGCAAAGCTGAAGGGGCCGGTGTAGGTCGTCGCTTTCTCCTCAGGGACGCCGTCGCGTCCGCCGCATCTGGTCTTCCACCAGCGGTCGGCGGGCGTCTCCTCTGTGTCGCAATCGAACTTGACTGCCGGCGAACCCGGCACGGTGTACTCGACGTAGAGCTGGCCGCCGCTCGGAATTGGGCCGTTGACGCGGAAGTTAATCAGAGGCACCCAGCTCCAGATGTCGTAGTTCCCCTTGTAGACGTTGTAGGTGAAGGCCGTCAGTTGCACGGAGTCCTTCGCGATGGTCGGCTGGTCGGGCGCAGCCGACGGCTGTGTGTTGATGGTAGCGGCGGCCGGGTGTGCCTCCCATGTCGAGGCCAGCTTGGGCTGCTCCGGCTTCGGAATCATCGCGATGTTCGAGAGCTGCGCCGAAGCCTTTTCAACGGCCAGACACGTCAGCAGTATGAGCGCGAAGGTCATCAGTAGGTATCTTCTCATCGTCCGTCCTTTCCGAGTTTGGGGCGCGGCCAAGCGATTACGTGCAACTGGAGCGCCATGACTCAGATGTTGTATTAGGAGTCCGGCGTCAAGCACTGGGGCCGGGGTTATAGCGGACAGGCCTTATATCACCCACCGCATATCAAGGCAAGAAAATAAGAGGCAAGCCCCGAAGAGGTTCCCCGCAGTTTTACCGCGCCTGTAGCTCACGCGACTGTGCCTGAACGTGGCCTGGAGCGGTGCACACAACGCCGCGCTTAGTTAACTGCATAACTACACTGTAATATCTTGTGCTTACAAGCTTTGCCTGACAATTCAGAAGAGAGTGCATAAAAGGGTGTGATTATCTATCATGCATAGTTCATGCAATCCTTCTTGAATTATTAGGCTAGTCCCCTGATTACCAAAACTATGCCGGTCACCCGGCCGCGAATGAATCGATTTTAGCCGAGCGCATACATCCCTTTTGAGACCTCCGGCATCATTGCATAAATGGCCTCCAAGACTGCCAAGACGAGAGCCTTTAGCCTGCGTGCCTTTGTAATCTTCTGCGCGCTGCTCTCGCTGTGCGTCTCCGACAATGTCGGCCCGCGCCTGCTGCCGTTACCGCTGACACTAGAACGTGCCTCGGCGACGGAGTTGTCCGAGCGGGGGCAGTCCGCTTCTCATACGCCTTCGCACAGCAGGACTGAAGGCGCACGCGTCGAGATGATATCGGCCCCACAGAGCCGTGTCGGGGCCGAGCGCCAGTCGCCGCAGGTGGCGGCGCACGCCTCGAAGTTTGAACTTGCCGCCCCGTCTGCCCTGTGTTCCCTGAGGCCGGAATTCTACCCACCCTTCAATGAAAGCTCCGCGCCCTTCTCACGGCCTAAAGGCCGCGCGCCTCCTCGTCTCGTTTAGATAGACAACAACAATGCAATCTAGTCAGGCCGCGTGCAGAAAGAATGCGTGCGCGGCTATACGTCTATTTCAACGGGCCCGGAGGTGCCACGTCTCCGGGCGTGCATGAGGAGAAATTATGGACACCAATCTGCTTTACGCGCTAATCGGCGCGCCTATCTTATTCGCAGTCATCGCCTGCGTCGTTCTCTATTCGCGCCACCAGCACCAGAAGAACCTCCGGCAGACGAGCATCAAGTCGCAGGAGTCCGGCTCGGAGAGTCGGGTGAGTTGAAGTTCCGACTTCCACGGGTGTATCAGATGGAACAGGCTAGGACGCCGGCCGGCGCGACGCTCCGCTGCACGAACTGCCGACAGACGTGGCTCGTGCCCGGCCTGCGTCCCGGCGAGACTCACATCTGCAAGGGGTGCGGCCATCCGCTTCTCATCGGGGAGCGAACCGAGCGCCCGCCCCGCGAGACGGAGCGCCGCGATGTCGGGGCGCGCGTCTCATCACCGACGGGCGCAAGGTGGGAATCATGAAGAGAGATACGTCTGTTATCAAGATGGCGTTAGCTGCTCGTCGTTACGCCATCGCCGTAGTGTCGGTCGCGGGAGCCTTCGCGCTGACGCGAGTGCTGTGGCCTTGGATAGACCCACACCCGACGCCCCTGTTCCTGGCGGCGGTCATGCTCTCGGCACTGTACGCCGGCCCCGGCCCAAGCCTCCTTGCCACGGCGCTGGCGGCATTGGTCGTCGATTACTTTTTCATCCCGCCTACTTCCGGGATTGAGTTGAGCGTGGACAACGCGGTGCGCACGGCCGTCTTCGTCTCCGTGGGGCTGCTCATTAGCTGGATTAACGCCGCGCGTCGGCGGGCTGAGGACGAACTACGCAGGCAGGCCATGCAGCAGGCGACCGTCGCCAACCTCGGACAGCGCGCATTGTCCGGGGTGGAACTCTCAGCCCTCACGGACACGGCCGTCTCCGCCCTTGCCCGCAGGCTCGACGCCGAGAGCGTCGCCCTCTGGGAGTTCAACGCCGAACGGGAGACGCTGATGGTCAGGTCGAGTGTCGGCTGGACGGCCGAGTTCCTCAGGCACGCTGAGGTCGATGCGGAGGCCGGCTCGATGCTGACGCGCGCTCTGCACTCAGCCGACCCGGTAATCGTCACCGACTCCGACACCGTTACTTCGGCGGGGGCACCGCCGGAGCTTCTACGCAAGTCGCGCGCCTGCGTGAGCATCGCCGTACAGGGTCGCGGGCGCCCCTTCGGCGTCCTGAGCGTCTACACGGACAGGCGGCAAGGCTTCTCCGACGAGGACATCCATTTCATCCAAGCGGTAGCAAACGTGCTTTCCTCAGCCGCCGAGCGCGAGCGAACCGAAGCCGAGCGCTCGCGGCTGCTACAACGCGCGGAGGAGGCGCGTAGGGAGGCGGAAGACGCCAACCGCGCTAAGGACGGGTTCCTCGCAATGGTGTCGCACGAACTGCGCACACCGCTCTCCGTCATCGCGGGCTGGGCGACGATACTGCGCGAGCGCGGCTCGGACGAACAGACCCGCGCCGAGGCGCTCGTCAAGATTGTCCGCAACGTGGAGTTGCAGAAGCACCTGATTGAAGACCTCATCGACGTCTCGCGCATCGCGGCGGGGAGGCTCCGCATAGACGCCCGCCCTACCGAACTCGTGCCTGTCATCGAAGACGCCGTCGAGGCGGTCGCGCTGGCGGCCAGAGCGAAGGGCATCCACGTCGAGACGGGCTATTGCCGGGAGGCGTCGCAGGTGATAGGAGACCCCGACCGGCTGCGGCAGGTGTTCTGGAATCTGCTCTCGAACGCCGTCAAGTTCACGCCCGACGGTGGACGCATCGACGTGCTGTTGGAGAAGGTCTGTGACTACGGCCGCATCACCGTGCGCGACAACGGTGCAGGGATAGACGCGGCGCTGCTCCCACACGTCTTCGAGCCGTTCCGGCAAGGAGAGGGCGCCGGCTTCAGGAGGCAGAAAGGGCTAGGGCTTGGCCTCTCCATCGTCCGCCACATCGTGGAGGCTCACGGCGGCGCCGTGACGGCGGACAGCCGAGGGGAAGGCCAAGGAGCGACTTTTACGGTCGCCCTACCGCTCGCGGAAGCTTCCGGCACGGGAGCGCCGGGCACAGACGCCGA
>DASZCR010000316.1:0-10610 GCA_035942915.1 Pyrinomonadaceae bacterium | reverse complement strand
CCGCTGAAGGCGCAAAGAAGGTGTCGGAGTTTCAGTTGTTGCCCGCGTGTGTTTCGCCTGCGGTGCGGATTCTGAGTTGCTGGCCGCGCTCGAAGCGAATGTCGCGGCCGCGTTCGGTCATGACGCCGCCCGCTCCGGCCGCGCCGCCGATGATAGCGCCAATGGCCGCGCCCTTACCGCCTCCCGCGATAGCGCCGATGATAGCGCCGACGCCCGCGCTCGCGCCCACCTTCGCTACATCGTCCTTCGTCGAGTCCTTACCGCGCACGCCGCCCTCCGGGTCAACCTCGCCCTGTTCGTCCGCGCCCGTGTCGATGACCTCGACGACCTGCGCGCTGAAATCCATCCAGTCGCCATTGACGAGGCGAATCTGGTCGAAGTCGAGTTGAAGTTGCGAGCGCCCGCGCGCGCGACCGGCGCGCTGCACGTCCGCGACTCGCCCGCTGACGATTGCGCCTGCGTACTCGGCCGGGTCGAGGACGCGCGCCTCGAAGCGGTCGCCGCGCTGGCTCACGTCGGTCGAGAGACGGTTGAGCAGTTCGACGCGGAGCGTCGTGTTGGAAGGAATCGAGACGTGTGCGCCGGTCGCAGGCGACGTGCTGTCGCCGCCGAGCGGGTCGCGGTTGGCACGCGTTTGAGAAGCAGTCTCATCGGCGTCGTCAGCCGGTGCGACGCGTGTGTTGGCGGTGTTGTCGGACGTGCTCCGGCGGCGGACTCCGCCCGGCGGCAGTTCGGAGTTGAAGTCGCGGCGGCTGCGGCCTGCGCGATAGCCCACCTCGAAGCCCTGCCGGTAACCGTCGCGGTAGTCTTCGAGCGAACCGTAGGAGGCGACGTAGGCGCGGTCTGCGCGCTGGTAGTCCTCCTTGTCGCGGTAATCGACGGGCGTGCGCACGGTCGAGTCGCCCCAGCCCGATTGATAGCCGTCGGAATAGCCCGTGCGATAGCCGCGCTCAAGCGCGCCGTACTGTTGCTGCTGCTGTTGCTGCATCTGCGGGGCGGCGGTCTGCGCGGAGGCGACGTTCTTCCCGGTCGCCTGCGTCGAGGCGACGAGCGCCAGCGCCAGAACGGAGACTGAGGCGAGACGGCGTTTCAGGGTTTTCATGTTTCACTTCTCCTCGGAGGACGTTCGTGTGCGAAAAGCGCGTCGGATGCGGGCTGCCCTGACGAGAGCTTATAACAGATTCGCGCCCCGGTCTCCACGCTTCTTGACCGCGTCCCGGCGCGCCGCTAGACTCGAAATGCGCGCATCTCCTTTGAGTTCAACGGGACGGAGACTGGGGACGGCAGCTTCCGGCCTGCCCACGCGGCCTTTGATGCGCGCGCGCCGCCGACAGGTTGGCGACAAATGTGACCGCCCGCCGACATGCACGCGAAAGCTTCGATGCCCACGCAACTACGCAGAGTATACATGGACCACAGCGCGACGACGCCCGTTGACCGGCGCGTCGTCGAAGCGATGCTTCCCTATCTGACCGAGCGTTTCGGCAACGCGTCGAGCGTCCACTTCTACGGGCAGGAGGCGCGTGCGGCCGTCGACCGCGCACGCCGCGAAGTGGCCGCCCTGATTAACGCGCGGCCGAACGAACTCGTCATGCTGTCGGGCGGGACGGAGGCCAACAACCTCGCCATTCGCGGCGTCGTCGAGCAGAACGTCGAACACGGACGCCACGTCATCACATCTGCCATCGAACACTCGGCCGTGCGCGGCGTCTGCGATGCGCTGGAAAAGCGCGGATGGGAGGTGACGCGCCTTCCCGTCTACGAAGACGGCATCGTCCGTCTCGATGATGTGCGCGCGGCTCTGCGCCCCGACACGGTGCTCTTGACGGTGATGCTTGCCAACAACGAGATTGGGACGATTCAGCCCGTCGCAGAAATCGGAGCGATGGTTAGAGAGGAGCGTGCGCGCGGGCGGCGTCACCTGTGGCTGCACACGGACGCCGTGCAGGCGGTCGGCCGGATGGAGGTTGACGTTGAAGCTCTCGGCTGCGACCTGCTCTCGATGTCGGCGCACAAGCTGCACGCGCCGAAGGGCGTCGGCGCACTCTACGTGCGGCGCGGGACGCGCCTGCTGGCGCAGACGCTCGGCGGCCATCAGGAACGCGAGAGGCGCGCGGGCACGGAAGCGGTCGCATCTATCGTGGCCTTTGGCGAAGCCGCGCGTCTGGCACGCGTGGAGTTTGAGGAACGCGTCGCGCGGATGCGCTCTCTGCGCGACCGTCTCGAAGCCGGTGTGGTCGAACGCGTCTCGGACATCGTCTTTAACGGCGACCGCGCGCGGCGCTTGCCGCATCTCTCGAACATCTCTTTCCGCTTCGTCGAGGGTGAAGGCTTACTCATCAATCTGGACATGCAGGGCGTCGCCGTCTCGACCGGCTCGGCCTGCTCCTCCGGCTCGCTCGAACCGTCGCCCGTCATTCGCGCGCTCGGCCGCGACGAGGAACTGGCGCGCGGCTCGATTCGCTTCAGTCTCGGCAAAGACACAACCGTCGAAGACGTTGACTACGTGCTCGAAGTGTTGCCGCGCGCCGTCGAGAATCTGCGTCGCCTCTCGCCGCTCTACCAGAAGGCGCTGGCCGAACGCGCCGCGTGCGCGACCGAGAGCGACGCGCCCGCGCTCAGTTCCGCGAGCTGACAATCCCGCGCAAGCGATTCGGAAAGCGCCTTGCCCTACTCCGAAACCTTCAAAGACCATCTCGCGCGCCCGCGCAACGCCGGAGTGCTGACGGCGGCCGACGCTTCGGCCGAACTGACCAACCCCGTCTGCGGCGACCGTCTCCAACTCTTTCTGAGAATCGACGACGGGCGCATCAAGGAGGCACGCTTCCTCGCCTACGGTTGCCCGCCGACCATCGCCTGCGGCTCGGCGCTGACCGAACTGCTCACCGGCATCACCACAGACGAAGCACGCAAGATTACCCGGCAAGACATTGCACGCGCACTCGACGGACTTCCCACGCGCCGCACACACGCCGCCGCCCTCGCGCTCGAAACGCTCCGCGCCGCGCTCTCACAACTGACAGGGTTCTCGTGAAAGATGTTTAAGGGGGCGCGGTGCGACGCGGGCGCGTCGGGGCGGTCGTGCGCGGCGGCGTGATGCGGCCGCTGTGATAATCGGGGTCGCAATAGCTGCGCGGCTCCTGACCGATGACAAAAGTCTTGGTGCGGATGACGGGACAGGAATTGACGGCGATGAGGCCGGTCGTCGGGTCGATGTCGAGCGTGATGGTTCCTTGCAGACGGGTCGAGCCGTCAGACCCCGTCTCGCCGCGCCCTTCGAGTCGCGGCGTGCGCGTGCGCTGAGACGGCGACGCGTCATCGGGCGGGAGCGGCGGCACGTCAATCGCGCCGGGCGAGGGCTGCGGCTCGATGCCTTCGTCGAACTCGTCGCCCGCTTCGCCGTCGAGTCCCGCTTCGCCATCGACGGGCGCGCCGCTGACGGTCGTCGGCGCTGTCCCGTTGATGAACAGTTCCATGCGTTTGCTGACCGACTCGGCCGAGGCGAGCAGACCGGTCGAGAGGTCTATCTCGGCCTGCTGGATACCGGCGGGCATCTGCCAGTCGCCGCCCCATTCAGGATGCGCTGCGAGCGCGGCCGTCATGAAGTCAGTCCAGATGGGGAGCGCCGAGTCAGCGCCGGTCAGACCGAGTTGCGAGCCGTCGTCGAAGCCGACGTAGACGACGCAGACGAGGTTCGGTGTGAAGCCTGCAAACCAGCCGTCGCGCGACGTGCCGGTCTTGCCTGCGACGTTCGCCTTGAAGC
Organism: Pyrinomonadaceae bacterium; assembly: GCA_035942915.1. GTDB lineage: Bacteria > Acidobacteriota > Blastocatellia > Pyrinomonadales > Pyrinomonadaceae > DASZCR01. Next base: position 6,847 of record DASZCR010000316.1, on the reverse strand, counting down.
CGCGCGCGCGCACCTTCGCAGCCGTCCCGCGATTGACGACATCCTTCATCAAGGAGTTCATCACGTAGGCGACTTCCGGGCGCATCACGTCGTTTCTCTGCGCCGTCGGCGCGGCGACCGTCACGCCCGCGCCCGTCGTCACGCGACTGATGGCGAGCGGCGCGACGCGCTTTCCGAGTTGCGCGAAGGCCGTGTAGGCCGAGGCCACCTGTAAGGGCGTCGATTCGTTCGTGCCGAGGGCGTGTGCGAGGAAGTTGCCCTTCGGCGGTCGTGGCAGTCCGGCCTTCGTCGCCAGATTCATCACGCGCCCGATGGTCACTTCCTGCGCGACCTCGACGGTCACGACGTTGAGACTTCTGACGAGCGCATCGCGCAAGGTGACGGACGCGTTCGTGTACTGCTCGCCGAAGTTGCCGGGCGAGTATTCCTGGTCGCCCGTGTTGAAGGTCTTCGGCTCGTCGCGGTACATGGTGGCCGCCGTGATGACGCGCGGCACAGGGTCGAAAGCCGTGTTGAGCGCCGTCGCGTAGACGAACGGTTTGAAGACCGAACCGGGCTGACGCATCGCGTCGGTCGCGCGGTTGAGTTGGCTCTTCTCGTAGTCGCGCCCGCCGACCATCGCCACGACCTCGCCCGTGTCGGCTCGGATGGCGACGAGCGCGGCCTGCAAAGTGCCGGGCGCAACGCGCTTGGCCTGCACCTTGTCGAGCGCGGCCAGTTGCTTGACGACCGCCGCGTAGGCCGCACGCTGCAAGTCCATGTCGATAGTCGTGTAGATACGCAGGCGGTCGGCGGCGCTCGTGTCGGCGATGATGTCGGCCAGTTGCGCCTGCGCGTAATCGACGAAGTAGGGCGCGTCCGAAACGTCGATGCGACCCTTGGCGGGCGCCACCTTCAGTTCCGCCGCCTGCGCCGCCTCGGCCTCTCCGGCCGTAATCGCGCCGGTCGCAAGCATGTCTTTGAGAACTTGATTGCGCCGCTCTCTGGCGGTGTCGGGGTGGCGATAAGGGTTGTAACGGTTCGGGCTGCGGATGATGCCTGCGAGGAAGGCCGACTCCGGCAAGGTCAGCGCCGTCACGTCCTTGTTGAAGTAGGCTTGCGCGGCCTCGCCGAAGCCCTTGATGGAGAAGCCCGCGCGCTGGCCGAGATAAATCTCGTTGCAGTAGAGCGCGAAGATTTCCTCCTTCGAGAGCCGCGTCTCGATGATGACCGACATGTAGGCTTCGGCGAACTTGCGCCGCCATGTGCGTTCGGGCGAGAGCAGGAGATTTTTGACGAGTTGCTGCGTGATGGACGAGCCGCCCTGTCGCGCGACCGGCGAGTTCGGGTCGGCCTCGTAGCGTCGGACGAAGGCGCGCGCGATGCCGCGTATGTTGATGCCGTAGTGATTGAAGAAGTCTCGGTCTTCGGTGACGGTGATGGCGCGCACCAGATGCGGCGGGAGGTCGCGGAAGCCGACGACCTGACGCTTCTCGCGCCCCTCGCCGGTGACGGAACTGATGAGTTCCGGTTCAATCCAGACGTTTTGCAGGCGCGCTCCACTGCCGTCGAGGTCGCTGATGGATGAGACGCCGCGTCCGCCGCGTCCGAACTGGATGCGGACGTGTGGGAACTGCCTGCGCCCGTCAACCAGCGAATCCTTGCTCGGCTCGATATCGACAGCCGCGCCGTTAGTCGTGTAGCGGCCGCGCGAATTGTCCGCCTGCAAAGTGTTCTCGACGTAGCCGGCACGCTTCAGATGCGTCACCAGCTCTTCGACCGTGATGTTCTCGCCCGCGCGCAGTTGTCGCGGGGCGGCGTAGATGCCCGCCGAGCGCGTGAAGACCTCGCCGCGCAAGAGACGGTCGATGCGCCCCGAAAAGATGTAGTAGTAATAACCGAGGATGCCGATGACGACCGTCGTCAAGAAGACGACGGGGATGACGACGGCCGGACGCAGCAGACGGCGCGACCAGCGACGCCGAAAGCCCTCATCCGGCTCTTCAAACTTGACGACGCGCGGCTGCCGGCGCTGCTTCGTGCCCTTCGGAAGCGGGCTTTGCGGTGGATGACGAACGGCCATCGTTTAAGATAGTAAATGGTAAATGGTAAATGGTAAATAGCGATAAGTGATAGGTGATAAGAAGGGAGTGATAGGTGATAGGTGATAGGTGATAAGAGAAAGACAGGATTTCTCCTATCACCTATCACCTATCACTTCGCTCCTATCACCCATCACCTATCACTTATCACTGATTTGACCTCGCCCGCGCTTTTCGTTAACGTGGCTCGCCGTTGCTTCCGGCGTTTTCGCTCCGGTTTGATGCTGCCCGACCCCTGAGGCGTTCGATGTCTCCCGTCAATGGTCTGTCGCCCAATGCGCGCCGCCGCATCCTGTTCTCGCTGACGGCGCTCGGCTGCTCGGTCGTCCTCGGCACTGTCGGCTACACGGTCGTCGAAGGCTGGTCGATTGCCGACAGCCTCTACATGACGCTGATGACGGTGACGACCGTCGGCTACGGGCCGCCGCACGCGCTCTCGGCGGCGGGACGCAATTTCACCATCTTCTTCATGATTATCGGCGTCGGCACGGCGGCCTACGCACTGTCGAGCACGGTGCAGGCGCTCGTCGAAACCGAACTGCTCGCCGCTTACGGCGAGCGGCGGCGGCATCGCGAAATGAGCAAGATACATGACCACTACATCATCTGCGGCGCGGGGCGCGTCGGCGCGCGCATCATCCGCGAGATGCAACGCGCGGGGCTGCCCTTCATCGTCATCGAGCGCGACGCGCAGAAGGCCGCCGAACTCAACCTCCCGGCCACGCACCTGCTCGTCCGCGACGCCACGCTCGACGACACACTGCGCGAGGCGGGCATCGAACGCGCGCGCGGCCTCGCCACCTGTCTGCCCGACGATGCAGACAATCTCTACGTCGTCCTGACGGCGCGCGACCTCAATCGCAACCTGCACATCGTCGCGCGGGCGGTCGAGGAGGCGGCCGAGCCGAAGTTGATTAAGGCGGGCGCAAGCCGCGTCGTCGCGCCGACGATTATCGGCAGCCACCGGATGGCGCAGGCGCTCGTGCGCCCGGCCGTCGCAGACTTTATGGACTCAATCGCGGCCGAGAATCTCGACCTCGGCTTCGAGCAGGTGGCCGTCTCCGAAGGCTCGTCGCTGGCGGGACACAAGCTGCGCTTTACGCCGATTCGCTCAGAGTTGGACGTGGTCGTCGCCGCCATCCGGCGCGCGGATGGCGAGATGGTCTTCAACCCTACGGGCGACACACATATCGAAGCGGGTGATATGCTCATCGTCATCGGCCGCGCCGAATCGCTCGCCGGTCTCAACGCGCTCGCGCAAAATAAAGTCTGAAGCCGAGCGTCTCAAGTCCGAAGTCGAAAATCGGGCTTCAGACCCTACACTTCAGATTTCAGACTGTAGATTTCAGATTTCAGACTTCAGACTTTAGACTTTAGATTGATGAACATCCTCATCACAGGCGGGAGCGGTTATCTGGGAACGCACGTGCGGCAGTTCTTCGACGCGGACGACTTTTCGCGTCGCGCCGGACTCGACATCCTCGACCCGCAAGACCTCGCGCGCGTCTCCGATTACGACGTGGTGATTCACCTCGCCGCACATCTGAGCAAAGACCCGAACGAGGCGGCGCAGTGTTTTACGACGAACGCCGAGGGCGCGGCGGGCGTCGTCAGCCGGATGCGTCCGAACTCCGTCTTTATCTACGCCTCGACCAAGGACGTGTACGGCTTCAACGCCGAAGGTTATGACCAAGTGCCGGAGACCTGCCCGACCGATTATCGCGGACAGACGGCGCTCGAATGGTCAAAGCTCATCGGCGAACGCTACGTTGAATACTACGCGGCCGAGCGCGGCGTGCGCGCCTGCATCTTTCGCATGTCGGCCGTCTACGCGCGCCCGACCGAAGGCAACTCGTCGGGCTTCGTGGCGCATTACGTCGAATCGGTCAAGCGACGCTGGCCGATACGTCTGCCGGGCGACGGCGCGCCCGTGCGCGACATCCTGCACGTTGACGACTTCTCGCGCGCCTGCCGCGCCTTCGTCGATTCGTCGCTTCCCTCCGGTCTCTATAATCTCGGAGGCGGACGCCGTTGCGCCGCTTCGCTGCGCGAGTTGGTCGAGACGGTCGGGCGCATGATTGAAATCGAGCCTGTCTTCGACACCGGCGCGTCGTTGCCGACGCCCGTCCCGTTCAATTACGTTTCCGACCTCGGACGCATCCGCTCCGACCTCGGCTGGCAACCGCAAATCGGCATCGAAGAGGGCTTGCGGAGTCTTTTGTAGGAGACCGGGCGGCCTGTTAAGATTTAGTCACTGTTTTGAGCGAGCGTCTGTTACAGCCTGAGAGAATCGAGCGCGTCGTCGTGCGCGGGGCCAACTGGGTCGGTGACGCAGTGATGACCGTCCCTGCGCTGCGCGAGTTAAGACGCGTGCTGCCCGCCGCACACGTCACGCTCGACACGCGCGCGTGGGCTGAGGGCATCTTCGAGGGCGCTGATTTCGTCGATGAGATTCTCACGCTCGAAGGGCGCGGCGCACGCGCTCTGATGACGCGCGCACGCTGCTGGCGCGCGCGTCGCTTCGACCTCGCCCTGCTCTTCCCCAACGCCTTCGCCCCGGCGCTCGCAGCCTTCGCCGCGCGCGTCCCCGTGCGCGTCGGCTACGCGACCGACGGCCGCGCGCCGCTACTCACGCACGCTCTCAGCGTCCCTGCGTGGCGCGGCGAGCGGCACGAAGTCTTCTATTACCTCAACCTCGTCGGCGAACTCGAACGCCTGCTCTACGGCTCGAACGGGATGGAAGGGCGCAGGCCGCGCCTCGAACTCGAAGTGCCTGCGGCGCGGCGCGAGGCGGCGCGCGCACTGCTGCGGGAGGCGGGCGTGCGCGACGCCAGACGACCCGTCGTCGCGCTCTGTCCGGGTTCGACCAACAGCCGCGCCAAGCGTTGGCCGAGCGAACGTTTCTCGATGCTGGCAGACATGCTCAGCGAGCGTGCGGGCGCACAGGTCGTGCTCATCGGCGCGCGCGAGGAGCGCGAAGTCTCCGAGGAGGTCGCTTCACAGGCGCGCGTGCGCCCCGTTGACCTGACCGGCCGGACGAGCCTCGCGGAGACGACGGCGCTTTTGAGCGTCATTGACCTGTTGGTCACTAACGACACGGGGCCTGCGCATCTGGCCGCCGCAACCGACTGTCCCGCACTCGTCATCTTCGGCCCGACCAACCCGCAGACGACGCGCCCCTTCTCCGAACTGTCGGAGGTCGTGCGCGTGCCGCCCGACTGTGCGCCGTGTATGCTGCGCGATTGTCCTATCGACCATCGCTGCATGACGGCCGTCACGGTCGAAGACGTATGTGCGCGCGCGTTGACAGTCCTTGAGAGGCGACGCGCGGGCGTGGAGTTGGCACGATGAAGCGGCGTGCGGTCTTCATCGACCGCGATGGGACGATTTCGGAGGAGGTGGGCTACGTCAACCACCCGACGCGTTATCGCGTCTTCCCTTACTCGGCGGCGGCCGTCAAACTGCTGAACGAGGCCGGATGGCTCGCCATTCTGGTGACGAATCAGGCGGGCGTGGCGCGCGGCTACTTCAGAGAGGAGATGATTGGCGCAGTCCACGAAATCCTCGCGCGCGAACTTGAGCGCGGCGGCGCGCGCCTCGATGCCCTCTACTATTGCCCGCATCATCCGTCCGTCGGCGAGCCGCCCTATCGTCTCGATTGCGATTGCCGCAAGCCGAAGCCCGGACTGATTCAGCGCGCCGCCGCCGAACTCGACATCGACCTCTCCTCCAGTTGGATGGTCGGCGACCGCTACAGCGACACGGAACTGGCGCGCAACGCAGGCGTGCGCTCCGCCTTCGTCCTCAGCGGCTACGGTCGCGGCGAGTGGGAGCACCAGCGCGCCGCATGGCGACACCTACCCGACCTCGTCGCCCAAGACCTCCTCGAAGCCGTGCAAAAGATTGTGACAGGTAAGCAGTGATAGGTGATAGGTGATAGGTGATAAGAAGGAAGTGATAAGTGATAAGAAGGGAGTGATAGGTGATAAGTGATGGGTGATAGGACAAAACAGGATTTCTCCTATCACCCATCACCTATCACCTATCACTCTCTGTTCCTATCGCCTGTCACTCTTGAATGATGGCAAACGACGTGACATCAGGGGAGGGACGGCTGGCGAGTTTGGTGCGCGCCTTCGGCGGGCGGCGCGTGCTGGTCGTCGGCGACCTCGTGGCCGACCGCTTCGTCTATGGCGAAATCAGCCGCGTCTCGCGCGAAGCGCCGGTGCTCATCCTGCGCCACGAGCGGACGGAGACCGTGCCGGGCGGCGCGGCCAACTGTGCGGCAAACCTCGCCGCGCTCGGCGCACGCACGTCGGTCGTCGGCGTCGCGGGTGAAGACGAGGCGGGGGCGGCGTTGCTCACTCAACTCGGCGCGGCCGGAGTCGATTGCAGCCGCGTCATACGCTCGCCACAGTTCACGACGACGACGAAGGAACGCATCCTCGCCGGTCAGGCACACTCGACGCGACAGCAGGTGATACGTGTCGATTACGAAGGAGCGCCGCTCGTCGAGGCGGGCGTGCGCGCCGAACTCGCCGCGCATGTCTCGGAGGCCGCGCGCGGCTGCGAAGCGGTCGTCGTCTCGGACTACAACTACGGCGTCGCCTGCGAGGCAGTGATAACGGTGCTCAGAGAGTTGGCCGCGCAGCGCACGACGCCCGTGCTCGTCGATTCGCGTTTCCGTCTACTGGAATTTTCCGGTTTCACGTCGGCCACGCCGAACGAGGACGAGGTGGAGCACGTTACGGGGCGTCGCTTCGAGA
>DASZCR010000315.1:0-8152 GCA_035942915.1 Pyrinomonadaceae bacterium | reverse complement strand
GGTCGGCCGTTCGTCGCGCGTGCGCGCCGACGCCACCGCATCAGAGTAATCATGTAGTCAGTTAACTACTGATTACCTCATCAACATTCCATCGAGGGAGAAACCATAGTGGCAGCGAAGGATTTGAAGTTCAGGGAGGAGGCGCGCCGTTCGATGCTGGCCGGCGTCAACACGCTGGCGAACGCCGTCCGCGTCACGCTCGGCCCGCGCGGGCGCAACGTCGTGCTCGGCAAAAGTTTCGGCTCGCCGGTCATCACCAAAGACGGCGTCACGGTCGCGCGCGAAATCGACCTTAAAGACAAGTACGAGAACATGGGCGCGCAGATGGTCAAGGAGGTCGCCACCAAAACGAACGACGCGGCGGGCGACGGGACGACCACTGCGACCGTGCTCGCGCAGGCCATCTTCCGCGAGGGCGTCAAGAACGTGACGGCCGGGGCGAACCCGATGGCCTTGCTGCGCGGCGTCCAACTCGGCGTCGAGGCGGCCGTCGCAGACCTCGAACGGCAGTCGAAGAAGGTCAAGAGCAAGGAAGACCTCGCCAACGTCGCCTCCGTCTCGGCCAACAACGACCGCGAGTTGGGCGAACTCATCTCGGAAGCGATGGAGCGCGTCGGCCGCGACGGCGTCGTGACGGTTGAAGAGTCGCGCACGCTTGAGACGGAACTCGACATTGTTGAGGGCATGCAGTTCGACCGGGGCTATCTGTCGCCCTACTTCGTGACCAGCCCCGAACGCATGGAGGCCGTGCTCGACGAGCCTTTCATCCTCCTGCACGAGAAGAAGATTGCCGCCATGCGCGACCTCCTGCCGCTGCTCGAACAGACGGCGCAGCACGGCCGCCCGCTGCTCATCATCGCCGAAGACGTGGAAGGCGACGCGCTGGCGACGCTCATCGTCAACCGCATGCGCGGCACGATTAAGGTCTGCGCCGTCAAAGCCCCGGCCTTCGGCGACCGTCGCAAGGCCATCCTCGAAGACATCGCCGCGCTCACGGGCGGGCGCGTCATCACGGAGGAGTTGGGCATCAAGTTGGAGAACGTCACGCTCGCAGACCTTGGCAACGCCAAGCGCGTCATCGTCGATAAAGAGAACACGACCATCGTCGAGGGCGCAGGCGAGCGGCGCGCCATCGAAGGGCGCATCTCAACCATCCGTCGGCAGATGGACGAGACGACTTCCGACTACGACCGAGAGAAGTTGCAGGAGCGTCTGGCGAAACTGGCCGGGGGCGTCGCCGTCATCCGCGTCGGCGCAGCCACCGAAACCGAGATGAAGGAGAAGAAGGCGCGCGTCGATGATGCCGTCAACGCTACGCGTGCCGCCGCGCAGGAAGGCATCGTTCCGGGCGGCGGTGTCGCCCTCGTCCGCGCTGCGCGCTCGCTCGACAAACTCGAAGTCGCGGACGCGGACGTGCGCACGGGCATCAACCTTCTGCGCCGTGCGATGGAAGAGCCGTTGCGTCGCATCGCCGAGAACGCGGGCGTCGATGGCGCGGTCGTCATCAACCGCGTGGAAGAGTCGAAGGGCAAGCAGGGCTACAACGCCGCGACCGGCAAGTTTGAAGACCTCGCGGCGGCAGGCATCATCGACCCGACGAAAGTCGTGCGCGCGGCACTGCAAAATGCTGCGTCCGTCGCCGGGTTGCTGCTGACGACCGAGGCGGCCGTCACCGATGCGCCCGAACCGAAACGTGCGCCGACGCCTTCGCACGGCGGAGAAGACTACGACTACTAAAGAAAGCAACAGTCGAAGGGTCAAAGGCAAAAGTGGAAGGCCGCTCGACGGCTTCCCGACTTTTGCCTTTTTGCTTTCCCTTTCTCCTTCTCTGGTGTTGGCAGCAAATTTGCTACCGCTCGCTGTGGTATGATCGAAGTGTCCGAAACCACGACGGGCGAACGGCCTTCGGTCGCCTCGCATCTAAACGAAAGCCGAACGGAGGCGCTCAATTTCAGACAGTCTTGAGTTGCTCGATGAGCCGCCAAAAGAACTGAAATTCGCTGCCGAACGTATTTTTGAACAGGCCGTAGTTGAAGACTCGTAGGTTCAAGAACCTCTCGCTCTGCTCCTGCCGGTCACGCTAAGGGGAACATGCAATGATAGATTTAGGAACATACAAAGACCGTTTCGCTGAGAGCGGTCAGCGCGTTTTTGAACACGCCATGCAGGAGTCGCGGCGTCGTGACCAAAATTACATCGCTGTAGAACACATTCTCAATGCACTGGCGACGGAGGAGGCAGAGCTCTTCAACTCGACCATGCGCGACCTTGCGCTCGACCCGCGCACGGTCAAGGTGATGATTGAGAAGCGATTGGAGAACACGCGCTTCTCGAACCTCAATCGCGGCGTACGCATCTCGCCGGAGACCATCGAACTCTTCAAGAAGGCGATGGAGAGGGCGCGCGCGCAGGGGCGCAAGACCATCGAAGCGACAGACCTCTTTATGGCTCTCTCGCAGGACGAGAAGAGCGTCTTCATCGGTCTGCTCAGGAACATGGGAGCCGACCCGGAGGCGGTCGTCGAACAGGTGCGCGCACGCGTCCGCACGCGCGAGCAGGAAGAGGAACAGTACAAGAAGAAGTTCGAGTTGCCGCCTTACCTCAAGCACTTCGGCGTCTCGATGAATCGTCTGGCGCGGATGGACAGACTGCCGCCAACCATCGGCCGCGAGCAGGAGATTCAGCAGATGGTGGAAATCCTCTGCCATCGTGAACGCGCCAACTCGCCGATGCTCGTCGGCGAACCGGGCGTCGGTAAAACGGCCGTCGTCGAAGGTCTCGCCCGTCTCATCGAGCTTGAACCCGAAAAGGTTCCGGCGCGTCTGCGCGGCTCGCACATCGTCCAGTTACAAATGGGCGGCCTCGTCGCCGGGACGATGTTGCGCGGCATGTTCGAGGAGCGCATCAAGGGCATCATCGACGAAGTTAAGGAACGCGACAATCTCATCCTCTTCATCGACGAGGCGCACACCATCATCGGCGCGGGCGCGGCGCTCGGCACTTCGTCCGACGCGGCCAACATGTTCAAGGCCGCACTCGCGCGCGGCGAACTGCGCATCATCGGCGCGACGACCATCACGGAGTTCAAGGAATACATCGCCGAGGACGAGGCGCTCGCACGTCGTTTCCGTCTCGTCAAGGTTGCCGAGCCGAGCATCTCCGAGACGCGCGAGATTCTCTTCGGCCTGCGGCCGCGCCTCGAACGCAACTACTCGGTGACCATCTCGGACGACGCCATCAACACGGCGCTTGAGATGGCTCCGAAATACATACGCAACCTGCACCTGCCGGACAAGGCCATCGGCTGGCTCGACACGGCGGCCGTCAAGGTCGAGATTAACGAGCCGCAGACTTCGGTCGTTCGTTCTGAACACGTCATCGATGTCATCTCGCAGGAGTCGCGTATTCCGCGCGACATGATTGCGCGCGACACAACCGACCGCTTCTCCATCATGGAAGACCAGTTGGCGAAGCGCGTCATCGGGCAGAAGGACGCCGTGCGCGCCGTCGCCCAACGCCTGCGCCTCAACAAAGGGCCGCTCAAGGAGTCGCACTACAAGCCCGACGGCGTGCTGCTCTTCCTCGGCCCGACCGGCGTCGGCAAAACCGAACTGGCGAAGGCTGTCGCCGAGTTTATGTTCGGCGACGAAGAGAAGATGATTCGCATCGACATGTCCGAGTATGGCGACGGCACGGTCGGCATCGAGAAACTCATCGGCATGCCGCGCGGCATCGTCGGCTCCGAGCGCGGCGGCATCCTGACGGAGCAACTGCGCGAGAATCCTTACACGGTGCTCTTGCTCGACGAAGTTGAGAAGGCTTCGCCGTACCTGATGAACCTCTTCCTTCAGGCCTTCGACGAGGGCTGGATGACGGACGGGCGCGGCAAGAAGGTCTATCTCTCCGACGCCATCGTTATCATGACCTCAAACCTCGGCTCTGAGAGCTTCAAGAAATACGAGAAGCCTCTCGGCTTCGGGACGAAGACTCTCGGCGACATCAAGGCCGTCAAGGGCGAAGTGATGAAGGCTGCCGAACAGCGTTTCTCGCCGGAGTTCCGCAACCGCATCGACGAGATTGTCGTCTTCTCGCCGCTGACGATGGACGAAGTGCGCGAGATTGCGCAACTCTATACGGGGAAGCTCGGCCGACAGATGGAGTCGCAGGGCAGGACTCTCGAAGTCACAGAGGCCGCGCTCAACCTGCTCACGGAGAAGGGCTACAGCCCGGCCTACGGCGCGCGCTTCCTCAAGCGACACATCGACGAGAAGGTGAAACTGCCGATTACGGCGATGTGGAAGACGGCCTCGCGCTTCGTCGTCGATGTGCGCGACGGCGAGATTACGATTGACAAGGGCGAAGCGGTCGCGAGCGATTTCTAAACCGGCGTCCGCCGCTCAGTCAGAGAAGAAAGACGATAAGGGGCTTCAGCGACCGTACAGACGCGTTGAAGCCCTTTTTCTCCTTACAGTGCGCCGCCTCGCGGCGACGACGTTTGCCTTGCGCCTCCGAGAAGTTTTATAAATCCGAACATGAGTCAGACAAGTTTTTTCAACCTTCTCCGCCGTGCGCTCCCCGCGCTTGTCCTCTTCGCGCTCCCTGCTTCGGCCGCGCCGCCGCAGGACGCGAACAAGACTCCGCCCGCCTCGCCGACGGCCGCCGCCGAACCTGTCAAGCCTGCGCCGAAGCGCGACGAGAAGGCCGAGACCATCCTGCAACGCGCCGTCGAAGCGATGGGCGGCTCCGCTTTTCTCGGCGTGCGGACAGTCACCTCGCGCGGTTACTACACGCCATTCGAGGACGGTGTGGCGACGCTGCCCAACACCTTCATCGACTACATGGTCTTCCCAGACCGCGAGCGGACGGAGTTTCGCGGTCAGGGCATCAGGAGCATCCAGACCTACACGGGCGACAAGGGCTGGTTCTTCGATGGCATGGCGCGCAAGATTCTCGATGCGACGCCCGCACAGACCAGAGACTTCCGCATCGCCCTGCGGACGAGCATCGACAACGTGCTGCGCGGTTGGTGGCGCACGGAGGGCGCCGAACTGAAGTACGTCGGACGCCGTGAGGCAGGGCTTGCTAAACGCAACGAGGTCGTGCGTCTCACCTACCCGGACGGCTTCTCCGTCGAGTTCGAGTTCGACTCGAAGAGCTTTCTGCCATCGAAGACGCTCTACAAACGGACGAACGCAGAGGGCGACGAGGTGGCCGAAGAAGACCGCTACGCGCAATTTTTGAGCATCAGCGGCGTCAACGTCCCGTTCGTCATAGACCACTTCCGCGCCGGTCAACAGTCGAGCCGCGTCAACTACCAGACGGTAGACTTCAATCTTGCCGTCCCCGAAACCCTCTTCGCGCGACCCACAGACATCAAGGCGCTCAAGTAGGCCGCGCCCGGACGGGCGAAAAATTTAGAGGGGCAGAGGTTGAAGTCCTCTGCCCCTCAACTTATGGCTGAAACTTGCGCTAGTGTTTTTTGATGGCTTCGCGTTCGGCCGTCTCGGCGAGCGTGTGTTGCGAGGGCTGCTCCTCTTCGGTCGCGGGACGCGCCGGTGAGTCGAGACCGGCGATGCGCGCGAAGAGCTCTTCGTAGCGGTCAACGACGTGCTCCCAGTCGTAGCGTTCGCGCACGCGTTGCTGCGCGCGCTGGCGATATTGATTGACAATCGCGCCGTCTCTCAGCACGCGTTGGAGTTTGCCTTCGAGGTCTTTCGTGTCGGAGTAAGGGATGGCGGCTTCGCCGACGGCCTCGACGTTCTCCGGCGTGTCGAGCGTCAGCACACAGTTGCCGTAGCCCATCGCTTCCAGAAGCGCCGGGTGTGTGCCGCCGACCTCGGTGGCGTGGACGTAGCAGTAAGCGTTCTGCTGAAGTGCGCGGTAGGCGTCGCCGAAGACGAAGCCCGTGAAGACGATGCGGCGGTCGCGTCGCGCCAGCGCACGCAACTCGCGGATGTACTCGTGCGCGTAAGGCGCGTCGCCGACTATCAGCAGCTTGTGCGGCGTGCGGACGCGCTTGAAGGCTTCGATGACCATCGACGCGTTGTTCTCAGGTTCGAGACGTGAGACGTAGAGCACGTAGCGGTTCGGCTCGACGCCCCATTGCCTGACGGCCGTGCGGTCTGTGCGTCGCTCGACCTCTGCGCCGTAGGCAATCATCGTGGAAGCGGCGTTGTAACGCGCAAGATAATAGTCTTGAATGACGCGCGCGTCCGTCACCGTCACGTTCGGCAGCCAGACGGCGAGCCGCTCGGCCAGCAGGTAGTAACCGCGCCCCATCCGATTCCACTTCCGGCGTTTATGTTCGAGACCATCGACGTTGATGGCGACGGGCTTGCCCGTCAGGCGGAGGATGGGCGCGAAGGGGGCGTTGGCGGCGTTGCAGATGAGCGCCGCATCGTAGCGGCGCGCGGCCGCGTCGAGCGCGGAAAGGAAGGCATGAACAACCGTGTCGAAGTACTTGTGGCGAATGGTGGGCAGCACCTTGAGACGGACGCCCTTGTATTCAAGCTGGCGCGGCGAGACGTAGTGCGCGCGGCAGTAAACCGTGACCTCGTGGCCGCGCGCGACGAGTCGCGTCGAAAGCTGCTCGGCGAAAGTCTCGAAGCCGCCGTAGCTGGCGGGCACGCCCCTTGTACCCAGGATGGCTATTCGCATCATCAACAGGGATGAGGGATGAGAGATGAGAGATGAGGGACGAAGAAGAAAGACATCCTCTGTCTTTTATTTCATCCCTCATCCCTCATCCGTCATCCCTCCTAACCATCCCCTTCCTCCTGTCGCTCTGTGGTAAGCCTGCAAAGTCATGCGCGCCGTCTCGCGCCAATTAAAAGTGCGCGCCCGCTCGAAACCTTTGAGCCGTAGAGTCGAGCGCAACTCAGGGTCGTCTATCAAACGCGACAGTGCGTTGCCGAGCGCCGTCTCGTCAAACGGGTTGACTGTCAGACCGGCATCGCCGACCACCTCCGGCAGACTCGTCAGGTTGCCGGTCAGCACCGGCGTCCCGCACTGCATCGCTTCAAGCGGCGGCAGTCCGAACCCCTCGAAGTAAGAAGGATAGACGAAGCAGAGCGCCGCCGTGTACAACGCGGGCAGGTCGGCCGTCGGCACATAGCCTGTAAAGATCGTGTGGTCGCTTAAGTTCTCACGTTCGACGGCGCGGAGAGTTTCGCCGTAGAGCCAAGCCTTTTTTCCTACCAGGACAAGTTTGGGCAGCTTATCCTGTGCGCGCGCGCGGCGCAAGTCTGCATAGGCGCGCAGCAGCCGCACCAGATTCTTGCGCGGCTGGATGGAGCCGACCGCTAATACGTAGTCGCCTTCAAGCCCGTATTTGCGGCGCACGCGCGCCTGCTCCTCGTCGGATGCCGGACGAAAGTGCGGCGCAGCGGCCGCCGGTATGACCGTCACACGTTCCGGCGCGAGGCCGTAGGTCTCGATGATGTCGCGGCGCGAATACTCCGAGCCTGTGATGATGTGCGCCGCCCGGCGTGCCGTCCGACGCACGGTGAGCCGCATCTGCATCCAACTGCGCCGTTTGAAAGTTTCGGGGATGTGCTCGAAGGCGAGGTCGTGGATGGTGGCGACGACGGGACAGGGCGCAAGCGGCGGCGCGGTGTACTGCACGTGGAGGAGGTCTACAGGGCGACGCCGCAACTCGAAAGAGAGCGTCAGCGGGACGCGCACCAGAGGCGAGTGCGGCAGCGTCCGGCGCACGCCGAAGTTAGGCCAGCGCCCGCGAAAGCGTTCTTCGGCTTCGCGCTTTGTGACGTAGAGCGTGTAGCGGTTCTCGCGGTCAATCTCGGCCAGCGCCTCGACCAGACTGGCCGCGTAAGTCTCGTTGCCCGCAAGCCCCGTCCCAACCGCGTGCGCGTCAATTGCGATGTGCAAAACGCTCGCCAAGCTCCTTCACTGGATAAAGGATAGAGGGTCAACCGCAGCAGCAGTCGCAGACGCGCGTCCTACTCGTCGCCCGCTTCTTCTTCGGGGAGCACGCCGCGAAAGCTGCGTCGATGAATCGGGCAGCAGCCGCGGGCCTTGAGGGCGGCCCAGTGGTCGCGGGTGCCGTAGCCGACGTGGCGTGCGAAGCCGTATTCGGGGAACTGCGCGTCGTACTCGCGCATGAGCGCGTCGCGGTAGGTCTTGGCGAGGACGG
>DASZCR010000314.1:0-4077 GCA_035942915.1 Pyrinomonadaceae bacterium | reverse complement strand
ATCCACTTCTCGACGGTGTTGCGTTGGATGGCGAAGCGGATATCGTTGCAGTCACCGGCGAACTGACCGTTGACAGCCCACTGTCCGTTGTTGCGCTCGAACCTGAAGGTGCGCGTCACGCGAATGGGTTCGGCCGTGTCGGGGAAGCCGTAGAACTGCATCGCCGACGGGTGGAGACTCTGGTCGGGGACGACGGGGCCGTCGACGACAATCTTCAGAATCTTGTCGCCCGCGCCGGCCGGCAACACGTCGCCGGTCGGGCCGCGACCGTCTATCTGTTCGAGACGATTCTCAAGGTAGAAGGTCTTGCCCTGTAGGCCGGTGAAGTCGACGATGACATCGACGCGCTCGGCCACTGAGAAGCGGCTGCTCAGAACCTCGACGGGCTTCTCCATCAGGTTGCCGTCCGTGCTGATTTGCCAGAAGGACTTGCTGGAGTTGTTCGTCGGGTCGAGCAGGAACAACTGGTAGAAGCGCGACGGGCCGGTGTTGAGCCAGCGGAAGCGGTAGCGGCGCGGGCTGACGTGGAGCACCGGCTGCACCTTGCCGTTGACTAAGAACTTGTCTCCGAGGATGCCGTCGAGATTGAACAGGTCGAAGGCGAGTTGCTCGGTCTGCGGGTCAATCACCTTGTCGTTGATGACCATGTAGATGTCGAAGTTCGTAAGCGGGTTGACGCCGTCGCCGAAGCTCGGCAGGCGGAAGCCGCTCGTCTCATCGCCCGTATCGAACTCGTTAAAGAGGATGTACGTTCCGGCCAGACCCTTGTAGGTGTTCTCGGCCGTGTGGTCGATGCGGTGGTCATGATACCAGAGCGTGTGCATCGCCTCTTTAATGTCGCCGCCGACGGCCGCGTGGCTCGAATTCACGCCCGCGTAGACGTTCGGATAGTGATAGTCGTAATACTGCCCGCGCTCAAAGAAGTAGCAGGGGAAGCCGTCGGATTCGGGCGGGGTGTGCCCGTTGTGCAAGTGGGTCGTCACCGAAGGGAGACCGAAGCCGCGATTGTCCTCCGGCAGTTCGTTCCACTGGCGCACAAGTATCGCGCCGTTAGCGTTCGGCGTGCCGTGCTTGCCGTAGCGGGCGACGATGAGTGGCCCCGGCGTGGTGCCGTTGAAGCCCCAGATGTACTGCGGGTCAAGCTCCGGGTGGATGTTGACGAAGCCCTCACGCTGGCGCATCTCGTAGAACACCTTGGGGGGAAACTGCTCAAAAGCCTGATGCCGAACCGTGCGGCCTTCAAACGGTCGGCCGGTGGCCGGGTTGAGGGCGAGGTTAGGCTCGGCCGTCGGCGGCGGCCCGGTGATGCCGGGCGCGAGCGGCGCTAGTCTGGGCATCTCCTGAATGAACGGGGTGGTCGGGGGGCTTTGCGGCTCATCATTGACGAACCCGGCGCTAGTTAAGGGGCGGGCACTGAGACCCTTCATCGGTATGAGCATGCCCGCACTGGTGAGCAGTCCCATTTTCATCATGTCCCGCCGGGTGAATCCGGCGGCGATTAATTCGCGCCTGTTACGAGCGGCGATAATTGAATCTTTCTCCCGCGTCTTATCTCTTCTCTTCGACATTTAAGTCTCCTTTCGAGTCTCGCGGCGCAAAGATTAAATGATACGCGCGCGAGATGAAGGTTTGAGGGCTTCTTCGGTTTTGAGTGAAATGCTGCGGCTCGGTCGGACTGAAGCGAGTCCGTGAGACCGGTCAAGGGAGGGGATGAAGGCAAGGCACTGCCAGACGAGATTCTGCGTGGAGAATGCGTGCGAGGCAGTCCGGCTGTTTCCCTCAGGGTTTAGGGTCTAACCATCGGCAGACGTACGTGAAGATGCGTGTCGGTCAACGGCACATCTTCGTCGCACAAGTGTCGGGGCTTGTGTTATGACGAAGCCCTCACGCCACCAATAGAGCGGCGTCAGGGCTTTAGCGTTTACGAATTCGATTGTCGTGTGAGCGGCCAAATTTCATGAGCACGCTGGGGAATGAAACCAAACCCGTGAACGTAGAAGACAAAGGCGGCCGGTCGCGCACCAGCAATCGGGGCGGCAGCCGAAAAAGACGAACCCTTGACGGGTGATGTGTGCTGTATAGTGAACTATTACGAAGACTATCAGAAGGGTAAGCGAGAACACTTCCGAACTTCAAACCACCTTGAGAGCCCGCACACATTACACTGAATCTTGGTAAACGTCAAACGAAAATTTGGTTACTCGACAAACGTCGCCTAAAGATTCGGCCGTCGAGGCCGCTCGCCGCGCGGCAATTTCTGAGACGCGCCATCGGATGCTATGATGTTAACGTTTGCGGAAGAGCCGAAGTTTCGTGCGCGTGCGTAGCTTGCGCGACGCTGCCTGCTGATGCGATGAACGATGCGAAAAAGATTCTGGTGGTCGAGGATGATGATGTGACGCGCGAGTTGATGCGCCTCGCACTCGAACATCGTGGCTACGCCGTGACGACCGCCGAAGACGGCATCGCCGGCTACGACAAAGCGTGCGCGCTGCGGCCAGACCTGATTGTCACGGACATTCAGATGCCTTCGGCCGACGGCGTCCACATGGTCAGGCGCGTGCGCGACACGCCGGAGATAGCCGAGACTCCCATTCTGGTGACGACCGGCATCGGCTTCGGCAGCGCCGTCTACACACTCGCGCAGGGGGCGAACGCCTACGAACCGAAGCCGATTGACCCGGCCTCGCTCATCAAGACGGTCGAGGAACTGCTGGCCGGACAGGCGCGCGCCTCCGAGTAGCGAAAGAATCTTTAGAGAACTCCTCAAGGACAAGGGGGTGATAGGCGATGACGGAAGCCATCGGGTGGGTCAGTTCGTTGATACTCGTGCTGACCATCGGCAAGCAGGTCTTCAAGCAGTGGCGCGAGGGTTCGAGCGAGGGCGTCTCGAAGTGGCTTTTCGTCGGTCAGATGGCCGCCTCGCTCGGATTCACCATCTACAGTTGGCTCGTCGACAACTGGGTCTTCGTCGTCACCAACTCCGTTATGTTTCTCAACGCCGTGCTCGGCCTGCTTATCGTCTATCACCACCGTCGGCGCGAGGCCGCGTCGGGCGGAGCGGGGAAGGGCGAACTCAAAGCCGAGCGAGTCTGAAAGATACTTTCATCACCCATCTTAATTATGAACGAACGCGATTTTTTCAACGAACAGCACGAAACCAAACGCGCCAGCTTTAGCTGTCCGCACTGCCGCGAGCGCGCCGACTACGAGGTGCGCTGGCTGCGCCGGACGAAGAAGGCCGCGCCGCCGCACGGGGCGAGCGAGCAAGACCGCGCCCGCTTCTCCAAATCGCGCGACTACATGGTGCGCGTCGATGACATGCTCGTTTGCAAGAACATGCGCTGCCGCCGCCGCTTCGAGATTCCGAACTCGCAATCGGTCGTCTTCATCTGAAGACGGGCGCGTCGGTCGGCCTCGATTTTTCACATCACACTTGCGGAGGGAGATAAGAGATGGACGAGTTGGTAAAGCAGGTCGCCGAGCGCACGGGGATAGGCGAGGACAAGGCGCGTCAGGCGGTCGAGACGGTCGTCGGATTTCTCAAGCAACGCCTGCCCGCGCCGGTTGCCGGACAGGTTGACGGCGCGCTCTCAGGCGCGGGCGGAGCCATCGGAGGAGTCGCCGATAAGGCCGGCGACATGCTCGGCGGCATGTTCGGCAAGAAGGATTGACGGCCTTCGGCGGAAAGGGCGCGCGGGTGGAAGAGCACGCGAAGGTGCGCGGGGCGGGCGGCACGCCCGGCGGGGTCGGAGAGTTTCTGCTCGGCCTCGCGATGGCCGTCGCTGGCGCGTACCTTTTGACGACGAGCGTGACGGTCACGAGCGGTTACTGGACGTTCGCGGGCTACAACGCCTTCGGTCTGTCTTTGCTGCCGCTTGTCGTCGGCATCGGTCTCCTCTTCTTCGACGGCAAATCGAAAATCGGCTGGCTGCTCGTCTTCGGCGGAGCAGTCATTATCGTAGTCGGCATCATCGCCAACCTGCACATCTACTTCCGGCCGACGAGTCTCTTCAACACGATCATCATGTTAGTGCTGCTGGCGGGCGGCCTCGGCCTCGTCGCACGCGCCTTGCG
>DASZCR010000313.1:0-3740 GCA_035942915.1 Pyrinomonadaceae bacterium | reverse complement strand
GGTCGTGCGTTGATAAGTGGTGGGAGGTATTGGGGGTTAGGTGAGACGCGAGGGCAGGCGCAGGAGCGCGGCTTGAGAGTTGCTGTAGGGGCGTGCGCGAGGGCGCGCACGGCGCGTGTCTCTCGTGCAAGACGAACGGCCTCGGCAACAAGGATTGCGGTGCGGCGCTTCCGTCAAACGAAGAACCTTCCCACGCTGAGGCATTAACCTTCAACAATTCGACGAGATCGTCCCCTCGTGCGTGGTGCCGCACGCTGCGTGCGGGTGGGGCGAAAAAGCGCCCCGGCGACTCTCAGGCCGTCGGGGCGCTCCACGTTTGAGAGAAAAGTGATTAAGTGATAGGTGATGGGTGATAGGTGATAGGAGGAATGCTTTCTTCTATCACCTATCACCCATCACCTATCACTCTTTTCCTATTTCGGCGTCGGTTCGTATTCGCCTTTGTCTTCGCTGTCGGCCGTGTCGAACTCCGTATCGGCGAGTCGCATGGCGAGCGCGTGCGGGTTGTAGGTGAACGGCTTGGGGCCGCCGCGCGTGGCCTGTAGCTCAAGGATGAGCGCGTCCTGCGCGTTGCGGAAGCGCGGTACGCTGCCGCGCTGGTTGAAGATGACGAAGAGCAGTACCTCGCCGTTTTGTGCGCGCATCTGTCCGACGAGCGCGCTCGCTCCGCCGTCGGTGCGAATGAGCGTGCCGGTCTTGGCGACGATGCTGCCGCGTGAAGGATGCGTGGCAAAACGTCTCTGAAGTGTGCCGGGGTCGATGCCTGCCACCGGCAGGATGTCAACCGCAGAGAGACCGTGCTCGTGCAACTCGTCGAGCAGTTCGCGGTAGACCTTCATCATGTGGCGCGGGCTTAGACGATTGACGCCGAGGCCGCTCGTCGTCGCCAGATGTATCTCTGTGGCCGGGATGCCGAGTTGCGTGACGAGGAAGTGTTCGACGCCGCTGGCACCGCCGAGCGTGTCGCCGAGCCGCTCGGCCATGAAGTTGTTCGAATAGCAGAGCAGAACTTTGAGGATGTCAACGAGCGTGCTCGACTTGTGCGTAAACAGCAGACGCGCGCCCGCCGGAACGGAGTCAACGTAGACGGCGCCCATCACGGCCACGCTCGGCGTCGAAGTTTGCAGCGCGCTGTTGTCGCCTAAGAGCACGCGCTCCTCGTACCACGCGCGCACGGCCGCCGCAGGCCGCCGCGTCGCGTCGAGCGTATCGTAGAGGCTTTCGCCCGACCGCAGCGCCGACGAACTGAAGTTCATCGTGAAGCGCGGCGCGACGACGAGGTCGCCCGTCACCGTGCGGATGCCCATCTCGTTGAGCTTGCGCGCCATCAGGACGGCGTGCTCGTAGTGAAACGAAGGGTCGCGGCCGGAGATGATAAGGTCGCCGTTGACCGTGCCGGTCGATTGGTCGAAAGTGCCTTTCGTCCAGACGGCGGTCGGGAAGCGATGGTCTGGACCGAGCGTGCGCAAGGCGACGAGCGCCGTCGCCAGCTTGATAGCGGAGGCCGGGTTATACCCCTGGTCAACGGCCTGCTCGAAGACCGTCTCGCCGTTCAACTTCTGCACGAGCACGCCCTGATGCTGGAAGACAGGACGCGGCGTCGGCGTCGGCAGCGCGGAGGGCGCTGTGAGCGGCGCGGAGGTCTGTGGCGTCGTCTGCGTCGAGGCGGGGGCGATGGTGGCCTGCGGTAAAGGCGCAGGAGTCTGCGCGGGCGTTGTTTGCGCGCGCGCGTGTCCGAGCGTCGCCAGAGCGAGCGCAGCAGCGATAATCAGACGGCTCGTCAGTAACCTTCCCATGCTTGTCCTCAAAACTACGATTCACTGCGGCGGACGGCCGCGAGCGCGCGATAATAACATGGAGTCGCGCGTCCTCGGCGGACATGGCCGCTGAAATTACGGGGAGGGTTGTCAAATGGGAGCGTCCTCTTAGATGCCCGCACGCATCGTATGAGATGTATGCACCCGATACGCGTCATAAAGGCCGAAAGCAAATGCCATTCCGCCGGGGGCAGGGGCGCGGCGCGCCGTGCAAGTGCGTTGACAATGCGTCGAGCGCGCACCTAATATTTCGCCAGCGTCTTCCGTCTCGGCTCTCGTGTTGAAAGACTTTCGTGCAGAGAGACAAACAGCCCGTCACAGTCGAAGCTATCCGCGCCGCGCACCGACAGAGGGCGCGCGCCATCCGCGAGCGGCTTGCGGAGTTTGAGTCCGTCCGACGCGACGGCTCGGACGAGCGTCTCTGGGAAGAGTTGGTCTTCTGCATTTTCACGGCGGGCGCGTCGGCGCGGATGGGCTTGCGTTCGGTCGAGGCCGTCCGCCCCTTGCTGGCGCGCGGCACGCACGACCAACTGGCCGAAAGCCTCGCGGGCAAGCACCGCTACCCGCGCTCGCGCTCCGGCTACATCGTGGCGACCAGAGAACACTTGCGCGCCGACTGCCGGATGCGGCTGCGCGAACGGCTCGAAAGTTTCGACGACCCGCTGGCGCGACGCGACTGGCTGGCGCGCGAGCGTGGCATCAAAGGGCTTGGCTACAAAGAGTCGAGCCACTTCCTACGCAACATCGGCTATCGCGGCTATGCGATTCTCGACAAACACATCCTGCGCAGTCTCGCCGAACTCGGCGTGGTCGCATCGCCCGCGCCGCCCACGACGCGCGCGCGTTACCTCGACACCGAAGAAAGCCTTCGCCGCTTTGCACGCGACGTAGCGATAGACTTCGACGAACTCGACCTCGTCCTCTGGTCGATGAAGACGGGCGAGATATTGAAGTAGAGATGAAGGATGAGGGATAAGGAATGAGGGAAAGACAACAGCCTCTCTTTCATCTCTTATCGCTCCACTCTCATCTCTGATTTAGCCCCCGGAGTTGTAGTGATGAAAAGATTCTATCGAGTGTCGGCGGCGTGGCCGAGCGCGCTCATCTTGTGTGCCGTGATGTGCCTGCCGGGCGGGGCGCTCTCTCCGTCGAGCGCGTCAGCGGCGAACAATGAGAAGGCGCGACAGAAGGCCGAGCGTGCGATACGCGCGGGCGAGTACGAGTCGGCCGAGAAGCAGTACCGCGAACTGCTCTCGAAGGACGCGCGCGACCTGACGGCGCGGCTCGGCCTCAGTTTCGCACTCCTCAAGCAGCGCAAACATCAGGACGCCTTCGACCACGCGGCGCGCGCTCTCGCCGAAGACCCGATGTCGGCGCGCGCACACTCTCTGCTCGGCGCGGCCTTGCTCGGCTCCGGCAACTTCCGCCCCTCGGTCGAAGAGTTTCGCACGGCGCTCTCCTTCAAGGAGGACGATGCGCTGGCCGTCGGCGGCCTTGCGATGGTTGACTTCTACGAGAACCGCATCGCGCAAAGTCTCGCAGGCTTGCGCCGCGCCGCCTTCCTCGACGCAGATGAGCCGGATCATCATTTCAACCTCGGCCAAGTCGCCGCGCGCTCCGAGCGTTACGCCGAAGCGGCCGACGCCTACGAGCGCTTCCTGCGCGTCGCGCCGCGCACGGACACCGACAGGCGCGACCGCATACGCGGCCTCGTCGAGTTCCTGCGCTACCTCGGCTCGCAAGGGGGCCTGCTGCGCCCCGACGGCCCGCTGCGCAACCACATACCGTTCGAGCTGGTCAACAACCGCCCCATCCTTCAGGTGCGCATCAACAACTCGAAGGAGACGCTGCGCTTCGTGCTCGACTCGGGCGCGGGGATGTGCGTGCTCTCGACGGACGCGGCCAACCGCCTCGGGATAAGGC
>DASZCR010000312.1:0-4613 GCA_035942915.1 Pyrinomonadaceae bacterium | reverse complement strand
GCGCTGACCTTAGCGAGATACTCCGTGAAGACGGCGGACGTGCCGCTGCCGTCGGCGCGCGCGACGACCGTGATGTCGGCCGCAGGGAGCGTCGCCGTCGGGTTGTCGGCCTTGATGCGCGCGTCGTCCCAACGCTTAATCTTGCCGGAGAAGATGTCGGCCAACACGTCGCCGGAGAAGCGCAACTCCTCTTTCACGTCGGGCAGATTGTAGGTGACGACGACCGCGCCGAGCACCGTCGGGATGTGGACAATCTCGCCGCCTGTCGCCTTGCCCAACTCTTCATCGCTCATCGGCTGGTCGCTTGCGCCGAAGTCAACCGTCCCTTCCTGTATCTGCTTGACGCCCGTACCCGACCCGGTTGACTGATAATCGATGCGCGACGCGCCGTTAATCTTGCCGTACTCGCTCAACCATTTTTGATAGAGCGGCGCGGGGAAGGTCGCGCCCGTCCCCTGAAGCCGCACCGCGCCTCCGCCGCTACTGTCGCCGCCGCGCGCCGCGCCGCCCGGCTTGACCGGACTCGCCCCGCCGCCGCAACCGAAGGATGCGAACGCCAAGACGAACACGGCCGCGAGCGCCGACCATTGGGACATCAGCCTTCGTTTACGAATCATGCCGTTACAGTTAACGCCTCCCGGTTTTGACAGGGAATAAGACCCCACAGCCTAAGACGACCGTGTTACATCCGTCTTAACCGCGCCTGAACTCTCTGTGAACAGAACCGTGCGAAGGAGTGATGGGTGATAAGAAAGGAGTGATAGGTGATAAGTGATGGGTGATAAGACAAAGACAGGTTTTATCCTATCACCTATCACCCATCACCTATCACTCTCGTCCTATCACCTATCACTTATCACCTATCATCTCTGGCGGCCTTCAGAAATTGAGGCGGAGGGCGAACTGTATCTGTCGGTTGGTGCCGAGGCCGACGGTGCGCTCGACGGTCTGGCGGAGCAGGCCGAAGGTCGAGCCGGCGGCCGTCGGCGTGTAGGGCTGTCCGGGTTGGAGGCCGGAGTTGGGATTTAGGACAAGCCCCGTGCCTGCGACGGTCGTGAAGGTGGGCAATCCGACGTTGAGCGATGAACTCGGCAGCGCGAAGTTGGCGCGGTTGAAGATGTTGAAAATCTCCGTGCGAAATTCGAGGCGGACGCCTTCGGTGAGGGCGAAACGCTTGTTGAAGATGAAGTCGAACTGATTAAACGAGGGGCCGCGCAGGGCGTTGCGCTCAAGGTTGCCGAACGTGCCGGGCGCGGGCGCGGTGAAGGCGGCCGGGTTGAGCAGGTTGCGGTCGTTCTTGAGATAAGGGCTGACGCCCGGCACGAGGTTCGGGCGGCGCACGTTGCGCGACGCGCCGCCGCCCGGTGTATTGACGACCGCGACGAAACCTGCGGGCAGAGGCGCGGCCGCGCTCACGGTCGGCAACTGTGCGACGAAGCCGCGCGGGACAATGGCCGCCCCCGCAGCGTTCGAGACCGGACACCCGGCCGCGTTCTGACACTCGACGACCACATCCGGACGCACGATGCCAACCTCGATGGGCAGCCCCGAACGCGCGTTGACGATAGCTCCTATCTCCCAGTTACCGAGAAGGGCGTTGCCGACGCGGCCGAGGTCGAAGTTGCGCCCGCGCCCGACGGGCAGGTCGTAGACGGCAGAGAGATTGAAGGTGTGGCGCACGTCGAAGTTGTTGTAGCTGCGGTCGTAGTTGAACTCGTCTGGGGTGAGGGCATTGTTGGCGGCCGTGCGCGCTTCGTTCGACCCGGCCGTATTGCCGTAGCTGCGACCGAAGGTGTACTGCGCGTTCATCGTCAGCCCGCGCGCGAAGCGGCGCGAAAGCTGCGTCTGAAGCGCGTTGTAGCTGTCCGCGCCGCCGGAGGTTTTGAAGTCAACTTCGGCGAAGGGCTGTTGCACGCTCGTCCCGGCGACGATGGAGAACTCGCGCACAGTCCTGACGGCTGTGACCTGTCCGGCCGCGTTCGTGAGATTGACGACGCCGACGCCCGCAGGTAGCGCCGAAGCCGTTGAACTGATGACGGCGTGGCCGGGAAGTATCTGATTGGCGACGCTGCGCAGAAAGAGGTTGCGCCCCTGACTGCCGACATAGGCGAGCGTCGCGACGAGGTTGTAGGGCAACTCCTGTTGGTAGGAGACGCTGTATTGATAGACGCGTTCGGGGATACGGTAGCCGGGTGCATAGGCGCGCGGCTGGTAAGAACGGTTGTTGACGTTGGCGGCGAAGAACTGCGTGAGGCGATTCGTGTCGGTCGGGAAGGCGAACAGTTGCGTGCCGTCGAAGACGGTCGAGCCGGTGATGGTCGTCTGGATACGGTCAGACTCGATGGGCTGAATCTGGTCTTCGGTCTGTCCGGGGCCGTAGTAGATGCCGAAGCCTGCGCGCAGCACCGTGCGGCCTCCTGAGAAGAAGCCCGCGTCGGCGACGTTGGGCGACCACGTCAGCGCGACGCGCGGGCCGAAGTTGGTTTTGCGCGAGCCGAAGGCTTCCTCCGAGGGGTCGCGCAGCAGACCGCGCGTGATGTCGAAGAGCACCTGAGCATTGTTCTCCTCGCGCAGAGGCGTGTAGTACTCGTAGCGCAGCCCGTAGTTCAGAGTCAGACCGGGGCGGATGTTCCATTGGTCTTGAGCGTAGGCGATGTAGTACTCCTGCTTCGCCTGTCGCTCGCCGGAGACGCCCGTAAAGGGGCTTTCGGCCGAAAGGTCGCCGACGAACTGGACGGATTGGAGCGTGCCTGTCAGGAAGTTCGGCAGGCTCGCGAAGGTGTAGGTCGTGCCGCCGAGGCG
Organism: Pyrinomonadaceae bacterium; assembly: GCA_035942915.1. Lineage (GTDB taxonomy): Bacteria > Acidobacteriota > Blastocatellia > Pyrinomonadales > Pyrinomonadaceae > DASZCR01. Next base: position 1,811 of record DASZCR010000312.1, on the reverse strand, counting down.
GTCTGTGTAGAGACGTATCGCGCGCACTTCACCGCCGAGGCGGAAGTTGTGCGAGCCGCGCGTGTAGTTGAGATTGTCGATGAAGGAGAGCGAGTAGGGCGTGTAGGGCTGGCCGCGCCCGTTCGTCGCGGAGTTGGCGCGCACGAGGCCGCCCGGCGTGGCCGTCCCGGCCGACGTGCCCTGACCCGGCAGATTGAAGTTGGCCGTGTTGCCGCTGATGTTCAAAGTGACGGCCGAGAGGTCAAGGCCGCCGACCGTCGGGGCTTGACCGTTCACGCGCGTCTTCGCGCCGTTGTAGCCGAACTTGAACTCGTTGAGGAGCGACGGCGAGATGATGCTCTGAAGCGCGACGACGCCGTTCTGCGGATTGACCTCCGTGACGACGCGTCGGCCGGTGACGCCTTCGGGTTGCACGTTCTCGCCCTCGTCGCGGAAGAAGCGCGCATACATGCTGTGCGCGGCGCTCAGGCGCAGGTCGAAGCGAACGGCGAAGGCGTCTTCGTTGACGGCCGACGTGCCTTGAAGCTGCGCCACGTCGAAGAGGTTCGCGCCCGTGCCGCGTGAGATGATGGCTGCGGCGGGCGCGCGGAAGGCGGTGAGGAAAGGAAGGACGGACGGGTTGCAGGCGACGATGGCGCAGATGCGCGACTGTTCGCCCGGCACGGCCTCAATCGAATTGATGCCCGCTCTCAAACGATAGCCCTCATACGAGCCGAAGAAGAAAAGCCTGTCCTTGATGATGGGGCCGCCGAGGGAACCGCCGAACTGATTGAGACGCAGCGGCGACTTGCTGCCGACGATGTTGTCGAAGAAGTTCGCGGCATCGAGCGCGTCGTTGCGGAAGTACTCGAAGACCGAACCGTGAAAGGCGTTTGAGCCGGACTTGGTGACGACGCTGATTTGGCCGCCCGTGCCCGTGCCGTATTCGGCCGGATAGTTGTTCGAGTCAACGCGAAACTCCTGCACGTTCTCTAGAGAGGATTGGAGGCGAAACGGCCCGGCAATCTCGCCGTTGAGATTGCCGGGCGAAGCGTCAATGATGGCCGAGCCTTCAACACCGTCATAGCGCACGATGTTCTGCTGCACGGCGCGACCCGAAAAGCGTATGTCGCCGAAGGTTCCCGAACCGGAATTGACCGAGCCGGGCGCTTGCAGATAAAGCTGCGAAAGCTGTCGGCCGTTTAAGGGAAGGCCGACGACCTCACGCGCATCGACCGTCGCTCCCATTCGCGCCGAACCCGCGTCGATGGCCGCCTCGGACGCGCCCGCGACGACCTCGACCGTCTCGGTGACGGCGGTCGTGCCCAGTGTCACATCAAGCGTCTGCTCCTGCCCGACGTTGAGTTGTGTGCCGGTGATGGTGGTGTTGGCGAAATCCGTCGCCGCGACGGTGATGGTATAGACGGAGGCGCGCAGTGCAGGGACGACGTAGACGCCCTCTGCGTTCGATGTGACCGTGCGCTCCTCGCCCGTGCGTTCGTCGCGCACGGTGACGGTCGCGCCGGTGATGACGGCGCGGTTCAGGTCGCGGACAGTGCCGACGATGCGCCCCCGGTCGGTCTGCGCAAGCGCGTGCATGGGCGCGACGACGAGCACGGCGACGAAGACGAGGCGCGCGCACGCGTGAAGCGCCGAAGACCTCTGAGCCATAAAATCCTCCTGTGGAAATCGCTTGTGGGCGGTCAAGAGTGGTGCAAGCGCGGAGGGTATCCAACAGGAGTTAAGTGCGGATGAATGTCGCCTTAAATGTTCGTTAACAGCGACGCTCGAACAGGCGACACGTCTCCTGCCTGCACCTCAAGCGTCTCGCG
>DASZCR010000311.1:0-8218 GCA_035942915.1 Pyrinomonadaceae bacterium | reverse complement strand
GGGCAAGTGCCTCTCCGCGCGGCGACGACCGCTGACCCTGAGTGTCTGCTCGCTTACAGAGTCCTCAGGGAGACCGTGTTCGAGGGATTCGAAGTCCCGAAGTTGTTTCTGGCACGCACGCGCCAGAAGTAGGTCGTGCGTCGAGCGACAGTCGTATCGACGAACGTGCGGACGTTCGCGCCCACCGTGCCGACCTGCACGAAGCCGGTCGTCGAGGAGGTCGAACGCTCGATGATGAAGCCCGTCTCGTTGGTCGAGTTGTCGAGCCACGTCAGCGTGACGCGGTCGCGGACGCTACCGTCGGCCGAGAGCGCGCCGGGAGCGGCCGGGGGAGCCAGCGTGTAAATCTCTTGCGAGACGGTTGACTGGTTGCCCGCCGTGTCCACCGAGAAGAAGCGCAGGGTGGTGGTCGCCGTAATCGAGATAGGCGTCGTGTAGACGGTGCTCGCCGTCGTCGGCGACGTGCCGTTGGTCGTGAAGTAAATCGTCGACCCGGCCTCGCTCGAAAGCGTCACCGAGAGAGCGGCGCTGTAGGAGCCGCCGCGCGGGTTGGCGAACGCGCCCGTGTTGGTCGTATCAACCGTCACGGAGAGAGCCGCCGAGGCGGTGCTGATGTTACCGGCCGCGTCGGTCGCCTGCGCCGTGATGGAACGGATGCCGTTAGCCAGCGCCGTCGTCGTCACGTTGTAGGTGCCGCCGTTGGCGACCGCGCTGCCACGAATCACGCCATCGACGAGGATGTTGACGGTCGAACCAGCCTCGGCCGTGCCGGCAAAGGTCGGCGTGCTCAGACGCGTCACGTTGTCGGTCGAGGACGTGCCGGTGTCGGTCGCGTCGGTCATGTCGGGAGTCGCGGGCGTCTCCGACACCGTGTCAACGGTGAAGGCAATCGCGCCGGATTCGCCGCTCATGTTGCCCGCGATGTCGAAGGACTTGACCGTCGCGCTGTGCGCGCCGTCGGCGAGCGTCGTCGTCGTGATGGAGTAGAGGCCGGTGGCATCGGCGTTAGCCGTGCCCGCCTCGACGCCGTCAACGAAGAGCTTGACGATGGCGTTCGGCTCGACGTTGCCGACGAAGGTCGGCGTCGCGTCGTTCGTCACGTTGTCGGTGTCGGAAGCGCCGCTGTCGCTGGTCGCGGCCATGTCGGGCGCGGTCGGGGCGGCCGGAGCCGTCGCGTCGATGACGTAGGTCTCCATGAAAACCTGCGATGTCTGTCGGCCTTCGGTGAAGTTGACGGTGTCAACGCCGATGAACTTCACAATCGTCGTCGCGTCAACCGTGAAGGGAGCCGTGTAGACGTTGCTGGCGGTCGTCGGAGTCGTGCCGTCGGTCGTGTAGTAGATGGTCGCTTCGGCCGGCTGGGCGACGAGCGAGACGGTCTGCGCCGTGCCGTAGAGGCCGGTCGCCGGGTTCGCCGTCACGAGGATGCGGGGTTCGGCCGCGCCGTTGAGCGGGGTCTGCGGGCCACCGGCAACGTCGCCGCCAATCTCGAAGATGGTCAACTCGGTGCCTGCCGCAGGGTTGCTGCCGAGCCACATGCCGCGCGATTCGGTGCTCAGCACACGCGTCACGTCGGCGGCCGTCAGGTTCGTGTAGGTCGCCGTCCAGTTGACGGAACCGGGAGCGTCGTAGGCGAGCGTACCCTGCTCGGCGCCGTCGCTCGTGGCGCGCAGCGTGCGGTTGCCGCTCTGGTCGAACGGGTCGGCACTGCTGCCAATCATGCGCTGCTCAAGCTGTTCGATGGGCAGCGGAGCGCCCGCCGCGTCCATCGCGAAGCCGTGAATCTGCACGGTCGACGCGTCGATGCGGATGGGGCGACCGGCGACGACGTTCGCCACAGTCGTCTGCTCGGCGACGCCCGAAGCGGTCGTGACGCGCACGATGTCGCCGGGGCGGATGTCGGGCGTCGTGCCTTCCCAAGCGGCTGCGCCGGGGTGGTTGACTTCGGCGAGGCCGTCGAAGCCGACGGTTGCGGGGTCGTCTTCGGTCGTGATGTTGCGCGACGCGCCGACCGTGATGAGATTCGTCACGGGCGAGCCGTCAACAACGGTCGTGACCGGACGCAGGACGTTGATGGTGATAGGCTCGGCGTTGCTCCAACCGGCGATGGAGACGAAGTCGCGCTCAGGGAAGGCAACGATTTCGTGACCGGTGACCGGCGGCGAAACGAGCGAGGTGTAGGCCGGAGCTTCGGGAACGGGCTGCGGCGTCGGCGGCGGGCCAGCGCCTTCGAGCGGAGCGGTGCAGGGAGCCTGCGGGCCGGCGAAAACGTCTTCGCCGATCTCAAAAATCGTCAGTTCGTTTTCGGCCAACGGGTCGTTGCCGAGCCACATCCCGCGCGACTCGGAGTCCATCGCCTTCGCGAGGTCGGCCGCGCTCAGGTTCGAGTAGGTCGCCGTCCAGTTGATGGAGCCGGGTGCGTCGTAGGCGAGCGTGCCGTCTTCGACTTCGGTCGTGCTGGCGCGCAAGGTGCGACGGTCGTTCGAGAACTCAAGCGGATTGAGCAGGCGGTGCTCGATAAGGTCGATGTTGAGCGGGTTGCCGTTGGCATCCTGCGCCGTGCCGTGCACGACGACGGTCGTCGCGTCAACCTGCTCAGGCAGACCGGCTGTGACGTTGGCGACGGTTGTCTGGTCAGAGACGCCGGTCGAAAGGGTCGTCACGCGGACAACGTCGCCGGGGCGGATGTCGGGCGTGATGACTTCCCAGCAGGCCGCGCCGGGGTGGTTGACTTCGGCGATGCCGTCAGCGCCGGGCATGATGTTCTGCGCCTGACTAATAAGGGTGTAGCCGCCCGCGCCGTCGCGGCGCAGGACGCTGATGGTGACGGGGCCGTTGGCCGGGTCATAACCTTCGGCCGAGACGAAGTCGCGCGAAGGGAACACGGTGATGGAGTGGGGAACAGCAGGCGGTTCATTGATAGTTCCGGTGGTCTGCGCCGACGCGGTGAACGTCGTGAACAGACCGGCGAAACCTCCGCCCAAGAGCAAGAGTGCGAGCAGGGCTGCAACGAGCCGGCTGCGCTTATTATGGGTTTTCTTACCGTTCATCGGATTTCATCAACTCCTCAAGATGAGTGTTCAAGTGACTCGGTCTGATTCGACCCGCACGCCGGACGGGGGTTTTTATATGTAAGAAGCCTCCCGGCGCCGGTCTCGTGACCGCAGGTGAGGGGGCAGACTTGCCGTCGCGGCGATATTTGCGTTCGCGTGCCGCGCCGGAAGTCCGAACAACCTCCGAATTATCCTTGCAATGATTAACTAACGGTGGCGCGGATGAGGGGTCTGGCCGAACAAGCGCGCCGTCTGAAAGCGTCGGACTGCCTAAAAGCAATCACCGTGCCTATGCGTCGGGCGGAGCGCAAATGTTCGTACCTCAAGGCTTGGCGGATGTGTCTGGCGGCGGCGGTGTTTCAGCGTGAAACAACCAACGAGAGGCGTGATTCACAGCATAACAACGAGCGGACGTACCGCTTCCCTGCCCGCCGCGCGAGGTGCGCTGAGGAGTTCAGTGGATGGAATCGACGCCCGGACAGTGCGCCTCGCAAGCGCGAAAATACGTGAAGAGAACAATCGGGGCGAAGGACTTAATCCTCCGCCCCGACACTCTTTTCGTCCTGACGCTCTCTTTCTCGATGGCTCTCGTTATTCCTCTTCGACTTCGTCGCCTGCGTCGGCGGGCACGTCGCCCTTGAAGCCGAACTTGCGCAACTTTCGGTAGAGCGTCGGGCGATGATAGTTGAGAATCTCGGCCGTCTTCTTGACGTTGCCGCCCGTGCGTTCGAGCGTCTGTGCGATGGCCTCGCGCTCAATCTCCTCCATCGTCATGTAGGGCGGGATGACGCAGCGGAAGTGTGTCGTCTGCGCCGCGTGCAACTGTTCGGGGAGGTTCTCCGGCATCAATTGGTCTTCGGTGGCGAAGAGGACGGCGTGCTCGATAACGCTCTCCAACTCGCGCACGTTGCCCGGCCAGTCGTAGCGCGTGAGCAGCGAGAAAGCTGCCGGCGAGATGCCGCGCAGACGCTTGCCGTACTTCTCCGCGAAGCGCAACAGAAAACGCTCGGCCAGCAGCGCCATGTCGTCGAGCCGCTCCCGTAAAGGGAGCACCTTGACCTTGATGGTGCTGATGCGAAAGTAGAGGTCTTTGCGCAGCACGCCCTCCTGAATCATCTGCGTCGTGTCGCGGTTGGTGGATGAGACGAGACGGAAATCGACATCTACCTCGTGCTCGTCGCCGAGCCGACGCAGTTTGCGCTCTTGCAGGACGCGCAGCAGTTTGGTCTGCAAGTGAGCGGGCATCTCGGCAATCTCGTCAAGCAGGAGCGTGCCGCCCGATGCGGCCTCAATCAACCCGCGCTTGTCGCGGTCTGCGCCCGTGAAAGCTCCCTTCTTGTAACCGAAGAGCTCCGACTCGATGAGTTCCGAAGGCAGCGCCGCGCAGTTGATGCGGATGAAGGGGCGCGACGCGCGACGGCTCTGTGTGTGAAAGGCCGTCGCAATCAACTCCTTGCCCGTGCCCGACTCGCCTTCGACCAGAACGGAAGCGTCCGAAGGCGCGGCCGTGCGGATGATTTCATGTATCTGGCGGACGCGCGGGTTGCGGCCGATGATGCCGAAGGCCTCGCCGTCGGTCGAGATGAGCGCGCCCTTGAGCGCCTGATTCTCGCGTTTGATTTCGCCGAACTGTAGGGCACGCTCGGCGAGCATCATGACCTGGTCGGGCGTGAACGGCTTCTCGACGTAGTAATAAGCGCCGCGCTTGATGGCTTCGATGGTGATGTCGAGCGAGCCGTGCGCCGTCATCAGGATGACCTGCGTGTCGGGCGTGTCGCCCTTGATTCTCGATATCAGTTCGATGCCTGTGCCGTCGGGCAGGCGGAGGTCTGTGAAGACGAGGTCGAAGGGGCGACCTTGAAGCTGTGTGGACGCTTCGGCAATCGACTTCGCCGTCTTCACGTCGTAGCCCTGCTCGCCGAGTATCAGTTCGAGCGCGCCTGTCACGCTCGATTCGTCATCGACGACGAGGATTCTTTGTTGCGGCGGGGTGGGGTGGGGCATGACCGTTCTCTTCTCCTCTACTCTCCAACTGCCCCGGCGGGCAGTTCGATGCGAACACGCGTGCCCTCTTTCGGGCGACTCTCAACCGTAATCTTTCCCTGATGCTGTTCGACGACTTTCTTTGCGTAAGGCATACCGAGTCCAAGCCCCTGACTCTTGGTCGTGTAGAAAGGCTCGAAGATGTTCTTCACCTGCTCTTCGGTCATGCCTGAGCCGGTGTCGGCGATTTCCAGTAGTAGCTTCGGGCGTGCGGCAGCCTCGCCATGCGCGCCTGTCGAAGCATCGCGGCCGTTATCGCCGTTGCCTGCGCTCGCGTCGCGCGTCGTCACGGAGAGACGGCCGCCTTCGGGCATCGCCTGCACGGCGTTGAGCACGAGGTTCATCAGCGCCGAACGGATGACCGACTCGTCGAGGCGCGCACGCAGAGCGCCCTCTTGCAGACTCAATTGCCGCTCGATGTGGTTGGCCTCCATCTGCGGTTGAAGCAGTTGCAGCACGTCCGAGACGACGCCGTTTAAATCCACCTCGCACGGCCGCAGGTTCAGAGGACGCGCGAAGTCCATAATCTGTTCGACGGTGCGCGTCAGGTGATTGATGGTGTCGATAATCTTATCAATCAGTGTGGCCTCGGATTCGGCCAGCTTCGAGGCGGCCTTGCTCTTCAGGTGCATCGAGTAGAGCAGGAGACCTGCGAGCGGGTTTTTGACTTCGTGCGCGACCTGCGCGGCGACCCGGCCGAGCGCCGCAATCTTCTCCTGATGCGCCAGCCGCGCCTGCATCTGCCGGAGTCGTTCTTCGGCTTCGCGCTCGGCCGTCATGTCGCGAATCACGCACAGGTAGCCGACGGCCTGATGCGTCGCCGCGCGAATCGGCGTGATGGCAACGGAGGCGACGAACTCCTCGCCCCCGGAGCGTTTGAGGTGAATCTCCGATTGGTAGCGGCCGAAGCTCTCGGCCTCCGTCAGACTCTTCTGAAAAGTCTCGATACCGGCCTGCTCCGCGTTGATGAACAGTTCGCGCGGCTGGTGTCCGAGCGCGTCGACGGCCGCGCAGCCGAACATCAGTTCCGCGCCGCGATTGAAGAGCGTGATGCGACTGTCGAGGTCGAGGGCGACGATGGCGTACTCGGTCGAACTATCGAGAACGAGGTTGAGGAAGCCGTGCGCCTCAGCCAACTCGGCCGTCCGCTCGGCGACGCGCACTTCGAGTTCCTCTGCGTGCTGTTTGATGGCGCGTTCGAGTCTGCGCTTCTCGTCAATCAGTCGCTTCTTCTCGGCGGCGCGTTCGACGGCGCGAATAATCGTGTCTTTGACGACCGGCTTGGCGATGAAGTCGTAAGCCCCTGCGCGGATGATGGCGGGAATCTGCGAGAGGTTCGGTTCGCCCGTAATCATGATGACGGGAACGTATGCGTCGCGCTCCTGCAACTCCTGCAATAACTCGATGCCGCCGCGTCGCGGCAGGTTGATGTCGAGGATGGCGATGTCGATATTGCCCTGACGAATCAGTTCGGTCGCCTGTTCGCCGTCGGCGGCCGTCAACATCTGGTAGCCTTCGCGCCGCAGAAACTCGGCGATGGTCAGACGGATGGCCGGCTCGTCATCGACGAGCAACACCTTAAACATACTGAGCAGCCTCCTCCTCTGATGTGTCTGCGGGTAACTCGACGATGAAGCGCGTGTAGCGCCCCTCCTCGCTCTCGACGCGAATCGTCCCGCCGTGGTCGCGCACGATGCCGAAACTGATGGAGAGACCGAGTCCCGTCCCGCCCGTGTCGCGCCGCGTGGTGAAGAACGGGTCGAAGAGCTTGGCCGTGTTTTCGGGCGAGATGCCGACGCCGTTATCGTAGAACTCGATGCGCACCCACGGGCTGCCTCCGCGCTCGAAGGCCCGCGCCCGAACGCGGAACAGACGCCCCTCGTCGCTTCTCGGCTTCGCCTTGAGCGCGTGGTGCGCGTTGCTAATCATGTTGACGATGACCTGTCGCAGACGGCTCCCGTCGCCGCGCACGGGCGGCAGGTCGTGCGGCACGTCGAGTTCTATCTCGACGCCGTCCTTTTCGAGTTGACGGCCGAAGAGCGAGAAGGAGGTTTTGACGGCGTCGGCGATGCGGACGCGGCCGAGTTCGTGCGTGTCGTGGCGCGCAAACGTCAGCAGCCCGCGCACAATCTGCGCGATGCGTCCGCCTTCGTCGATGATGCCGTCAATCATCTGTTGCTCGAAGTCGCTGCGCTCGACTGGCTCGTCCTTGAGCAGTTGCGCGAAGTTGATGATGCCGTTTAAGGGGTTGTTAATCTCGTGTGCGACGCCGGCCGACAACTCACCGATGGAGGCCAGCTTCGAGGTCTGAAACAGTTGCCTCTGCATCTCCTCGCGCTCGGCTTCGAGCAGGCGACGCGCAGAGAGGTCGCGCAGGATGAGGATGATGAGCCGCTCGCGGTCGGTCGAAAGCGTGTTGAAGGAGACGGCGACGGGGATGGGATGCCCGGCCGACGATTCGACCGTCAACTCGCTCTCGCCCGCCTCGCTGCCTTCGAGCAGCGCGGCCAGCGTCTTCGTGCCGGGCGCAGCGGCCGAGAGCGGCCGGATGATGTTGCGGATGTCGCGCCCGATAAGCCCTTCAATTTCACAACCGAGTATCTGGCAAAACTTGTGATTAGCATCGACGAGATGATAGTCCGAGGCGGCGATGACGCCGATGCCGTCGCTCGCGTGCTCAAAGAGCGCACGGTAGCGGTGCTCGCTCTCGACCAGACGGCGCTGCTGACGGTCAACGAGCCGCAGCAGCAGCGTGACGACCACCATGTCAACCGTAATCGAGATGGTGAAGTGTTCGACGCGCTGCTGGAACTGCTCGCGCGCATGCTCGTTATGCGTGCCCGGATACCTTCGCTCGACCCACGCGAAGAAAGGGTCGCGGATGGTTCGCTCCCACGCCAAGACGACAAAGGCCGTCAGGACGAAAGTCAGGAAGGTAAAGAAGACGATGAGGTTGAAGTTAGAGGTTCGCTTCATCGTTCGAGCCTCGCGGCGAGGTCGGGTCAGCGACCGCGAGCCAGAAGCAGGCGCGCCACTTCGTCGCCGACGCCGACGCCGCGCGCGCTGTCTTGGTTTTACTTGTCGCGCTTTGAGGTTAAAGAATACCGGCCGCAGATGTAGTC
>DASZCR010000310.1:0-49212 GCA_035942915.1 Pyrinomonadaceae bacterium | reverse complement strand
CCTCGGCCTCGTCGTAGACCTTGACGCCCGCCAGGTAGACGCCGACCAGCGTGAGCAAGACCGTAAAGCCGAGGATGATGGCAAGGCTCACGTCGAAGCGCATCTCGCGCACGGCGAGCGCGAGCATCCCCGACACGGCCGCGAAGCCGTAGAGCATCCAGACGGCGCGCCGCTCCGAAAGACCGAGCGCCACCAGACGGTGCGACGTGTGGTCGCGTCCGCCCTGCGTGGCGGCGCGCCCCGAAAGTTTGCGCAGGACGGTGACGAAGGTGGTGTCGAAAATCGGGATAAAGAGAATCAGGACGGGGACGGCGAGGACGACGAGGAAGCTGCGCGAACGGCTGCCCGACGCGCTCAAGAGCGCCGAACCGGCGAGGAAGAAGCCGACAAAGAGCGACCCGCAATCGCCCATGAAAATCGACGCCGGGTTGCTGTTGTAGACGAGAAAGCCTAAGAGGGCGGCAGCGAAGACGCCGAGTATCAGCGCCTCTGTCGTCTGCCCGTTGGCGACCAGAGAGAGCGCGATAAAGAAGGCGGCAATCGCGGCGACACCGGCGGCGAGGCCGTCCATGTTGTCGAGCAGGTTGATGGCATTCGTGATGCCTATCAGCCAGAAGATAGTGATAGCCATGTTGAGCGGGGCAGAACCCGTCCAGGGCAGCAGCAGCCCCGCCCCGCCCTCAATGCCCGCCGCCCCGAAATAGATGATGATGGCCGTTCCCATCAACTGCCCGACCAATTTCTGATACGGCTTGATGTGGAGCAGGTCGTCAACGAAGCCGACGACGAAGAGGAAGGCGCTCGCGGCGATAACGACCCACCCGCGCGGCGTATGCGGAATGAAAGCGAAATAGGCGGCGTTGACGGCCACAAAGATAGCGACGCCGCCGAACATCGCGGTCGGGCGCGCGTGCCAACGGTCTGCGCGCGGACGCGCCACGGCACCGAAGCGCCGCGCCAGCGCGCGCACCACAGGCGTCAGCGCCACCGCCAGCGCGAACGACGCCGCCACCGCCACCAACTGTGCGAGGTTGAAAGGCATACCTTAACTGTTCTTCGTTTGTCTGCGACCGAGTGGACAGAGCGCGTGAAAAGCTATTCGATACGTGGCGAGAAATCAAGCCCTCACAGTCGGGATGGGTGATGGGCGATAGGTGAGAGGTGATAAGACAAAGATAGGATTTCTCTTATCACCCATCACTTATCATCCATCACTTTACTGCCCGCTGTAGTACTCGATGACTTTGCGCAGGATGCCGTCGAGGGACATTTCGGGGCGGAAGCCGACGAGGGCGTTGATTTTGGAGATGTCTGGGACGCGGCGGGGCATGTCCTCGAAGCCTTCTTCGTATGCCTCGTCGTAGGCGACGCGGACAATCTCGGAGGTCGAGTTCGTCAACTCCTTGACGCGCCGCGCCAGTTCCATGATGGTCACTTCCTCGTTCGAGCCGATGTTGTAGACGCCGCCGACCGCTTCCTCCTTGTCCATCAGTTTGATGAGCGCGCCGACCACGTCGCCGACGTAGCCGAAGCAACGCGTCTGTTCGCCCGTGCCGTAGACTGTAATCGGGCGGCCGGCGAGCGCCTGCTTGACGAAGGTCGGGATGACCATCCCGTACTGCCCTGTCTGCCGGGGGCCGACGGTGTTGAAGAGGCGGACGACGACGGTCGGCAGTTTCTTCTCGCGCCAGTAGGCGAGGGCGAGAAACTCGTCGATGGCCTTCGAGCAGGCGTAAGCCCAACGCCCTTTGGTCGTCGCGCCCATGACGAGGTTGCCGTCTTCGCGGAAGGGCACCTGGTCGCTCAGGCCGTAGACTTCGGAGGTCGAGGCGACGAGCACCTTCTTCTTCTTCTTGTTGGCCTGTGCGAGGACGACTTCCGTGCCGCGCACGTTGGTCTCGATGGTGCGGACGGGGCTTTCGACGATGAGTTTGACGCCGACGGCGGCCGCCAGATGAAAGACCACGTCGCATTGGTCGATGAGTTCGGCGACGACGGGCTGGTTGTGCACGCTGTCGATGGAATAGTGAAAGCGCGTGTGCTTCTTCAGGTGCGCGATGTTGTTGATGCTGCCGGTCGAAAGGTCGTCAATCACGTAGACCTCGTCGCCGCGCTCAAGATAGGCGTCTGAAAGGTGTGAGCCGATGAAGCCCGCGCCGCCTGTAATCAATACTCGCAAATGTGTCAGTCTCCTTTCAGCCCCGCCGCGCTGCCGCCGCTGCCGACGCGCGCCACGCGCTCTCCTGTGGCCGCTGCGGCCGCCTCTTGTCGTCGTCCCGGCGACAACTCCTCGTACAGCCGAAGCACGTCCTCGACGAGCCGCTCCTTCGAGTAGTTCGACGCGACGAAGGCGCGCCCTCGCGCGCCCAACGTGCGACGCAGGTCGGCGTCTTCGACGGCGCGCACGAGCGCACGGCTAAAGGCTGCGGCGTCGCGCGGGCGCACGCTCAGACCGCGCTCGCAGACCGTGTAGCCTTCCGCTTCGCCGCGCGCCTCGCCGATGCTCGGTTCGCCTAAGAGGTCAACGACGCCGCCGACCGAAGTGGCGACCACCATGCGTTCGCACGCCATCGCCTCGATGAGCGTGAGCGGCGTTCCCTCGTTCAGGGAGGTCAGGGCGACCACGTCGAGCGCCGCGTAGAAATCTTCCGGGTCGTTGCGCGTACCCGTGAAATGGACGATGCCGCCGAGTCCGAGAGCGCGCGCACGCTCTTCCAGAGACGCGCGCAGGTGTCCGTCGCCGATAATGAGGAAACGCACGCGCGGCGTGTCGCTCATCTTCCGTTCGGCCGCGCTCTGCTCGACGAAGCGCGCGACCGCTTCGAGGAAGAGTTCGTGATTCTTAATCTCTGTCAGTCGGCCGACGATGCCGACGAGCACGTCCGCGTCGCTCGCGCCGAAGGCGGCACGCGCGCCCGTGCGGCGCGTCTGCCAGTCCGTGAAGACGTTCGTGTCCAATCCGAGCGGGATGATACGAAACTGCGCGGCGCATCCCACTCTGAACTGCTCGTGTATCTCGCGGTACTGCTGCGGGCTGATAACGACGATGCGGTCGGTTGCCACTCTCGCCAGCCAGCGTTCGACCGCGAGAAACAGGCGCGTCTTCCAGCGGCCGTAGTAGCTGTGAAAGATGTGTCCGTGATAGGTGTGGACGAAGCGGCAGGCGCGCGGTCGTCCCCAGAGCGCCGTCGGCGTCGCCCAACGATAAAGCCACCCGGCGGCGCGGCCGACCGTCCCGGCCTTCGCCGTGTGCGTGTGGACGATGTCCGGGCGCTCGCGCACGAACAGCCGCCACAGTTTCCAGACCGTCACGGCGTCTTGCGGCGAAATCTCGCGGCTCATCTCAGGAATGATGAGCGGCTCGACGCCCTCTGCGCGCGCAAAGTAGGTCATGTCGTCTTCGCCCGGCGGCACAGTCCCGGCCACGAGCAACGAGTCGAGACCCGCGCGGAGCGCAGCGGCCGTCAACCAGGCGACATGCCGTGCAGGCCCGCCGACGTTCAGGCGCGCGATGATGCGGACGATTTTCATCAATACCGATAAGTGACAAGTGATAAGTGATAAGAAGATTGTGATAGGTGATAAGTGATGGGTGATAGGAAAAAGCTTTTCTCTTATCACCTATCACTCATCACCTATCACTCATCACCTATCACTTGTCACCTGTCACCGATTTCAGTCTTCGACGCGGTAAATCGTGTCGGGGTCGTCTTCGTGCCTGATTTCGTCGATGGGGTCGCGTCGTTCTTCGCCCATGTAGAGGCGGTTCGGGCAGTTGATGACGATGCCGCACTTGTGGCCGACGTTCTTGTAGGCGTGGACAACGCCTTTCGGCACGAGCACCGAGCGGGGGCTGTCTTCGCCGACGTAGAGCGTCATCACGTGGCGATAGGTCTCCGAGTCGGGGCGGTTGTCCCAGAGGCGCAGTTTGAAGTTCGAGGGGCCGATGAAGCAGAAGAGGTCTGCCTGGTCAACGTGCTCGTGCGGGCCGCGTTGCACCTGCGGCTCGGTCGAGGAGACGTAGGCCATGCGCGGATAAAACTCCTCTTCCAACTCGTCGTGGCGGAACAACTCGGCGAGCCACCCGCGCTCATCGACGAACTTGCGCAAATCCTTGACGACCACGTCGCGTATCTTGCCCTTCTTGAAGATAACGGCCTCCGCCTTCGCTTCCATTCCGCTTCTCTCTCCGTCTCTGGCTCTCCGACTTCTCTGCTGCGTTCTTTGCGCCTCCAAAGTTACCAGCGCGGAAATTTCATCGCACGCCGCGAGACGTTGGAGGCGCAAAGGCCGAACCTCTCCGCTTCAGATGGCGGCGGCCGGTGCGGCCTCTTCCTGCGCGGCCGACTTGGCTCCCATCTCCATCTTGTTTGCTCCCGTCTCGGCGACGAGATTCGAGGCGCGCAGCAGGCTCTCGAACGTGCCCGCGTCCGTCCACCAACCTTCGAGTTCGTCCCACGTCATCTCGCCGCGCTGGATGTAGGCGTTGTTGACGTCAGTGATTTCCAGTTCGCCGCGCGCCGAAGGCTTGAGCGTCTTGACGATGTCGAAGACCTCCGTGTCGTACATGTAGATGCCGATGACGGCGTAGTCCGACTTGGGCTGGGCCGGTTTCTCCTCGATACGCACGACGCGTCGGCCGTCGAGTTCCGGGACGCCGAAACGCTGCGGGTCGGACACCTGCTTGAGGAGGATTTTCGCGCCGCCGCCCTGATGACGATAGGCGCGCAGCGCCTTGCAGATGTTGCCCTCAATGATGTTGTCGCCCAAGACGACGCAGATGGGTTCGCCCGCCGCGAAGTGTTCGGCCAGAGAGAGCGCGTCGGCGATGCCGCCCTCACCTTCCTGATAGGTGTAGTTGAGATGTTTGAGGCCGAAGTCGCGCCCGTTCTTCAAGAGCTTGAGGAAGTCGCCGGCCGAGTTGCCGCCCGTCACAATCAGGATGTCGCGGATGCCCGCGTTGACGAGCGTCTGAATCGGGTAGTAAATCATCGGCTTGTCGTAGACCGGCAGCAGGTGCTTGTTCGTCACCGCCGTCAACGGCCTCAGACGCGTCGCCAGACCGCCCGCTAAAACGATGCCTTTCATCAAGTAGCCTCCGAAGGTGTGTGAAATTCCCGGCCGGGCGCTTCGCTCACGAGAGCGCCGTCACGGCCTCGGCCGCCAACGCGCCGCGCGTCGCGCCCGTGTGCGGCTCATCGATGAAGCGCATGAACCATAGTTCCAACATCAACAGCGTCCAGAGTTGGTTGGTGTAATCCTTGCCGCCGTTGGTGTGCTCTTCGACGAGACGCGTGACCGCGCCGGGCTTGAAGAAACCGCGACCGAGCGACTTCTCCGAAAGCAGCGTCTCGCGCAGAAAGCCCTGCATCTGCCCGCGAAACCAATAACCGACGGGGACGCCGAATCCCATCTTCCCACGCCGGATGTTCTGCGCGGGCAGCAGCGGCGCAAGCGTGCGCTTGAGCAGATACTTGGTTGTCAGACCGCGCAGTTTGAGCCGCTCCGGCAGAGACGCCGCGAACTCTATCACATGATGGTCGAGGAAGGGCGAACGCGCTTCGAGCGAGACGGCCATCGAGGCGATGTCAACTTTGACGAGCAGGTCGTTGGGCAGATAGGTCATCGTGTCGGCGTGCAAGGCCGAGTCGACGATGCCCGTCCGGCGGCCGTCGAAGAAGGGCGCGAGCCATTGTCGCGCGTCGAGGTCGGCCGTCTCGCGCCGGAACTCGTCCGTGTAGAGTTCGGCCTTAGCCTGCGGGTCGAAGGCGCTCGTCCAGCGCATGTAACGCTCGACGGGCGGCAGCGAGGCCGAGTGCAGAAAACGCTTGAGGCTGCGCAGGCGGTTGCGCTTCATCTCGGAGGAGGGAATCATCTCGGCCGCGCGGCGAATCAACCCCTCGCGCACGACGCGCGGCAAGCGCCGGTACTTCTCCGAAAGACTCATCGCCGCATAACGCTCGTAACCGGCAAACGCTTCGTCGCCGCCGTCGCCGTTTAAGGCCACGGTGACGTGGCGGCGCGTCTCGCGCGCGACGTAGTAGGTCGGGATGGCTGAAGAGTCCGCGTAAGGCTCGCCGTAGTGTTCGATGAGCGTCGGCAGGACTTCCATCGCGTCGGGGCGAACGACGAACTCGTGATGGTCTGCGCCGACATGCTCGGCGACGCGGCGCGCGTGGTGCAGTTCGCTGAAATCCTGCTCCTCGAAGCCGATGGAGAAGGTCTTGACCGGCTCGTCGCTGACTTCGCTCATCAGTGCGACGACGGCGCTCGAATCGAGTCCGCCGGAGAGGAACGCGCCGAGCGGCACTTCCGACATCAGACGCACGCGCACCGCTTCGCGCAGGATGGCGAGCGCGCGTTCGCTCGCCTCGCGCTCAGACATCTTCACCTTCTTCGTGAAGTCCAGTTGCCAGTAACGCTGGATATCTATCTCGCCCGCGCGCGTGAGCCGGAGCGTATGTCCGGGTTCGAGTTTGCGCACGGCGCGGTAAGCCGTCAGCGGCGCAGGCACGCACATCGTCGAGAGATAGTGATGGATGGCCTCGCGGTCGAGGTCGCGGCTGACGGCCGGGTGTCTGAGGACGGCCGAGAACTCCGAGCCGAAGACGAACGTGCCGCCCGCGCGCGCGTAGAGCAGAGGCTTTTTGCCGACGCGGTCGCGCGCCAGCAGAAGTTCCTCCGTGCGCTCGTCCCAGATGGCGAAGGCGAACATGCCGCGCAGGTACTTGGGACAGTCCGCGCCGTAGCGTTCGTAGAGGTGGAGGATAACTTCCGTGTCGCAGTCGGTGTAGAAGCGGTGACCGAGTTGTTGAAGGCGTTCGCGCTGTTCGCGGTAGTTGTAGATTTCGCCGTTGTAGACAATCCAGGCCGTGCGGTCTTCGTTGTGAATGGGCTGTTGTCCACCCGCGAGGTCGATGATGGCGAGGCGACGCATCGCCAGTCCGACGCGCCCCTTCAAGTAATAGCCGTCCTCGTCCGGCCCGCGATGGCGTATCGCCTCGTTCATTCCGGCGAGCAGTTCGGCATCGACCGGCTGCCCCTCGCGTTGAACGATGCCCACGATTCCGCACATATCAGAAGTCTATCCTCTCGGTAATGTCGCGCGCGACCTGTTCGAGTTCCTTCTCGTGGCCGCGCTTCCAGTGTTCGTAGCGTTCGCGCGCGCGCATGCTGCGCGCCCTCTCAAGCGCCTCCTGCTTGACCATCAACGCCTGCCGCATCTTGTCCTCGCGCTTCTCGCGCACGAGCACGTAGCCGACGGCGACAAAGATAAAGTAAAAGACGAGAATCTGCGCCCGCTGCCTGTAGGCCGTCCCCACATTCCCTTGAAAGATAGAGTAGGCCAGCGTCAGCATCGTCGTGAATATCAATATCGGCAACGCCTGCCGCAGACGATACTTAATCGTGAAGTACGTCCCTATCACAAGGAGCGGGAATGAAGCCCACCAGACGAGCATCTCCGGGAGCGTGATGCCCTGTCTCAAGTTCGCCAACTGCCAAGGGAAAGGAGCGAATAAGAGATAGACCATCCCGACCGGAATGGCCGTCAGTGCGCCGGATGTGGTCGAAACGTCAATATCTCGTCCGAAGCCGGATTGCGCGGAGGTGGCGAGGTCTGCGCGGCTTATCTGTACGCTCTGCAAGTTGAACTTCTCGGTCTGCTGCGAGACGCCGCGCAGCACCATCACGTAGGTGAGCAGCAGCCCGACGCCTGCGACCATCACGAACTGCCGCATGATGTTGGTTGACGAGACCGGCCGCATCCCGATAAGGAACGAGCCTGCGATGGCGGCCAAGACCATGTAAAAGACGTAGAAGCGCAACGAGAGCAAGGCCATCAGCGCGCAGCCGAGCACGATGACATCTCTGTAACTGAAACGCTCGCCGAGCTTAAGCGTCGCCAGCATCGAGAGCGCCAGCAGGAAGACTATCGGGCCGTCCTTCAGCCCTTGCGACGACCAGAGCACGAGGCTCGGATAGAAGGCGACGAAGAGCCCGGCTATCGTTGCGACCCTCACGTTCTGGAAGATGTGGCGCGCGCAGAGAAAGATGATGGGCGCAGTCGCCGCGCCGATAATCGAGTTGAAATATTGGACGGCCAGCATGTTCCGCCCCGTCAGCGTGTAGATGGCCGCGACGAGGTAAATCATACCCCAGCCGCCGCCGCCCTTCGCCCATTCCTCGACCAGACCGCTCCCGGCCGCATTGCCGTGCCACGCGTCGTAGAGGATGTAGCCGAGGATGTCGTAGGTGATGGCGTCGCCGCCGAAGAATTCCAGCGAGTCGCTGACGTAGATGAACGTTCCGATGACAACCCGCACGAGCAGCGCCGTGATGAAGATGCGTAGCAGGAAGCGACCGTGCTCTTTGACGTGGGAGATGGCGAAGCCTGCGATGAGGGCGACAGCGGCGCAAAAGATGACCGCCGCCGCGCCCCCCGTGACAGAGACGGAAATAGCGACCCCCAAGACAAGCGACAGTGCGGCGAGAAGAGCGTTCATATCCCCGAAAAGAAAATTATTAGGCGCTAGTATTCAGCAAAAAGCCGCCGTCTGCAACCAGCCGACGCCCGCCTCAGGTATGACGCGGCGCGGGTCGGGGAGTCGCCTGCGCCTGTCTCTCGCGTGTGGCCTGCGCCGCGCGCACGCCCACCTGCTTGCGCACGCGCAGTCTCGCCTCTTGCAGCATGAGTTGCTGCTGCCGCTTCTTCTCCTCCTGCCGCTCCTTCATCAACACATAGCCGACGGCGACGAAGATAAAGTAAAAGACGAGAATCTGCGCCCGCTGCCTGTAGGCCGTCCCGACGTTACCCTGAAAGATGGAGTAAGCCAGCGTCAGCATCGTCGTGAATATCAATATCGGCAACGCCTGCCGCAGACGATATTTGAGAGTGAAATAGATGCCGAGAACCAACAGCGGAAAGGAAGCCCACCAGACGAGCATCTCCGGGAGCGTGATGCCCTGTCTCAAGTTCGCCAACTGCCAAGGGAAAGGGGCGAATAAGAGATAGACCATCCCGACCGGGATGGCCGTCAGTGCGCCGGATGTGGTCGAAACGTCGATGTCTCGTCCGAAGCCCGACTGCGCCGCGTTGGCGAGGTTGGCGCGGCTCAGTTGGATGCGGTCGAGGTCGCCGAATGTTTCGTAGTGTGTGTTCGCCTCGCGCAGCACGCCGAAGTAGGACATCACCAGACCGATGCCAATCATCACGATGAACTGCCGCACGAGGCTGCGCGCCGACTGTCGCCTCATGCCGATGACTAAAGCCCCTAAGACGGCCGCCACGCTCATGTAAAAGACGTAGAACCTGAGCGTCAGCAGCGCGAGCAGCGCCCCGGCCAGCACGGCAAAGTGCTTGACGCTGAGCCGCTCGCCGAGTTTGAGAGTCGCCAGCATGGAGAGCGCCAGCAGGAGCACAATCGGGCCGTCCTTCAGTGCTTGCGACGACCAGAGCACCATCGACGGGAAGAAGGCCGTGAGCAGCGCCGCCATCCGCGCCACCCTGAGATTCTGGAAGATGTGATGTGCGCAGAGGAAGATTATCGAGACGGTGGCTGCGCCGACGACCGAGTTGAAATATTGGACGGCGAGCATGTTCCGCCCCGTCAGCGTGTAGATGCCGGAGACGAGATAGACCATGCCCCAGTTGCGTTCGAGCAGAGAGCCGAGCAGCGCCTCGAACGAAGGATAATCGAACTCGCCCAGCCAGACCTGCGAGAGCAGATAGCCGAACTCGTCGTAAGTGGTCGCGTCGCCGCCGAAGAACTCCTGCATGCGGAAGACGTAAATCATCGTTCCGATGCTCATCCTCAGCAGCAAAGCAATGACGAACAGGCGCGTCAGAAATTGCCGGTCGTCGCCCACGCTGAGATGGATTATCACCCCGACGAGGAGCGCCAGCGCGGCGCACATGACGAGCGCCGACGCGCCCTCTTGCGGCATCAGGAAGACGACGACGCAACTGAGCGCGAGTGAGAGGACGGCGAGAAGGGCGTTCATCTAATCTTGGTTGGTGGCCGCTTCCTTGATGGCCGAAAGCGACGACGGCGGGAGGCACCAGCCCTCCTTCGTCTCTAAGGAAAAATTTAAGGGAATCAGGGTGGCCGTTTGCGACGATTGCCGGGCGACGTTAGATGTCGTCGGGCAGGTCAGGCCGGGTTTTGTTTTCAATCAGGAAACGGTCTTCGTCGCTGAGTTGCTTAATCGGTTTCGCCGGGACGCCCGCGATGAGGCAGTTCTCGCCTTGCAAAGCTCCTGTGATGACCGACCCGATGCCGACGATGCAGCGCGATGGTATCACGCCTCCCGGCGCAACGCGAATCTCCGACCCGATGTAGGCGAGCGAGCCGACCGTAATCGGGCGCGTGCGCTGGCGATTGTGCGTCCAGAGCGAAGAGTTGCGGCCGCCGAGAATGGTGCGCCGCCCGATTTCGACGCGGTCTGTGAAATCTAT
Source organism: Pyrinomonadaceae bacterium (assembly GCA_035942915.1). Taxonomy (GTDB): domain Bacteria; phylum Acidobacteriota; class Blastocatellia; order Pyrinomonadales; family Pyrinomonadaceae; genus DASZCR01. The sequence goes on along the minus strand of DASZCR010000310.1, from coordinate 38,756 downwards.
CTTGTGACCTGTCGTAATCACGCTGCCGTCGCCGAGATGGAATTTCGGCTCGATGGGATTGACGACCTGCGGGTCGGGGATAGAGTTAATCTCGTTCATGCGGATAATCTCCGCATAGCGGCCGATGCGTACCTCGTCGCCGCCGCGCACGATGTTCAAGTGGCCGATGCGCGCGTGGTCGCCGACTTCGAGACGCTTGACGCCGACGACGAGATTGAAGTGGCCGATGGAAACGTCGTCGGAGAGTTCGCACGAGCGCGCGTCGAGGATGCTCAGTCCGACGCGGACGCGCTTGCCGATGCGATAGCCGAACAGCGCGCGGTAGAGCGGCCGCTTCAGAAAGCTCGGCGCCAGCGCCACGAGCGCCAGCGTGGCGAGCCGGATTTTACTGCCACGAAACATACGCTCTTCCGAACCGTCAGGAGTGCCCGGCGCGCGCCAGCCCTCTCGCCGTTGCCCCGACCAGCGACGGCGCGCTGCGAAAGACGTTTTCCATGAAATCAATCTGCCCCGTCAGACTGAAACGCTCCTCGACCGTGCGCCGCGCCGCCGCGCCCATCCGCCGACGCAAGTCCGCGTCTTCCAGCAGCGTCAGCAGTCGCGCGTGCCACTCGTCGTCGTCGCGGGCGAGAAAGCCGTTGACGCCGTCCTCGACGATTTCCAGATTCGACCCGATGGCCGAAGCCACGACCGGCATCCCCAAGCTCATGTACTGAATCAGCTTGAAGAAGAACTTGTAAGGCCCCCACGCGCTCGGCTTGACCGGGACGACGCCCACCTGACACTCGCGCAGCTTCGGCACTTCGGCCTCGTAACTCCACTTGATGAACTCGACCTCGACGCCGGGCAACTTCATCGACTCGTCGGCAATCACGCGCAGCACCGAAGGGTGCGTCCGGTGCAGGCGTCTGAGCGGCTCGGCAATCAGTTCGAGGTTCGGCTGGTTCGTCAGCGTCCCGACCCACCCGACGTAAGGAAGCGAGCCATACCCTTCGCTCTCCGGCGCGGGCGCGTAACGCTCGGTATCGACGGCCATCGGGACGACCGAGACTTTGCGCGCACGGCGCGCGGCGTATTCGGCAATCGCCTCGTTGACGGCCAGCACGTGGTCGCTCATCTCGAAGAGCGTGTCTATCTTCGAGAAGAATTTGAGCTTGTTGAGGCGACCGTTCGTCGGGCTTACGTAAGGGACAAAGAGCGGCTCGTCGATGTCGTAAATGATGGGCACGCCCCAACGCCTGACGAGGCTCTCAATCAAGGCCGGGCCGATAAGCGCCGCCTCGCGGTAGATGTAGACCACGTCGGGGCGCTCGCGCGGCACGAGCACGCGGCCGAGTTGTCCGGCGTAGCACTGAAGCATCCGCGCGCTCTTACGCAAGAGTTGTCCCTGCTTGTAGAGAATCTCGGTCAACGCGGGGGTGGCAAACGGGTAGTACTCGACCTCGATGCCGCGCGCCTTGAGGTGGCTCGCCCACAGCTCGATGCGAAAACGCTGCCCGGCGCAGAACTGCGTGTGATAAGGAACGATGGCTAAAACCTTCATGCGTGAGAAATCGCGGGGCTGGAATTGGACTCCGACTTCGACGGCCTCTCGGATGAATATTCAGGGATGACGAATAACAGCAACGTTAGTGTCAGGATTCTAACACACAACTCCGACCGGCAACGAACGCCTGCGCGTGCGCGCCCCTCGACGCTGTGGACGCTGCCTCTCATCAATCTCCACTTCCACGCGCCTCGACGCCTGCATGGCTTCTCCACCATTCAATCGTCTGCGCCAAGCCTTCGCTCAAACTGAGGCGCGGTCGCCAGCCGACCTCTTCGTTGAGTCGGCGCACGTCGGCCAGCAGGAAGGGCGGGTCGCCCTGCGGTGCGGCGAGCGCGCCGAAGTCCACGAGGTCGTCTCCATCGAGCCGCTGACTGATGAGGCCGACGACTTCGCGCAACGCGACCGGGCATCCCGAAGCGATGTTGACCGCGCCCTCGACCGCGCTTTCGAGGAGCGCGACGAAGGCATCGGCCACGTCTTCGACGTAGAGGAAGTCGCGCACCTGTCGGCCGTGCGAGCAGGGCACGCGCTCGCGTCGGAGCATGCGACGAATCACGGAGGAGACGAGGCGGTCTGGATGCTCGTGCGCCCCGTAGAGAAAGAAGAGCCGCCCCCACGCGGCGCTCACGCCCGACAGGCGCGCGTAAGCTTCCATGACGAGGCGCAGCGCGTGCTTACAGTTGCCGTAGAGCGTCGCGGGCGCAAGCGGCGTCAGCGTCTCGGAGCAGAAGCCGAACGTCCAATCGTACTCTGCGCACGTCCCGGCCGACACCGCGCGCCGCCCGCCATGCCGCACGAACTCCTCGAACAACTCAAGGCTCGCGCGCACCCAACCGAGATTTTCGACCGCCGTCCAATACTTACCCGGCGCGGCATACCACGCCATGTGCAGCAGATGCGTCGGCTCGACCTCTGCCAACAGGCGCGCAGCCGCTCCGGCGCGCAGCAGGTCTGAGGCGTGCCAGCGCACGTCGCGCGGCGTGTCGTCGCCTGCGGGCGGGCGACCGGCGGTCGAGACGGCGTGCACCTCGTAGCCGCGCGCGACGAGCGGCGCGAGACAGTGGCGGCCGACGAAGCCGGTCGCGCCCGTGACGAGCACTCTCTTCATGCTTTGAAATCGGGAAAGGCGCGGTCGCGCTCCGAGATGACGCGCGGCTCAAACGGCCACTCGATGCCGAAAGTCTCGTCGTCCCAACGGACGCCGCGCGAACATTCGGGATGATAGAACTCGGAAATCTGATAGAAGACCTCAGACTCGTCCGCCAGCGTGAGGAAGCCGTGCGCAAGCCCTTCCGGGATGTAGAGCGCGCGTCGGTTCGCGGCGCTCAGTTCGAGGCCGAACCAACGCTTGAAGGTCGGCGACTCGGTGCGCAGGTCAACTATCACGTCGTAAATCGCGCCCATCGTGCAGCGGACGAGTTTGGCTTCCGTGTAGGGAGCAGCCTGATAGTGCATGCCGCGCAGCGTCCCGCGCCGCTGGTTGAAGGAGGCGCTGCACTGTGCGACGCGCGCATCGAGTCCGCGCGCCGCAAACTCGTCGCGGCAGAACGTGCGCGCGAAGAATCCGCGCTCGTCCGCGAGCCGCTCCATCTCGACGACGTATGCGCCCGCCAGTGTCGTCTCCTCGAACTTCATGGGATGACGTGAGTCTGCGGAATCGGGACGACGAACTGTCCGCCCCACTCGCGGATGAAGGCGGCCTGCCCGATAATCTCGTCGCGCAGATTCCAGGGCAGGATGAGCACGTAGTCGGGGCGCGTCTCGCGCAGTTTGCCCGGATGATGGATGGGAATGTGCGTCCCCGGCAGGTAGTGATTCTGCTTGTGCGGGCTGGCGTCCACGGTGTAGTCGAGAAAGTCTGTGCGGATGCCGCAGTAGTTGAGCAGCGTGTTGCCTTTGGCGGGCGCGCCGTAGCCTGCCAACTGTTTGCCCGCGCGTTTCGCGCCGATGAGGAAGTCGAGCAGCGAGCGTTTCGTCGTGCGGACGCGCTCCTCGAAGGCCGTGTAGGTTTCGACGCGCGCCATCCCGGCCGCGTGCTCGCGCGCCTTGAGGTCTGCGACGCGCGCTCCCGTCTCGTGTCCCGCGTAGTCGGCGTGCCGCGCGTAGATGCGCAGACTCCCGCCGTGCGTCGCCAGTTCTTCCACGTCGAAGAGCGTCAGGCCGTGATGCGCGAAGACCTGTTCGACCGTGAGGAAAGAGAAGTAGGAGAAGTGCTCGTGGTAGATGGTGTCGAACTGATTTTCTTCGACGAGCCGCAGCAGGTGCGGAAACTCCATCGTCACGACGCCGCTCGGCTTGAGCAGAATTTTGAGACCGGCGACGAAGTCGTTGAGGTCTGGCACGTGTGCGAGAACGTTGTTGCCGAGGAGCAAGTCTGCCGTCTTGCCTGCGGCGGCCAACTCGCGCGCGAGCCTCACGCCGAAGAAATCCATGATGGTCGGCACGCCCTGTTCTTCGGCGACGCGCGCGACGTTGCGCGCCGGTTCGACGCCCAAGACCGGCACACCCTCAGCGACGAAGTTCTTCAGCAGATAACCGTCATTACTCGCTATCTCGACCACCTGACTCTCTGCGCCGATGCGGAAACGCTCGGTCATCAGTTGACAGTAGTCCTTGGCGTGCGCCAGCCAACTCGCCGAGTAGGAGGAGAAATAGGCGTAGTCCTCGAAGATGTGCGAGGGGCTTTCGAACTCTTCGAGTTGGACGAGGAAGCAGCGTTCGCAGAGCCGTGCGTGGAGCGGATAGAAAGGCTCCATGCGGTTCAACTGCTCGGCGGTCAGGTAGGAGTTCGACAGCGGCGAGACGCCGAGGTCGACGAAGGTGTGGCGCAACTGCGCCCCGCAGAAACGGCACGGGCGAAGGCTCATCGGCCGCGTATTACCCTTCTCGTAAAATGTTCTGGTAAGAACTGATTTGATTGAGCACGACGGCGCGCACGTCTGCGCCCCGTCCGTATGCCCTGTACCACTCGACGCTGGCGCGCAAGCCTTCGTCGAGCGTCCAACGCGGACGCCAGCCCAACTCCTGCTGCGCCTTCGAGCAATCGAGTTTGAGATAGCGCGCCTCGTGCGGATGACCGCCCCGCTCGTCGCGCGTCCACACGCTCTCGTCCGCGCTGCCTGCGCCGTCGGCTTTCCACATTTCGCCGACGCGACCGACGACCCACGCGACGGGGCGCGCATCCTCCTCGCGCGGCCCGAAGTTCCAGCCGTCGGCATAACGCGCGCCGTCGTCTCCGTAGAGCCTCTCGGCCAGCAGCAGGTATCCGCCGAGCGGTTCAAGCACGTGCTGCCATGGGCGCGTCGCCGCAGGGTTGCGCACGACGACGGCGCGACCTTCGAGCAGCGCGCGAAAAACGTCCGGCAGCAGACGGTCTTCCGCCCAGTCGCCGCCGCCGATGACGTTACCGGCGCGGGCCGAGGCGATGCGCGCCGCCGCACGCTCTTCGCCCGTCTCAAAAAACGACTTGCGATAGGCGGCCGTCACGAGTTCGGCGCAGCCCTTACTGTTCGAGTAGGGGTCGTGTCCGCCCATCGGGTCGCTTTCGCGGTAGCCCCAGACCCACTCGCGGTTCTCGTAGCACTTGTCGCTCGTGACGATGACGACGGCGCGGACGCTTCCGGCGCGGCGGACGGCTTCGAGCAGGTTGACCGTCCCCATCACGTTCGTCTCGTAAGTCTCGACCGGATTCTCGTAGGAGCGGCGCACGAGCGACTGTGCGGCCATGTGAATCACTATCTCGGCGCGGCTTTCGGCGAGGCGGCGCGTGAGCGTTTCGAGGTCGCGCACATCGCCCATGACGGACTCCATCCTGTCGGCGACGCGCGCCAGTTCAAACAGGCTGGGGTCTGAAGGCGGCGCAAGCGAGTAGCCCGTCAGGTCTGCGCCGAGGCTTTGCAGCCAGAGCGAGAGCCACGCGCCCTTGAAGCCCGTGTGCCCGGTCAGGAGAACTTTTTTGTCACGCCAGAAGGTCGGATTCACTGCCAGATTTTCCACGGCGCTCGACCGGAGACCCACGCCTCTTCGAGTTGTTGCTTGTCGCGCAGCGTATCCATCGGCTGCCAGAAGCCCTGATGCACGTAGGTCGAGAGTTGTCCGTCTCGTGCGAGGCGCTCCATTGGTTCACGCTCCCAGACCGTCTCGTCGCCCTCGATGTAGTCGAAGACTTTGGGCGAGAGCACGAAGAAGCCGCCGTTAATCCACGAGTCGCCCGTCGGCTTTTCGCTGAAGTCTGTGACGCGGTGGCCTTCGACGACGAGCGCGCCGAAGCGTCCGGGCGGCTGGACGGCCGTGACGGTGGCATACGTTCCCTCGCGGCGGTGAAACTCGATGAGCGCGCGGATGTCGATGTCGGCCAAGCCGTCGCCGTAGGTGAAGCAGAAGGCTTCCTCGCCTTCGAGGTAGGAGCGGACGCGGCGCAGGCGTCCGCCCGTCATCGTCTCCGCGCCCGTATCGACGAGCGTGACATGCCAGGGTTCGGCGTAGTTCTGATGGACGCGCATCCGGTTCTGCGTCAGGTCGAAGGTCACGTCCGACATGTGCAGGAAGTAGTTGGCGAAGTATTCCTTGATGATGTAGCCCTTGTAGCCGCAGCAGATGACGAAGTCGTGGATGCCGTTGGCGGAATAGATTTTCATGATGTGCCAGAGGATGGGGCGTCCTCCGATTTCGACCATCGGCTTCGGCTTCGTGCTGGTCTCTTCGCTCAGGCGACTGCCGAGGCCGCCGGCTAAGATTACGGCTTTCATCTTCTGTCCTTCGGTCTTCAGTGTGATACGGGTGCGGCGCGCGCGTGCGGCCGCGTTTGCGCGCGGTCGCGGCTTTGTGTTATCTAGCCTTCGGAGGCCGGCGCGACAGTGTAACGCAACTCTTTCCGCCTTTCCTAATTCGCTCGCTTCATCGAATTTTCTTCATGCGAATCAAGCAGCTCGACCTGTTCCGCGCCGCCGCCATCCTGCTCGTCATCGTCTATCACTACGGGCCGCCGATGCCGCGTCTGCCGCTCGGAGCCGAACGCGTCTTGGCCCCGGTCTTTCATCGCGGGTGGATGGGAGTTGACCTCTTTTTCGTCATCAGCGGTTTTCTCATCGCGGGGCTGCTGTTCACCGAGTTCAAGTCGCGCGGCGAAATCGACGTGAAGCGGTTCTTCGTCCGGCGCGGGCTGAAAATCTATCCGGCCTTCTACGTTCTGCTGTTCTCGACGGTCGTCATTGGCTGGACGCTCGGCCGTCCATTCTCGCGCGCAGGCTTCCTCTGCGAGTTGGTCTTTTTCCAGAACTACGGTCCCGGCCTCTGGGTGCATACGTGGTCGCTCGGCGTCGAGGAGCAGTTCTACCTGACGCTGCCCTTCGCGCTCTGCCTGCTGGCCTCTCTGACGGGAGGCTTGCCGCGCCTCTATCGCCGACGCTATCTCCTGATAGCCCTCATCTCAATCGCGATTGCGCTGCCCGCGCTCGTCGTCAGTCGCTTGGGACTCGCGCAGGAGAAAGTCCTCTTCAGCCTCGCGGCGGGCGCAGTGGCCTTCTGGCTGCTCGCCGCGTGGGGGATTCTGGCGAGCTATCTGACGCGCCGCTCGGCACAGGAGCCGCGCGCACGCAACCCTTTTCGCCTGCTGCCGCACAGCTTCGCCTTCGTCGCCCTGCTGTGTCTCGCGCTGCGCGCGTTGACGGCCTTTGAACTGACGCCCTGGGAGAGCAAGAGCCACTCGTTCCCTTCGCACCTGCACATGGACTCTCTGATGTTCGGCGTGCTGCTCTCTTACTTTCACCACTTCGAGGGCGAGCGGCTGAAGCGGTTCATCGAACGCAGGCGCAGGACGATGGGTGTCGTCCTCCTCCTGTTGGGCGCGTCGCTCTTTGCCTTCGAGATTGAGAAGTCGCTCTTCTTTCAGGTCTTCGGCTTCACGCTGCTCTACGTCCTCTTCGGCGGCCTGTTGCTGCTCTCGCTCTACACGCGTGCGGAAGGCGCGCAACCGAAGCGCACGCTCTCGTTCGTGGCGCGCATCGGTCTCTATTCGTATTCCATCTATCTCTGGCACGTCCCGCTCGTGACGTGGGTCTTCGAGCCGCTCATCAGACCGAATCCGGGACCGCTTGAATACTTCGCGGGTCTGGCGGCCTACACCGTCTCAAGCGTCGTCGTCGGCATCCTGATGGCGAAGCTGATTGAGCAGCCCGTCCTGCACTTCAGAGACAGGTTCTTCCCTTCCAACACCAAACGCCCGCCCATCGACATGCGCCCGGCCGAAGCCTCAGCCGAAGGCAGCGGCGGCGGCGACGAGGCTTCCGCGCCGGCCGTGCTGCTTCAACAGCCCGCCTCTTCGAGTCGCCTGTAGACGTTTCGATAACGCACACCGCCGACCGTCCTGAGGTCGAAGTGACGACGTGCGGCGTCGAGGCAACGCGCCGCCATCGACGCGTCGCGCGCCAGCGCGAGCGCCGCATCGGCCGCTTTCGCCAGTGACGCCGCGTCGAACTCTCTGACGAGGACGCCGACGCGCTCGCTCTCAATTAACTCGTCCGTGTCTCCTATCCCCGTGTTGCTGACGACGGGCAGACCGGCGGCGAGGTATTCGGGAATCTTCGTCGGTGAGGCGGCTATCTGCGAGAAGGTCGGCTTGCGGAAAGAGAGGCCGAGCCGCGCGCCTGCCAGATAGGCGGGGACTTCCTTTGCAGGCACTCCGCCGACCCAGAAGTCAGCCGCCTCGACGCCCGCGCGTCTGAGCACCGCCGCCGCTTCGTCGGCCGGAGACTTCGTCAGGATGCGCAGGAAAGCTCGCGGCTCGCGTGCGCGCACCTCACGAAAGAAGCGCCCCATCTCTTCGAGCAGATAAAGCCCCGTGACGGAACCGGCATAGACGACCTCGAAGCGTCCTTCGCCATCTCCGCCGCTCGACGTGCGCGCGCTGCCCGCTTCCCCGCGCGGAGCGTAGCGCGAGAAATCGACGCAGCAGGGGATGACTTCAATCTTGTCGGCGGGCGCATGTCCTTCGGCGACGAGCCAATCGCGCATCCGGCGCGTGAGGACGACGAGACGGTCTGCGCGGCGGATGCCTGCGTGTTCGAGTCGCTTGACGAGACGAAACGGGAGCGAGCCTTCAGGCCAGACGCCCGCGTCCGCATACTCGTCGGCCATCAGACCGCGAATGTCGAAGATGGTGCGGCAACGCGTGACGGCACGCGCCGCCAGCGCCATCGCCATCGGGACGTGCGCGCGCGCGTGCAAGACGGAGACGCGCCCGCGCCTGACCTCGCGTGCGGCGAAGCGCGCCCCGGCCAGCACGTCGTAGAAGGTCGCAGGGATGGACGGCCGCTTGTGATATTCGAGTTGCGACCAGCGTATCCGGTCGCTCGCCAATCGCGCCGTCTCTTCCCGCAACTGCTCCGGCGTCCAACTCTGTCTGAGCGAAGGCTCGAAGGTGAGCAGGCTGACGCGCGTCTCGGAGGCGGCGAGTTCGCGCAGGTACGGCAAGACCTGCGTCTGCACGAGCGGCTCGCGCAGTCCGAAGTAGCAGAGATAGAGTGTGCTCGTCTGCATGCTGTCAGAGTCGTGAGTCGCCTTCGACCTTTGTGCCGTCGGCACGCGCGGGACGCGCCGCACGGAGGGCTTGCGCCCAACCGACGAAGGTCGCCGCGTCAATCGTCAACAGGACGAGCGCCACGCCCGCGAACCTCACTGGATGAAGCGCCCACAGCAGGTCGCGCCCTTCCCTCCGCCGCCAGATGGCACGTGCGACGCGCGCCGCAAACAGGAGCACGACCGGCACGAGCCACCACCAGCGATGCACGAGCGCGAGCAGGACGAACGGCACGTAGAGCGCGTACTGCCGCGCCACGCCGTAGTGCCAGTCGGCTTGCAGCCCCGCCCAGACGTTGTGCTTCGAGTAGAGCACAAACTTGCGGAAGGTGCGTCGAAAGCCCGGTTGCATCTGCCACCAGACGGTCGCGCGCGGCGACCATGCGACGCGGCAACCGGCGCGCTCGATTCTCTGCATGAAGAGCAGGTCTTCGGCCGCGCGCAAGTCTGGAAAGCCGCCGAGCCTTTGCCAGACCTCGCGCCTGAGCATCATCGAGGCCGTCGAAGGGCCGCGCATCCGCCCGCCCGCCCGCTCCTGTTTCGGCGGCGGGTAAGCGAGCGCCGCGCAACGCGCAAACAGCGTGTCGGTGACCGGCTCGTAGTTGCCGTAGACGACCTCCACGTCGGGGTCGGCGAAGGCTGCGCGCGCCAGTTCTTCGAGCCAGTCGGGTTCGAGCGTCAGCCCCGCGTCCGTGAGCGCAACCCACTCGTGCGCGGCCGTCGAGATGCCGATGTTGCGCCCGCGCCCCGGCGTCGCCTCGCCTGCTTCGACGATGCGGATGCGCGCGTCCCTGTCCGCGAGACGACGCATGAGAGCCGTCGTCCCGTCGGTCGAGCCGCCATCGACGAGGACGATTTCGTCGGGCTGGCGCGTCTGTCGCGCGATTGACGCGAAGAGCGTGGGCAGCGTCTCCTCCTCGTTGCGCAGCGGAACGACGAGCGAGATTTTCCGGTTCTTCTTCGTCGTCTCTCTCTGCATGCGAGTTTCGTTTAGACGGAGGTCGGCAGGTCTGTTCGGGGATGCGAATCGCGGGACAAGTGGAAGCGAACGCCGCCTTCGCAGTTGCAGCAGCGACGACCGCGCGCTCACTTCTCGGCGTAAATCTTCAACTCGTCGCCCATCCGGCTGACGTGCAGGAAGCTGTTGATTAAGTCTTTGGCGAAGCGGCGCGTGCGGCTCTTGGTGAAACTGGCATTCAAGGCGTAGGCCGCGCCGACGCGGTCGAAGACCTGTTCCTGTCCGCTACCGCCGCCGCCTGCGGCCTGTGCGCCGTTGGCCTGTTTCGCGCCGCGAAAGACGTGGATGATTTCCAGCGGATTGATGCCTTCGGCCAGCACCTTCGGACGACGAAAGCCGCGCCCTTCGAGAAAGGTCTTCATCCCGCTGACCGAGAACAGATGCAGGTGTTCGGGCGGCGAGACAGTGCTCCACTTGACGCCGAGCAGGCGCGACGACCCGCCCGCACCGTTCGGTGTGGTGGCGTAAAAGAGTCCGCCCGGACGGAGCACGCGCGCACACTCGCGCGTGAAGTCCGACACGTCCGGCACGTGTTCGAGGACGCCGCAGGCGGCCACCACGTCGAAGTGGTTGTCCGGGTAGCGCGCCTCTTCGAGAAAGGAGCAGCGGACGTTGTAGCCGAGTTGGCACAGGTGCTCGACGGCGGGGGCAGAGACTTCCAGCCCCTCCGCCGCCCAACCGGCGCGCACCGCCGCCTGTAGCATCGAGCCTGCGCCGCAGCCCACGTCGAGCAGACGATTGTTCTGCCTGTAGGGCGCAAAGCCCGCGACTATCTCGTCGAGCCTTTGATGGATGAAGTCCGGCACGGTGAGGTTCGACGGCGTGTAGTATTCGTCGTAGTCCTGTTCGTTCTCTGCGCCGGGCAGTTCCGACGTGAAGAGCGTGCGGCAGCTTTTGCAACTGAGCATCAAAAATTCGTTCTTCTTGCCGCGCGCCTCGGCCTTCGCCGAACCGCAGGCCGGACACGCGCGATTCTTCCCGACTTCCCTGTTCTGCATGTGACTGTCCATATCCTAAAAGAATCTTCCAAAGAGGCCGCCTAGTTCGCCGTCAGGCTGCGCCCCGCCGCGAAACGCTTCGAGGTCTTGCGCTCGAACCAATCGACGTAGCAGTGCTCGTACTCCTTCATCATCTTGCCGAAGTTGAAGCGGTCGATGGCGCGCAGACGCGCCTCGCGCCCCATGCGATGCGCGCGCCCGGCGTCTCCCATCACGTCGAGAATGGCGCGGCTCAGGGCTTCGGGGTTGCGCGGCGGGACGATGACGCCCGTCTCGCCGTCGTCGATAATCTCCGGCGCGGCCGACTCGCCCGTCGTCACCACAGCGCGCTCCAACGCCATGCTCTCGACGAAGACGATGCCGAACGGCTCGTGCAAACTCGGATGCGCGATTAAATCCATCGACTCGATGAGATTCCAAGCGTCCCAACGCCAGCCCAGAAACTTGACATACTCGCCGATGCCGAGAGCGGCGACCATCGCTTCCAACTCCTGCCGACGCGGCCCGTCGCCGATAATCACGAAGCGCGCTTCCGGGTGACGCGCGACGATTGTTGGGACGGCGCGGAAGAGATATTCGTGTCCCTTCTCGACGTTCAGGCGCGCCACCGTCCCGATTAAAAACTTGTCGTCGCCGCCGACCTCCGCGCGCAGCGCACGTCGCTCCTCCGCGCCGAGTCGCGGCTTCATCAACTCGAAGTCGAAGCCGTGCGGCAGGATGGTGATGCGCTCTTCGGGGATGCGTTCGTGGCGCAGCAGACAGCCTTTGATGAACTCCGAAGGCGACCAGACGTGGTCGGCCATCATGGCGTGCCAGCGGTCGAGTTTGAGATAGAGCGGTTTGTTGAAGAGGGTGGTGAAGTCGGCGTGATGTCGCGTCAGGATGGTCAGCGGCGTGCGCGCCATGCGCGCGGCCAGCAGGCCGACCTTCGTCGGGTAGAAGGTGTGCGTCTGCACGATATCGACGCGCTCGCGCCGGAGCAGGCGCGTCAGTTTCCAGATGGCTTTCGGCACTCCGGGGCGCGGCGGCGAATCGAGCGCGAAGCTCTGTACGCCGCGTTCTTCGAGCGCCTCGTGCATCTTGTTGCGCGCACCGAGCGAGACGACGAGATGCCGGAAGCGTGTGCGGTCGTAGTGGTCGGCGACGCCGTTGAGCCAGTGGTTGGGCCCCGGCAGGTCAACGACGTGCATGACAGTTATCATCTGCGAACTTCAACTCCTCACAACGGAAATTTTTCGGACGCGCGCGCACAGCCGTCGTCTCACTCGGCTTTGAGCAACATGGAATCGTCTTCTCGGACGGCGTCGGCGGTCGCTTCGTGCGGCGGCGGCGTCATCTGCGGCGGCGGCGTTGACGGCTGCCGACGGTCGCGGATGAAGCGTGCAGGGTTTCCGGCGACGACGGCGTAGTCGGGGACGGGCTTGATGACAACTGCGCCCGCGCCGACGATGGCATGGCGTCCGACATCGGCCATGACGGTCGCGTTCGCGCCAATCCACGCGCCCTCGCCGACCTTAATCGGCACGAGCGGATTATTGCCTTGCAGCTTAATCGGCACTTCCACGTCGTCCGCGCGATGATGATAGCGCCCGGCCAGCAGGACTGCGCCCGGCCCAATCAGAGCGTGGTCGCCGATGTGCGCGTACTCGACGTAGACATCGCGGCTCATCCACACGTCAGCGCCGATGGTCGTGCGCCGCTCGCCGATGCTCGTGCCGTGATTGAGGATGATGCCGGAGCCGCGACAGAGGCCGAGCCGGCGGTAAACGTCTTCGCGCAGTTGCCATCCGAAAGTGAACGGAACCATCCCCAACGCTTCGGTAAAGAAAGGCCAGTAGAGCAGCCCGGCGCGTTCCGCACGGTCAACGAAGAAGCTGATAACTGCGCCGAGAATCGGCACCAGCAAGCGCCTCACGGCCTTCATGCAGTAGGCCAGCGTTTTCAACAACAATCTCATGCGAAACGGATGGACGAACGGCAAACACAGCCCCGCTCAACTGTAGCGGCGCGGCCGATTATAAACAAGTCAGCGCGCGCCCGACACGGACGCCGCAGACGGTTCGCCCGAACCGACAGGAGCGTCTCTCTCATCAACGTCCAACAGTCCGAACTGCCTAAACCACAACGCCGAACGGCGCAAGCCTTCACGAAAATCGACCCGCGCGCGAAAGCCTATCAACTCTTCGGCACGCGCCGCACTGAGGCGCGCCTCCGAGACTTGCAGCAACGACCACAGTTCGTTGAACGATGCGGCAGACTGTGCGCCGGACGCCGCGCCCGCCGCGCCTGAGCCGCGCAGTTTTTCGACGTAAGGCTGCAAGCGGCGCGAGCGGCGCACGGCCAGATAGGCACGAAAGACTGTCGCCTGCGCCGCCGGACTCTCGAAGACGAAACGCCGGAACTCGTTGCTGCGGACGATGGCCGGAAGCGGACTGACAGACTTCTTTATCCACTCGCGCCAGTTGAGTTTGCCGCCGAGCACTGCGCTTCGGAGAGCGCGCGGCGGCTCGACCCCGGCGAGCGCCGCGTGCGCCTCGATGTACTCGCTCCACCTGAGCGGCGCGCCGTCTGTAACAAAGAGCGGCTCGCCGAAACCGCGTGCGGCGACGAGCGCGCGCGCCACGGCCGCGACGAGGTCATCGACGTAAATCAGATTGCACCACGCGCCGTCTTCGAGGATGCAGATTTCACCCTTCGGCAGGAGCGCCATCAACTCAGCGCTCCAACGCAAGCCCGGCCCGTAGACCATGTGCGGCCGCAGAATCACGCCTTCCAGCCCGCGTCGGCACTCGCGCATCACAGCGCGTTCGGCCTTCGCTTTCTCGTCGGCATACGGCTCGCCCGTCTTCACGACCGGCGTCCGTTCCTGTAGGCGCTCGATTGACGCGGGCAGAGAGATGCCGTAGACGGCCGCCGTGCTCATGTGGACGAAGCGACGGATGCCCAGTTCGCGCGCCGCCGCCAGCAGAGGTTCAGTCTCGCGGCTCGCCGCATCGCCGACGCCGAGGTGAACAATCGCGTCGCAGCCTTCGGCCGCGCGCCTGACTGCGGCCGCGTCCGTCAAATCGGCCTCGACAATCTCGACGCCGTAACGCTTGATGCGCGCCGCCGTACGATAGCCGCGCAACATGCAGCGCAACTCCGCGAGACGACCTTCGGCCGCCCACAACTCGACCATGCGCGAGCCGACCGCGCCGCTGGCGCCCGTCACCAGAATCTTTTTGTAAGGATGCTCAGGGACGAGCCGAGCGTCTGACTGCCGTTCAGGCTGCCACGCATCAACCAGCGGACGACGCGCCTTGTAGCAAGCCTCGACGGCCTCGACCGAAGCGAGCGCCGCACGCGCCGAAGCCTCCGCCTCGCCTTCGCCCCTCACGGCGCGCAGAAAGTTTTCCAACTGCCTGACGAACGGCTCGGCCGGCTCGGCCTCGGCCGTCGTCTCGAAAGGCTCGGCCGTTCCGCCCTCGTCGAAGATGAGGCGGATGCGGTCGCGTGCGTGCGGGTCGTAATCAATCAGGCCGCGCTCGCAGCGGATACGCGTGCGGTTCAGTGTGCCGTAGGCGCGCGTCAGATGAATGACGCCCTCGACGCCGTCTGCGCCGCCGCAACGCACGCGCGCCGTGCAATGCGCCTCGACGCCGCCGCGATTGTCGTCCACGTATTCGACGACCTCGACTGCGCCGAACCAGACGTGGAGCAGGTCGAAGACGTGCGGGCCGATGTCTATCAGCACGCCGCCGCCGGAGATGTGCGGGTCGAAGGTCGCGCGGTTGAGCGGCCAGTTCCAGACCGACTCGCGCACCTCGAAGCTCAGAGGGCTTCCGGTGAGGCCGCGCCTGAGAGCTTCGGAGACGAGACGGGTCGAGTTGTAGAAGCGGCGCAGCAATCCGCACACGAGCACGCGTCCGGCGCGCTCGGCCGTCTCAATCATCTCGCGCGCTTCGGCGACCGAGACGGCCAGAGGCTTCTCGCACAGCACGTCGAGTCCGGCGCGCAGCAGTTCTATCGAGACGGGCGCATGAGAGGCGTTCGGCACGGCGACGACGGCCGCTTCGGCGTGCTCTGCGATGCGCGACAAGTCGTCGAGCACAGTCGCGGCGGGGCAGAAGTTGCGTGCGAAAGCTACGGCGCGCTCGTGGTCGCGGTCGTAGACGGCCGTGCACGTGGCGTCGGCCACAGAGGCGAGCGCGCGCGCGTGCAACTGTGCGATGGCTCCGCAGCCGACGAGCGCGACGCGCGTTTTATTCCCTTGCTTGTTCATAGATGGAAGCTTGTCGCTTGCGCAGGCGCATTCAGTGCGCGAAGGTAAGCTGCGAGCCGGTCGGCCTGCCAGCGCGGGACAATCACGGCGTCGTCGCGCACGAGTTCGACCGGCGGGACGAGCGGCGTCAGCATGCCCGACTCTGCGTTAATCTTGTAAGCCTCATAACCGGCCTGCGCGAACGATTGAAAGTACTCGAAAATTCTGTCGGGGTGATACCCGAAGCGCGCCGCCGTCGGGGCGTTAATCTCCATCTGCCAGATGGGCGGTCGCTCGCTCGCCAGCAGTCCGGCCGCGCCGCGCAGGATAGCCAACTCCGCGCCCTCTGCATCGCACTTGACGTAGTGGACGACCGGCTTACCCCTCGACTTGAGGAACGCGTCGAGCGTCGTCACGCGGCACTCCTGCGCTCTCAGTTCGCCGGGCACGCTTTGGAGCGAGGCCATTTCGCCGAAGGCCGGAAGGTGCAATTCGGCTTTGCCCTCGTAATCGCTGAGCGCCGAGTTGACGATTTCCAGTTGCGGGTAAGCGCTCGCCGTCCTCGTCACCAGCCCGCAAGCTTTCGTGCTCGGCTCGAAGCCGTAGACGCGACCCGTGCGACCCACCTGTTCGCTGAACAGAGTGCTGTACCAGCCGACGTTGGCGCCGATGTCAATCGCCACTTCGCCCGCGTGCAGCACGCAGCGCACGAACTTCGTCGGCCCCTGCTCCATCCAGATTTCGCCCGCCAGCAGGTAGTTCATGCACATCGGCTCGCGCAAATCCAGATAGAGAATGCGTCCATCGTTGAGCGGAACCGGCAAGCTGCGCAGCGCGGGGTTAAACTTTGCCAGCGTCATCACCGCGCGCCCGACGCCCCGCCGCACGTTGAGCCGCCCGTAGAGCACACGCGGAATCCTCACCCAGAAGGAGAGGCGTTCGCCCCTCAGTGCTCGCTCGCTGACCGCCGACGTATCTGAACGACGATGACTATCAAGGCGCATCCGATACCTCCAGTGCGCCTGCCCAGAGCGTCTAACGATAAACAGATTGAGAGCGCGTTGCAAACCTCTTTGTCTGCGCGCTCGCTCAACCGGAGAAGTCTGCAAGCTCGCGTGTGGTGAAAAGATAGTTGTTGCCTTCGGCGGCCGTGCCGTCGTATGGGCGCGGGCCGCCGCGCGCAAGCGCGTAGCAGCGATAGCCAAGCGGCGCGAAGACTTCGGCGTGCGCGCTCGCCGGGCCTGTCCAGAACTCGCAGACGACCGACGGCCGAAAGCGCTTGAGAGTCTCGGCCATTCCGCGTAAGACTTCCGCTTCGGTCGTCTCGGTATCAATCTTGACGAGGTCAACCGTCTCAAGCATCTCGGCGCGCACGAAGCTGTCGATGGAGACGACCGAGACGAGCGAGGTTTCCATCTCCGGCAACTGCCGCTTGAGTTCTTTTGAGAGCGTCGCCCCGACCGGCACTTCCGTCGCCGGATGATAGATTTCGGCTTCGCCGTCACGTTCGCCGACCGCCTTGTTGACGCAGCGCACGTTCGTCAGGCTGTTCAACTCGACGTTGCGACGCAGACGCTCGAAGCTCGCAGGCATCGGCTCGAAAGCGTAAACCGCCGACGCAGGGTTAGCGTGTGCGGCGAGCACCGCGTAGTAGCCGACGTGCGCGCCCACGTCGAGCACGACGCGCGCACTCTCGGCGAGACGGAAGAAGACGGGCGAGGTCTCCGGCTCGTAGCCGTGCCACTCGCGCCAGAAGACCTGATTCGAGACCCAGTCGTCGCCGCGCGAAGTGAGCCTCAAGACGCGCCCGTTCGGCAAACGCGATTTGACCTCTCCCGTGCGCGGCAGGTGCTTGACGGCGAACTCGGAGCGCGCGCCGAAGAGCGTCTTGACGGTCGCAGTGGCAAGGTGGTTGAACGGGCGAGAGCCGCGCACCCACTTGGCGAATTTCTTCAAAGCAGTATCCTTACTAGCGTGCGATAGGCTCGACGCGACCGAGCACCTGTTCGACGTGATAGCGCGCGTAAGAGCGCAGCCAGCGCGCCATCTCCGCGTCGCGCTCGTCGCCTGTCCGTCGCGCCTTCAAACTCCACTTGATGCCGAGCGCGCCCCAGTAGGCGGCAAAGGCCAGCCAGCCGATGCGCCAGCCGACAGGGTTGCGCCGACGATAAGCGAAAGTATAGAGGCCGTCGAGATTGCGAAACGGCTTCTCGCTCTGATAAAGCTGATTGCTGCTCTGGTTCTCAAGATGGATAATCGGCGCGCCGTGAACGTAGGCGACGCGCATCCCCGCGCGCCTCACGCGCCAGTACCACTCCACATCGTCGCCGTAGAGAAAGAACTCTTCGGGCAGGCCGCCGACGCGTTCGACGACCTCGCGCCTGACGGCGACAAACGAGTTGCTCACCCAGTCCACTTCCTGCGTGTCGAGCGGAAACCAGAAGCGCGCCAGCGGAGAGTTTCGCCTGAGCAGGCGGCGGCCGAGACTGTCGATGCCGGTCGCCACCGAAAGGTCGTGGCGTAAGGACGGAAAGGGATGCGCGGCGGGCGCATAACGCCTCTCCACGTCGAGATGCTGTCCGCCGGCAGCCGCAAACTCAGGATGCTCGTCGAGAAATTCGACGAGGCGCTGGACGGCTCCCGGCAAGACTATCGTGTCGCTGTTTAAGAGGACGAAGTAGTCTCCGCGTGCGTGTCGGAAGCCGAGGTTGTTGCCGCGCGCGAAGCCGAGATTTGCGCCGCTGCGGATGAGACGCACGTCCGGGTGTCGCTCCTCGACGGCTTCGGGGCTGCCGTCGGCCGAGTCGTTATCGACGACGATAATCTCGGCCGGAAAATCGCCGAGCGACTCCTTGAGTGAGTCGAGGCATTGGAGGATTAACTCGCGCGTGTTCCAGTTGACGATGACGACCGACGCGCGCGGCCGCTTCTGTTCGCCGCCGCGCGTCTGGTCGTGCGCGCCCGTCTCTCTCTGCTCGACAGTCATAGCTCCCACGTTTATCGTTCCCGTCCCCGGCTCAGGAAAAGAGGTCTTTCGCCGCGCTGTAGACGCCGTTTGAGTATAGATGGTAACGGCGCGTGAGCAACTCGCGCGCGATGCGCGGCACGCGTCCCAAACCGGCGCGCGAAATCTCCATGCGCGCGCGCAGATGAGCCGCCTTCTCATTCAACTTGGCGAGCGCCGCCGCGCCATCGAACGCCGCGCGCTTCGCCCTCAGTCTCTCGGCAAGCGTCATCAGCCGGTGCAACTCGGAGGCGTAAGGGTTCGCGCGCCGCATCGCCTTGAGGCCGCCCGCGCTCGCCGGGCCGTGATACGCGCCGAGTTGCTGCGCCGCGTGCTGCCGGTACTTGATGAGCGGGCGCGAGATGAAAGCCAACTCGGAGACGGCGGCCAACAGCATAGCTATCCAGCCGTCATGAATCAAAGAGGTGTCGCCGGGAATGGGCAGCAAGAGTTCCCTGTACTCTGCGCGGAAGGCCATCGTCGCTCCCGTGACGACGTTGCCCGCGAGCAGCACGTCGAAGGCCATGCCCTCCCTGAACAACTTCTGCTTCGCCTCTCCGAAGTTGGCCTCGCCGGTCGCTTGCCAGAGGCGAAAGCCGAGCGGACGGAGGTTCTCGTCAACCACGTCGGCATCGGAGAAGACGAGTCCGGCCGTCGGCCTGCGCGCCAGTTCCGCTTCGAGCGTCTCAAGTTTTTCGGGCAACCACACGTCGTCCTGGTCTGAGAGGGCGATGAGGTGGCCGTCGCAGAGGCGGATGGCCTGCTCGAAGTTTTTGGTCGAACCGAGGTTGGCGGCGTTGCGTTGCAGCCGCACGTCGAAGGGAGCTTCGGCGGCGAAGGCTTCGACAATCTGCGGCGTCTCGTCTTGAGAGCAATCGTCGCAGACTATCAACTCGTCGGGCGTGCGCGTCTGCGCGGCGACGCTGGCGAGTTGCTCTCGCAGGAAGCGCGCGCCGTTATACGTGCACATGGCAACCGACAACTTCACCCCGCCCGACTCCTTAACTTGAAAGAGCTTCGCTTCCGTCTCCGTCAAACATCAGACGCTCGACCATCTCGCAGACGATGTGCTCGACCGCCAGATGACATTCCTGCACGCGCGCCGTGTCGGTCGAAGGAACGTTGACGCAGATGTCTGCCAGACGCGCAAGTTCGCCGCCGTCGCCGCCCGTCAGCGCCACGAGCGTCAGACCGCGCGCGCGCGCCGCCTCAGCCGCGACAATGACGTTCTTCGAGCGGCCGCTGGTGCTGATGGCGACGGCCACGTCGCCCGCGCGTCCGAGCGCGAGCAGTTGCCGCGCGAAGACCTGCTCGAAGCCGTAGTCGTTCGAGATGGCCGTCAGCGCCGATGTGTCCGTCGTTAAGGCAATGGCCGGAAGCGGCGCACGTTCGCGCGCGAAGCGCCCGACGAGTTCGGCGGCGACGTGTTGGGCGTCGGCCGCGCTCCCGCCGTTGCCGAAGAGCAAGACCTTGCCACCGGCGCGCAGAGCCTTTTCGAGCGCACGCGCCGCACGCACCACGTCGTCGGCGCAAGCCTCTGCGACGCGCAGACGCAACTCCGCGCCTTCGCGTAAGGCCGCCGCCGCCGCTTCATGCAGAGCCTCGGATTGCATCGCTTCGGCCGTCCCTCCTCCGTTCAGGATTGCACCTCGCTATGATACCGCAGCCGTCGCCCTCAGGGCGCTTCGAGCAAGCGCACGAACTTGGCCTGCGCCGTCTCCGTGCTGAAATCCGCGCGCGCTCTCTGCCATGCCTTCTCCGTCAGACGCCCTCGCAACTCCTCGTCTTCGAGCAGGCGCGCCAGCGCACGCGCCAACGCTTCCGGGTCGTCCGCATCGACGACGAGTCCGCAATCGTGCGTGCGGAAGTACCAGACGACGAACGAATCGGGCGGCGCGTGAACGAGTATCGGGCGACGCGCGGCCAGATATTCGCCCGTCTTTCCCGGCGAGGCCGTCTTGATGTGTTCGGGGTAGGGCGAGTCGAAGGCGAGGCCGAGAAAGAGCAGGTCGGCGCGTCGCTGGATGGCGGGGATGGCAAAGACCGTCTGGTGTTCATGAAAGACGACCGCGCCGCGCAGCCCGCGCGCGCCCCAATATTCGGGCGACTGCGCCGTGTAAAGATGCAGTTTGACGCCGGGGCGGCCGAGCCGTTCGATGGCCGCCAGCAGGTTTCGCAACGCGCCGAACTGCCCATCGCTAATCGCGCCCGTATAGACGATGCGCGTCTCCTCCGCGTCGTCAACGTCCGTCTGCTCCGGGGGGAGTTCCTTTTCGTAGTCCGAGAGGTCGCAAGGGTTGTGAATGACGATGGACTCGACGCCGTAACGCTCGCGCAGTTCGTCGCGCAAAAACTCGCTGTGCGCGACGATGCCCTGTGCGCCTTTCATGATGAAGGGTTCGAGCCGCCGCGCGACGAAGCGGACGAGCGGCGAAATCCATTGCGTCGCGTAGTCGTCGAAGAGATAAGCGTAGAAGGGCACACCTGCGAGACGGCTTGCCAGATAGGCCGCCGGGAAATAGACGAAGTCGTGGCCGCCCGAACAGCCGACAATAGCCTCGCACTTCTCCTCTTTGACGATGCGCGCGATGCGCCGCGCGCGCACGGCAATCTGCCAGACGAGGCCGACGAGGATGTTGGCCTGCGCGCCGCCGAAGCGATGGCCGCGCGTCAGACGAAACTCAGGCGGGAGAAAATGGTATCTGCCGGGCAGGCGTTCGGAGAACTCCTGTCCGTTGTGTCCGCCGCCTTCGTCGAGCGTGACGAGACAGTAGCGTTCGGGCGGCAGGTCGCGCAGCAGCCGGTAGAGCATCATGGCCTGACCCGACCACGAAGGCGGCAGGACGTAAGAGACGAGGGCGAATTTCATCACGCAGGCTAATCGGGCGAAGCCGTCTGTTGCTCAGTACGCGTGGCTGTAGCCGAGCACAATCTTGGCGACCGTCTCGCTGACGTGGCGCGCCATGTACTCGACGGGCGGCGTCCACCCGCCACGCCGCTCGACGACCGTCCGCACGCAGCGCACGACCGTCTCGACCTCAGCCCCGCTGAGCATGTTGCTGCCGCACTCGACCGTCTCCGGCCGCTCCGTCACGTCGCGCAGGGTGACGTTCGGGACGCCGAAGATGCAGCACTCCTCCTGCACCGTGCCCGAATCGGAGAGGACGCAGAAGGCGTTCTGTTCGAGGGCGACGAAATCGAAGAGACCGAAGGGCTGGTGAAACTGAATCTGAGAGCGCGCCTCGCCGTCGAGCGCGCGGCCTTCCCCGTCGCCGCGTTCCATCACGGCGCGCGTGCGCGGATGCGTACTGCACACGACCGGCAGACCGTACTCGCGCGCCAGACGTGCGAGCGCCTCGACCATCGAAGAGAGACGCTCGGCGACATCGACGTTTTCGGCGCGGTGCATCGTCACGAGAAAGTATTTCTGCTGTTCGAGTCCGAGACGTGCGAGCACGTCTGAGGCGCGAATCTGCTCGCCGTAGTGTTCGATGACTTCGAGGATAGGGTTGCCGGTGACGTAGACGCGGCGTCCCTCGAAGCCCTCGCGCAGAAGGTTCTGGCGGCTGCGCTCGGTGTAGGGCATCAACACGTCGCTGCTGTGGTCAACGATGCGGCGGTTGACCTCCTCCGGCACGCGGTCGTCGTAGCAGCGATTGCCCGCCTCCATGTGATAGACGGGGATACCTAAACGTTTGGCGACGACGGCCGAGAGCGCGCTGTTGGTGTCGCCGAGAATGAGGAGGCGGTCGGGTCGTTCGTCCGCGATGACGCGCTCGCTGCGCGCGATAATCTGTCCAATCTGTTCGCCGAAGCTGTCGCCGCGCACGCCCAGATAATGGTCGGGCGCGCGCACACCCAACTCTTTGAAGAAGAGCTCGGAGAGGCCGGGGTCGTAGTTCTGCCCCGTGTGGACGAGAACGTGCGAGTCGGCGTGTCGGTCGAGGCGCTCGATGACGCGGCTGAGACGGATAATCTCCGGGCGCGTGCCGAGCACGGTCATAATCTTCATGCCAGCATGTCTTCCTCGTAGACGAAGCGGTCGCCGACCATCAGTTTGTGACGTGTCAGCAACTCGGTCACCTCGTCCCGGTTCATCAGGTCGTCGCCCGAACTGTACTCTTTGCCGATGGGGCTCTTCGTCTCTTCGGACGAGCGCAACTCAGGCAGCATCGGCTGGATGACGTAGTAGTTGCCGCGCGCGATGGTGCGATAGGCCTCCTCCTCGGAGACGAGAATCTCGTGCACCTTCTCGCCGGGACGGATGCCTGTGATGACCGTCTCAATCTTGCGTTCGCCGATGAGCGCCTCGGCAATGTCGGTGACTTTGGCCGACGGCACGCGCGGAATGTAGGTCTCGCCGCGCTCGGCCTCCTTGAGCGCCGCGAAGATGGTGTCAACGGCCTGTTCGAGACTGAGGAGAAAGCGCGTCATGTCTGAAGTCGTGATGGTCAGCGGGCCGCCGCGCCGAATCTGTTCGTGAAAGAGCGGGATGACCGAGCCGCGCGAGGCGAGGACGTTGCCGTAGCGGACGCAGATAAAGCGCGTCTCGCCGCCGTCGAGGTTGGCGCGCACGAACAGGCGCTCCTGAATGGCCTTCGTCATACCCATCACGTTGACGGGCTTGCACGCCTTGTCGGTGGAGACGCCGACGACCGTCTCGACCGGCAGATTGTGCTCGCGGATGGCGCGGATGATGTTCTCCGCACCGTCGATGTTGGTCTGCACGGCCTCGTAGGGGAAATACTCGCACGAAGGCACTTGCTTCAAGGCCGCCGCGTTGAAGACCACGTCGGCGTGGCGGA
Organism: Pyrinomonadaceae bacterium; assembly: GCA_035942915.1. Taxonomy (GTDB): domain Bacteria; phylum Acidobacteriota; class Blastocatellia; order Pyrinomonadales; family Pyrinomonadaceae; genus DASZCR01. The sequence goes on along the minus strand of DASZCR010000310.1, from coordinate 15,567 downwards.
GCGCCGTCGAGACGCTGTGCGGGTCGCGCACGTCGCCGATGCGGAATTGGAGCAGTTGCTCGAAGTTGTGATAGATGACTTCGTCCGTCGCCGTCCGCAGACGTTGGAAGGCGAGACGCATCGAGTGCTGTTTGGCCTCGTCGCGTGAGAAGACGACAATCTGTTTCGGCACGCCCATCTCGCCCGTCAGCAGGCGGCGCACCAGCACCTTCCCCAGCGAACCCGTTCCGCCCGTCACCAAAACCCTTTTGTCTTTAAGCATGAACCCTCCGCAACTCCTCGTAAGGAGTACTGTCTTCGTGCATTTGTTCAATCATTCGCGGCCAGGAGGGCGCGTCAAGCCCCGTCTCCTGCCGGAAGCGGCTGGCGTCGAGGCTGCGGTCGCAGACGAAGGTCTCGTCCGGCTCAATCTCGATGTGCAGGCCGTAAATCTCTTTGACGAGCGAGAGCAGGTCGAACTTCGTGATGGGCTTGGCCGCAACGTTGATGACGCCGCACAGGTCGGCGTGTTCGGCGATGACTGAGGCCAGCAGTTCGGCGAGCGCACGCGTCGTAAACCCGCTGAAGACGGCGCGCTTGAAACCGCGCACGCGCGCTCCCTCCTGACTCAGAAACCACTCGACGAGGCCGTGCGCGCCGCGCAGTTCGCGCCCAATCATCGAGGTTCGCACCGTCAGACATCCCGGCGCGTCAACTTCGCCGAGCAGTTTCGTCCGCCCGTAGAGGTCTTCGGCGTCGGGCGCGTCGCGTTCGGCATAGCCGCCCCGGCGGCCTGAAAAGACGCAGTCCGTGCTGACGTGAATGAGGCGCGCGCCCGCCGCGCGGCACAACTCTGCGAGACGATGCGGAAAGAGCGAGTTGACACTGATGCTCCTGAGAGGGTCTTTCGCCGCCGCGTCCTGTTTGACGATGCCGATGCAGTTGACGACCGCCGCGGGGCGCACGCGCGCGACGGCTCGCGTCACGCTGTCGAAGTCTTCGGCCGAGACCGGCCAGAGCGAGCGCGCCGGGTCGAAGAGTTGGTAGGCGTCGTAGTCGGGCGGCCTCTGGCGGAAGGTCGCGTAGGCGTCGAAACGCTCGGCGAACGTCTGCCAGAGCTTATGTCCGAGCATTCCAGACCCGCCTAAGATAAGAACCTTCATCATCCGGTCTTGTTGAGCTTTCACTTCACGCCGAGTTCGTCGCGGTAGTAGCCGCGAAACCACTCGACGGTTCGGCGCAACCCTTCCTCCAGACTGATTCTCGGCTCCCAGCCGATGGTTTGCCGCGCTCTCGAACTGTCGGCGAACATGCGCCAGATTTCCGTCGGGCGGTAAGGGAGCGCGCCGATTTCGATGGCTGAGCGCGTCCCGGTCAACTCGGCTATCTTGCGGACGAGGTCGCGGATTGACACCTCTTCTCCCGCCGCGAGGTTCATCACGCCGTCGAGACGCTCCGCGTGCGCCCCGGCCATGACCAGCCCATCGACGATGTTCTCGACGTAATTGAACTCGCGCGTCTGCTCGCCCTTCGTCGTCTGGATGGGGTTGCCGCGCAGGCAGTTGATGATGAGTTCGGGGATTACGGCCTTCGCGCTTTGATACGGGCCGAAGGTGTTGAAGGGCCGGAGAATGACGACCGACGTGTCTCCGCCGATGCGCTGCTTCATGCGACAGTAGAGTTCGCCCGTGTACTTCGTGATGGCATAGGGCGAGATCGGCTCCGGACACATCGTCTCGACGAAGGGCACTTCCGTCTGGTGGCCGTAGACCTCGGAGGTAGACATGTAGACGAAGCGCTCCACGCCGGTGCAGGTGTCGAGCAGGTTGGCCGTGCCTTTGGCATTCACGTCGAAACACTCCTCGACCTGCACGAAGCTCTGTCCGACGTGGTTGTAGGCGGCGAGGTGGAAGACGACCTCCGGCTCGAAGTCGAGAATGCAGGCGAGCGCGCCGCGATTACGCAGGTCGGCTTCGATGACGGTAATGTCGTCCCAGCAGTCGCGCAGGCGCTCGTTCTTCATGACGTTGCCGTAGCGCACCGTGACGGCCACGTGGGCGCCATCCGAGAGCAGGCGGTGTACGAGGTGAGAGCCGATGAAGCCGGAACCGCCGGTCACTAAAACACGCTTTTGTTTCATATTCTCTGTTCGTCCATGTGGGTAAAGAATTCCACCACCTCAACCTCTGCGATAGCCCTGTCTTTTTCGGTGTTAACGGTCAGGTGTTTGCCCGTGTGGTGGTGCGTGTAGAGCACGCCGGCCTCGGCCAGCGCCGAGAGAAATTCGGGCATGTCCGAGCCGGGTTTGATGAAGTCGAAGGCGGCCGGCTCGCACATGATGAACCCGATGTTAATCCAGTAGGGGAGCACCGGCTTTTCGGCAAACGCCGAGACGCGCTTCGAGTCGCCGAAGTAAACAATGCCGAAAGGGCTGTGCAGCGGGTAGGTCGTGAGGGTCGCGAGGGCATCGTTGGCGACGTGACTCTTCAGCAGCTCCGCCACGTCAATGTTCGCCAGCGTGTCGCCGTAGCAGACGAGAGCGCGCCCCGAAACGTGCGCGCGCGCGTCCAGCAGACGATCCGTCATGCTCGCGTCGCCTGAGTTGACGCAGGTCAATTCCCAACCCGGTTCTCTCTGTTCTTCGGCGAACTGCGTGATGACCTCCGCCTTGTGACCGACGCAGATGACGAACCGCGTGATGCCGGAGGCCGCGAGGTAACGCAGCAGGTGAGACAACAGTGGCCGCCCCTTGAGCGGCACGAGCGGCTTCGGCAAGGTTTCCGTGAACGGCTTGAGCCGTTCGCCCTTTCCACCGCACAATAAGATGGCTGTTAAGTCAGACATAAATCTCGCAAGTCTTCTTTGAGATAATCCCGCGCACGCGCGGCGCAAGTGGCCGCTTCCCCCGTCGCGGCGCGCGCCTTCAGGAGACGGCGGCCGCTGCCTTGTCCCGGCGGCGGGGGCTGGCGGCCATTTTTTTGTACATTGCGATAGCCTGCGGCTCGATGAGCGTCCGTTCGAGGCGTTCGGTCGCAATGCGGGCGTTGATTTCGGCTGCGCCGTCGACCAACGCATCGTCGAGCAGCGCCCGGCGAAGAGCGGCGGCCACCATCTCTGGCGCTTCGGGATGGACGAGCAGGCCGTTCTCCCCGTTCCTGACCCACTCGTCGCCGCAGCCCGTATCCGACTGCACGGGGAAGGCCCCCATAATCATCGCTTCCAGCAGCGACGTGCTGATGGCATCGCTGATGCTAAGCCCGATGGAGACGCGTGCGCGGCCGTGCATGCGCAGCACGTCATCGCGCGTCCAGCCCTGCCGCTCCAGCTCAAAGCGGATGCCGGTGGCGTGGCCGAGCAGTTCGGCGGCGAGTCTGACCTCCGGGCTTGGCAGATGCACCGCCACTGTGTAGCCTTCGAGCACGTCGGCGCACAATTCCAGAGCGCGCAATCCGACCAGCGCGCGCCCGGCCCAGTTCTGATAGCCTTTGAGGGCGACGACGCGCCGCCCGGAAGTGGGGCCGGGCTGCCGCAGTTGCCGCATCCGTTCGACATCGAAGCCGCCAGCGACGGGGCACACCGGCAGCACTTCGCCCTTGAACCCGAACTCGCGCGCCAGCTTTACGTCGCGGTGGCACTCACAGTGATAGTAGTCGCACGCCTCCATCACGGCCTTGATGCGCTCGACGTGCTCAGCAAGCCGCCCGAACATAAAGATGTCGCTGCCCCAGTTGGTGACGGCCCACGTCGGGAACTCGCCCTCGGCGAAGTGCGCGCGCGCGCCGTGCGTCAGGTAGCCGGCGTGTTGTATCTCCAGAGAGTGGACGATGTCAGGCCGGAGGTCGCGGATCGTGCGAGCCAGCCTCCGCGTGCGCTCAACGCGCGTCGGCGCGAGCTTACCGGCGATGCGTTTAGCCAGATACGAGCCTCTCGTGAAAGGCCACGCGCCGACGACGCGCACGCTTGGGTGAAGCCCGGACTGGGGAGGCGTTAAGAACTCATGCACCTTCACGCCTTGGAGCTGCGTATGCACGCCCATGTCCTCAACGGGGAACAGATGCACGTCCCACCCTTGACCGCTCAACTGACCAATCCAGCGAGCGGTGTGAATGCTGTTAGCCATTGCGACGAATAGAATCCGCACTGCGCCCTCTCCTACCTCGGCCTCGCCAGAACGTGGCAGCGCGAGGGCGAGCTTGCGTGCTCGTCCGCAATGGTGAGGGCGTAGCCCAAATCCGCGAGGAGTTTCTGCGTCTGGAACATCGTGACGATGTGATGCACCTCGATGAGCAGCGTCGGGCGCAACTCCGACAGTATCCCGACGGCGCCCTCTAACACGAGAAACTCCGCCCCTTCGACATCCATCTTGATGAGCGTGGGCGGTGGCACGCGCCCCTCGCGCCATAACGTGTCGGCTCGCGCCGTCTTGACCTTAATCTTCTCGAATCTCTCGTAGACCGAAGGGTCTTCCGGAGCTAGGGCTTCGCCCATGTGGCTGCCGGAACTGTGGCCGCTGTCGACGTTCCGGCTCAGGTTGAAGGTGGTCTCGCCGTCCTGATTCGAGAGCGCCTCCGTGATGAGCGTGACGCGCGCGTCAAGGTCCGGGTTGCGCGAGAGGTTTTTCCTCACACGGTCGCAGTTGAAAGGGTTCGGCTCGAAGGTCACAACGCGGCCGCCGGGGCCGACCAGCGCGGCGAAGGAGAGCGCGTGGTAGCCCATGTGCGCGCCCACGTCCCAGACCGTCTGCGACTCGTAGCCACCGTCGCCGCCAAGTGCCTCGAAGATGAAAGGCTCGTAGAGTCCTTCGACCATCTTGCGCCACGTGGGAACTTCCGGGTCAATGTAGAGCTGGTGGCCTTTGAGCGGCCCGCCCGAAACCTCGACCCATTGCAGCGAAGCTCCGGGTATCGCTGGCGGCTTGCCGCTGCCGCGCAGCGAGCGCAAAAGAGATGGAATCATTTAATCAACTCCCCACGGCAAGATGATGGAGACCAGCCCTGTCCGTTTCACGTTAAGCCCCTCATTGCGGTAGCTCTTGATTTCGTGAAGCTCGAACCAAGTCTCTCGCGTCAGCCAGAACAACTCCGCGTTCGGCAGCATGTAGGCGAAGACCGCCTCATAGACGCCGCCCGGCAAAAACATTCGTGGCACTCTGACCGAGACACGCCGGCTCTCGCCCGGTCGGAGCGGCGGGTTCTCCGGATGGTCGCGGAAGAATGAATTGAAAACGGTGAGGCCGGTGCTCGTCATCACCTGAAAGGCGAAGGTGTGATGCTCGCCGACGGGAGCGTCGAGGCTGAGAGTGACGACGATTTCGTCCTCGAAGGTAATCATCTCTCCGGCGAGTTTGCCCGCCGCCGCCACTTCGACCGAGACGGGCTGAGGCACGTCTGGGGCGTTGCGTATCGGCTGAAGCTTGAAGGTCGTCGCAGAGGTCTCCTCGCGCAGACGTGCCAGCGATGCTTCGATGGCCGCTTCCGGCTCGCCGTCCATCACGATGCGCCCCCGGTCGAGCAGCAGGCAACGCGTGCAGAGCGACTTGACGGCCTCGAAATTGTGGCTCACGAACAGCACCGTGCGCCCCTCTTGAGCGATGCCTCCCATCTTCATCAGACACTTTTTCTGGAAGGCCGCGTCGCCGACGGCGAGCACCTCGTCGACGAGCAGAATCTCGGGTTCGAGGTGCGCGGCGACGGCGAAGGCAAGACGCATATACATCCCGCTTGAGTAACGCTTGACGGGGGTGTCAAGAAATTTTTCGAGTTCGGCGAAGGAGACTATCTCGTCGAACTTGCCCTCAATCTCGGCGCGCTGCATGCCGAGGATAGCGCCATTCAGGTAGATGTTCTCCCGGCCTGACAACTCCGGGTGAAAGCCCGTCCCGACTTCGAGCAGACTACCGACGCGGCCATAGAGTTCGACGCGCCCTTCGGTCGGTTCGGTGATGCGCGTCAGAATCTTCAGCAGCGTCGACTTCCCCGCCCCATTGCGGCCGATGACGCCGACGACCTCGCCGGGCGCGACTTCAAAACTGACGCCGTCGAGCGCCCACAGCATCCGCGCCGAAGGGGCGCCGCCGTTGGCGCGTCGGAGCGGCGCGCGCAACACCCCTGCAAGCGTCTCGCGCAGAGTCTTGTAGGAAGCCTCGCGCGCGCCGAGGCGGTAGCGTTTGCGCAAGTCCCTGACATTGATGATTGGCTTCATCAGCGTTTCAGATGAGATCGGCGAAGTCCCGCTCCATGCGCCGGAATACGAGCGCGGAATAGAGCAGGACAGCGAGCATGATGACGGAGGCGACGACGAGCGCGCGTCGGTCGAACGCGTCGCCGAAGAGCGCCGCGCGGAAGCCTTCGACGAAACTCGACATCGGGTTGAAGGCCAGCAGCCACCGCCACTTCTCCGGCACGACCGTCGAAGGCACGATGACGGAGGAGACGAACAGCCAAAGCTGGACGATGAAGGGCAGCGCAAATCGTATGTCGCGGTATTTCACATTGAGCGCCGACAACCACGTGCCAACGCCGAGCGCAAACAGAGTCGTCAACACGACGAGCACGGGCAGCATCAAGAGGCTCTCGGTCGGCGCGACTCCGTAATAGAACATCAGGACGACGAGCAGCAGGAAGGCGAGCACGAAATCGACGACGCAGGCGCAGACGGCCGCCGCCGGAACAATCATGCGCGGGAAATAGACTTTCGAGATTAAGTTGGCGTTGCCCACCAGACTGTTGCTGCTGTTCGTCACGGCGCTGGCGAAGAACGTCCAGAGCACAAGCCCTGAGTAGGCGAACAGCGGATAGGGAACAGCGCCCGTGTCGATGCCCGCCAGACGGCCATAGAAGAGGGTGAAGATGAGCATCAGGAAGAGCGGCTGCAAGATAGCCCACGCCGCCCCGAAGGCCGCCTGCTTGTAGCGCACCTTTACGTCGCGCCACGTCAGGAAGTAGAGCAGTTCCCTGTAAGCCCACAGTTCGCGCAAGTTCACAGACAGCCACGAACGGCGCGGCTCGATGATGACGAGTGGTTGTTCGGGGAGGGAGTGGGTTGTCGGGAGTATGGGTGCGACAGGCGCGCTCTGTGCCTGAGAAGCTTCGTCCAATCCGCTCATACTTTCCTTGCTTGCCAAACTCATTGAAAACGTAATGTGCGCGCGCCGACTCGAAATAAGATGCTGAAAACGGCTCGACCCGGAGTTTCTATCAGATACTTTAATTAAGATTAGCTGAAGCAGGCTTCCCCAAAAGAACCGTTAGTCTAGCCGCGCCTCACAAGGCGCGTCAAGCGAGCAGCGCCCCACACGGACGGCCAAAAGAAGTCTCCCCTCCGCGTCGTCTTCAGGTTCGGAAGACAACGCGGAGGGGAGACTTGTGACAGGCGGAGCGTACCGGTGTTTAGTGCTTGGTCAGGTCTTGCGTCGGCAGGGTGTTCGTGCCGTTGTCAAGAATCTTGTTGTCGCTCCACGAGTGGACGTTGCCGCTCATGCTCGTCGTGCAGTTGGTGATGTAGGTGTCGCCGATGTTGGCCGTGCCGACGACGACGTTGATGCCCTTCACGTTGTGGCTCAGGTTCGAGTGGTCGATGTGCGCGATGGGCGAGCCACTGGCAAGGTTGATGCCGTTGCCGGGGCCGGCGGCGAGCGTGATGTTGGAGCGGTTGATGGTGGCGCGCGTCGTGCCGGTCTGCATCGTCACGCCGTTGCCGGTTCTGTAAATGTTGATGCTGTCGGCGTCGAGCGTCGCGGAGACGCCCGCCGCGTTGGCCGGCGCAAGGTCGATGCCGTCGTTGAGGCAGTCGCTGATGGTCGTGTCGCGCACAACCAACTGGACGTTGCCCGCCGTGTTAGCCACGCGGATGCCGTCGCCCGTGCCGCCCTGGAACTGGAAGATGCGGCAGTTCTCGACTTCGACTGCCTTGCCGGAGACGAAGTTGATGCCGATGGTGCCGGTGCCTGCGCCGTTGATTGAGAGGTTGCGGAGGCGAACGATGATGGTGCCCGGCGTGGCCGTCAAGCTGTCGTTGATGGTGAAGCCGGTCGTCCCGGCGGCGAGCGCCGAGCCGAAGCCCTGACCCGTCGTGCCGTCAACCGTGATGCTCTTGGTGGCCGTCAGGGTGCCGAAGCCGCCCGGGTCGAGGCAATCAATCTCGCCGCCTGCGGCCGTCTTCGAGATGGCACCGGCGAAAGTCTTGCAGGGGGCGGTGCGGCTGCACGGGTTGACGTCGTCGCCGACGCCCGAAACCCAAGTGCGTGTAGCCTGCGCGTTGGCAATGGTAGTGAGTGCTAGAAGGAAAAGCGTGGTAGCGAAGATGTTTAAGGCGAAGCGACCTTTACTCATGGTGGTGAGTCTCCTATAAATTGGGTGGATGGTGTTGGATTTCCTTGCCGGCGCTCGGCGAGCCGAACGGGTGACAAAAACTGACGCGAGGTACTACGCAGGCTTTATCTGTAATGGCCTCCGGGACGGTTCGGGCGTGTGCGTCCCTGCCTGTCCAACGAAAAAGCGTGCAAGCTTTTATACCAATTCCGGCGGCATGTCAACGTCAATTGATGAGCGATTATTGCCGGACGGGTGAGGCCGACGCGTGCTTGAAGCCGCAACCCTATTCTTGACACTGCTTCGGCCGAGCACATACACTTCGGCGATTTGGCGCGACAAACCGCTTAATGGCACGGCACGGTTGCTGTGAATTCCTTGCGACCGCGCACCCGTCTGCTGTGCAGAGGAGTTTCGGACGAAAGATTAATGATGCGTAAATTGTTCGTTACGGGCGGAGCAGGCTTCATCGGCTCGGCCTTCGTCAGACTGGCGCTCGAAGAACTGCCCGACTGCCGCGTCGTCAACTTCGACGCGCTCACCTACGCCGGAAACCTCGACAACCTGACGGGTCTGGACGAGAGCCGACACCGCTTCGTGCGCGGCGACATTTGCGACCGCGAGGCCGTTCTGGCCGCGCTCGACAGCGACACGGAGGCGATAATCAACTTCGCCGCCGAGTCGCACGTTGACCGCAGCATCGCGCGCGCCGACGAGTTCCTGCGCACGAACGTGCTCGGCACGCAAGTTCTGCTCGACGCGGCGCGCGAACGCGGAATCGCTCGCTTCCTGCAAGTCTCGACCGACGAAGTGATGGGGAGTCTCCCGGACAACGACGAGTCGGCCTTCTTCACGGAAAGTTCGCCGCTCGCGCCAAACAATCCTTACGCGGCCTCGAAGGCGGCGGCCGAGCATCTCGTCCGCGCCGCGCACAAGACCTTCGGCCTCGACACCGTCATCACGCGCTGTGGCAACAACTACGGGCCGCGCCAGTTCCCCGAAAAATTTCTGCCCCTGATGCTCTCGAACGCGATGCAGGACGAGAGCATCCCGGTCTATGGCGACGGGCGCAACGTCCGCGATTGGGTCTACGTCGAAGACCACTGTCGAGCCGTGCTGGCGGCGCTTGAGCGCGGCCGCGCGGGCGAGTCTTACAACATCGGCGCGCGCAACGAGCGGCGCAACATAGAGGTCGCCGAATCCGTCCTCGACGCACTCGGCAAGCCGCGCACGCTCATCCGCTTCGTCAAAGACCGTCCCGGCCACGACCGCCGCTACGCCATCGACCCGACGAAGGTCGAGCGCGAACTGGGCTGGCAACCGCGCGAGACTTGGGAGACGGGGCTTGCCAAAACCATCCGCTGGTACGCCGACAACGGCGAGTGGATTAGGCGCGCGCGCAGCGGCGAGTATCGAGACTACTACGCGCGCCAGTACGGCACGGAGGTCGGCACGCGTTGAAGGTTGCGGTTATCGGAGCAGGGGGGATGCTTGGGCGCGCTCTGGTTCGCCATTGCCGCAGTCTGGGCGACGAGGTGGCCGACTTCGACCATCAGGCTTTAGACATCACGGACGAGCGCGCCGTCGCCGTTGCGCTTGACGAAGCGCGTCCCGACAGCGTCATCAACTGCGCGGCGTGGACGGACGTTGACGGCTGCGAATTAGACCCACAGCGCGCTTACGAGGTGAACGCGCGCGGCGTCGAGTTGTTGGCCTCGGCCAGCCGACGCACGGGCGCAGGCTTCGTCACCGTCTCGACCGATTACGTCTTTGACGGCGAGAAGGCGGGCTTCTACACGCAGCGCGACGACCCGCACCCGGCGAGCATCTACGGCAAGGCCAAGTTGCAGGGCGAGCGTCTGGCGCAGGCGGCCTCGGCGCGCACGGTCATCGTCCGCACGGGCTGGATTTACGGCGCTGGCGGGCGCAACTTTTTAGCCACCGTCATCGAACGCGCGCGGCGCGGAGAGCGTCTTAAAGCCATCTCGGACGCCTACGGCGCGCCGACCTACGCCGAAGACCTGGCGGAGCGTCTCAGAGAGTTGGCCGAGCGGGATTTGCCGGGCATCTATCACGTCGTCAACGCTGGCGAGGGAACGACTTTCGCGGGTTTCGCGCGTGAGGCTCTGCGCGTCGCAGGTCTCGCGGCCGAAGTCGAAGAGGTCTCGATGGATGCTCTCAAGCGACCCGCGCCGCGCCCGCGTAACTCTCGTCTGCGGTGTCTGCTTTCGGAGGCGATAGGGCTTGCTCGGATGCCCGACTGGCGCGACGCCCTCGGACGCTTCGCCGCGCGCACGGCGGGCGAACGCGACGGGTAAGGCCGAAATCCGGGCGCGTCAGGCCGAAATTTTCGTTCCCGCCGAAGGGCATTTTCCCCCTCTTTTTGTGGCCGCGCGGCTTGCCACTGCGCGCCACTCTGTTATCATGCTGCGGTTACTGTGTGGACGCTTCCCGTAGGCCGGTTTTGCACGGCAATCAGACCGCGAAAGTAAATGCTAGTCAGTAAGTAAGAATTATGATGTCACAAGATAATCGTCTGCTTCCGCTCTCGCCTCCCGAACCGCTCAATCGTCCCTTGCGCGACCTCTCGCAGCCGGTCGTCCCCCTCGCCTCAGCCGGTCAGGACACGACGCACCTGCGCGACTACCTCGCCATCGTGCTCAAGCGCAAGTGGCTGATACTGAGCCTGATTGTCGTCGTCACCTCGCTCGTCGCCATTCACATGTATCGTCAGCCCTCCATCTATCAGGCCGAGACGACCATTCAGATTGAGCAGAAGAGCCGGAGCGTGCTCTCGACCGGGCGGCAGGGCGACCTCGTGATACGCGGCGGCACGGACGCCAACTACTGGAACACGCAACTCAAACTGCTTGAGACGCAGCAACTGGCGCGACAGGTCATCATGCGTCTCGACCTGCAAAACAACCCGTCTTTCCTCGGCGGCCAGAACCGTACGGGGCTTCTCGCCTCGCTGCGCCGCGTCATCTCGCGTGAGCAGACGCCCGCCGCCAACTCGCAGCAGCAGCAGGCGGCGGGCGTCCCGGTCGCCAACGACCTCGACGTGACGACGACCGAGTCGCTGACGCCCGAACAGTTGCGCCGTCTTGAGCCTTACGAGAACGTGCTGCGCGAGAACCTGACGGTCGCGCCCGTCGAGCGGACGAACCTCGTCACCATCCGCTTCCGCCACACAGACCCGCAGATTGCCGCCAACGTCGCCAACGCGCTCGCCATCATCTTCCGCGAGAACGATATCCGGCGCGAGACGCAAGGCTCGGAAGAGGCGCAGGAGACCTTGGCGCGTCAGATTGTCGAATTGCAGACGCGCATCCGCGAGAACGAAGCCAAGCGCCTCGCCTACCGCCAGAGCAATCGTCTCCCGCTCGGCTCGAAGCAGGGGCAGGACTTCACGGCCATGCGCCTGAGCACTTACAGCACGCAGTTGCAGCAGGCAGAGGCCGAGCGCAAAGCGGCCGAGTCTCTCTATCGCGCGGCCGACAACGCCTTGCGCAGCGGCGACGTGTGGTCGATTCCTGAGGTGCAGGACAACAAGGCCGTCCAGCGCATCCGCGAGAAGATTGAAGGCTTGCAGCAACGGCGCACGGAACTCTCCGTGCTCTACACGCCCGAATGGCCGGAGGTCAAGAAGATTGACCGGCAGATTGAGCAACTCAAGGCCGAACTCGACAGAGCGCCGCGCGACATCGTCGCCACGCTCAAGAATCGCTACGAGTCTGCGCAGAAGAAGGAGCGCGAGTTGAGCGGCTCCTACAGCCACGAGTACGCCGCCGCCAACGCGCAGAGCATCGCCGAAACCGGCCTCACAGACCTCGACCAGACCATCGAGACCGACCGGCAGAACCTTCAGACCTACCTACAGCGCCAGCGCGAACTAATCGTCACGGGCAAAGACCGCGCCGACAACGTCACGCACATCGAGGAGGCGCGCGTCCCGGCCGGCCCCATCGGCCCGGCGCGCCTACGCAACGTCCTTATCGCGCTGCTGCTCTCGCTCGGCGCAGGCATCGGTCTGGCCTTCCTGCTCGACTATCTCGACGACACGCTGAAGTCGGTCGAAGATGTTGACCGTCACATCCACCTGCCGACGCTGGCGCTCATCCCTGCTCCGCGCGCCGAACGCGGACTGCTGCGCTCGCGCTCTGCGCCGCTGCCCGTGCCCGGCGAAGCGACGGCGCTCGCGCTCATCGAGGACGTGCGCTCGCCCGTCGCCGAAGCCTACAGACACCTGCGCACGTCGCTGCTGCTCTCCTCGGCCGGTCAGCCGCCGCGCACCGTCCTCGTCACTTCGAGCCAGCCTTCCGAGGGTAAGACGACGACGGCCGTCAACATTGCGACGATGCTCGCGCAGACGGGCGCGGAAGTCCTCCTGCTCGACTGCGACCTGCGCCGCCCGCGCATTCACACGCACTTCGGGATGCCGAACATGCGCGGCGTGACGAACTACCTCTCAGGCGCGCCCAACGTCGACGACCTGATTCAGACCTACGACAAGTTGCCGAATCTCAAGGTCATAACTTCAGGCTCGATTCCGCCGAACGCCGCCGAACTGCTCGGCTCCGAAGAGATGCGCAAGCTGCTCTACGTCCTCGGCGAGCGCTTCCAGCACATCATCATCGACTCGCCGCCCGCTATCTCGTTCACCGACGCGTCGATTCTCTCGACGATGGTTGACGGCGTGATGCTGGTCGTTCACGGCGGTCGCAGTTCGCGCGCCATCGTCCGCCGCGCCAAGCAACAACTGCTCGACGTGGGCGCGCACATCTTCGGCATCGTGCTCAACAACCTCAAGCCGCAAGCGAATGATTACTACTATTACTCCGGCTACTACTCCGGTTACTACTCCGGCGAGGACGACGGCGCGGAAGCGCCCGAAGGCGCGGAGACGGCAGGCGCAGGAGGACGCGGACGCGGCGTCTAAGAGCAGCACTCCGACGCGGATGACAACCGAGAGGGATGAGGATGCTCGTCCGCCGAGAGGGCGGTTCCTCATCCCTCCACTCGTGTCTGCACTGCGCGCACGAAAGACGGACTGAGATTGATGACGACCGGAACTTCCCCCGAAATGCGTGTTCCGCTGCTCGACCTGCGAGCGCAGCACGAGGCGCTGCGCGCAGAGTTGCGCGCGGCCGTCGAAGGCGTGCTCGATTCGCAGCAGTTCATCCTCGGCCGCGAGGTCGGACTGCTCGAAGAGGAACTCGCGCGCTACACGGGCGCGCGCTACGCCGTCGGCTGCGCTTCCGGCTCCGACGCCCTGCTGCTCGCCCTCAAGGCGCTCGACCTCAAAGCGGGCGAAGAGGTCTTGACCACGCCCTTCACCTTCTTCGCCACCGCCGGTTCCATCGCGCACACGGGCGCGCGTCCGCGCTTCGTTGACATCGACCCGCAGACCTACAACATCAACCCCGCGCTCGTCGAATCGGCCATCACGGAGAGGACGCGTGTCCTCATGCCCGTGCATCTCTACGGACAGTGCGCGGAGATGTCGCCGCTGCTCGAAGTGGCGGCGCGCTATGGCCTGCCGGTCGTCGAAGATGCGGCGCAGGCCATCGGCGCGACCGATGCGGGGCGACAGGCTGGCTCGATGGGCGCCATCGGCTGCTTCAGCTTCTACCCGACGAAGAACCTCGGAGCGGCGGGCGATGCGGGGATGTTGACGACCAACGACGAGCGTCTGGCCGCGCGCCTGCGGCGTCTGCGCGTTCACGGCGGCGCGACCGAATATCACCACGACGAAGTCGGCTTCAACAGTCGTCTCGACACCATTCAGGCCGCCATTCTGCGCGTCAAACTGCCGCACCTCGACGCATGGTCGGCCGCGCGCCGCGAACGCGCCGAACGCTACACGCGTCTCTTCAAGGAGGCCGGGCTGACCGAAGACCTGACGCCGCCCGCGACGCGCCCCGCTGCGACGCACATCTTTCATCAGTACGTCGTGCGCGTCCACGAAGGCAGACGCGACCGGCTCGCCGCGCACCTGCGCGAGTGCGGCGTCGGCACGAAGATTTACTATCCCGTGCCGCTCCACTTGCAGGAGTGTTTCTCCGCTCTCGGATATCGTGAGGGCGAGTTGCCGGAGTCGGAGCGCGCGGCGCGCGAGACGCTGGCGCTGCCGATTTATCCTGAGTTGAGCGGCGAGCAGCAGCACTACGTCGTTGAGTGCATCCGACGCTTCTTCCGCGCCTGACCGCGCCGTTCGCACATCTTCATTTCATAAGGAAAACTCGCATGAGTAAGAAAGCCTTAATCACGGGCATCACGGGGCAGGACGGCAGTTATCTGGCCGAGCACCTTCTCGCACAAGGATACGAGGTGCATGGACTCGTCCGCCGCGTCGCGCTCGAAGAGCCGGAGCGACGCTTTACGCGCATCTCGCATCTCGTCGAACGCCTGCACCTGCACGCCGCGAGCCTTGAGAGCTATCCTTCCATCTTCCACGTCATCAGCCGTCACGACTTCGACGAGTGCTACCACCTCGCCGCACAGAGTTTCGTCGCCGAGAGTTTCGCCGACGGCTTCACGACGATGAACACGAACATCAACGGCACGCATTACATGCTCGCCGCCCTGCGCGAACTGCGCCCCTCGTGCCGCTTCTACTTCGCAGGCTCGTCCGAGATGTTCGGCAAGGTGCGCGACGTGCCGCAGAAGGAGGAGACGCCCTTTCATCCGCGCTCGCCCTACGGCATCAGCAAGGTGGCAGGCTTCGACCTGACGCGCAACTACCGCGAGGCTTACGGGATGTTCTGCGCCTCCGGCATCCTCTTCAATCACGAGAGTCCGCGTCGCGGCTTCGAGTTCGTGACGCGCAAGATTACTTCGACCGTCGCGCGCATCAAGGCGGGCAAGGCGACGGAACTGCGTCTCGGCAACCTCGACGCCAAGCGCGACTGGGGACACGCCGGAGACTACGTTCGCGCCATGCACCTGATGCTGCAACAGCCGGAGCCTGATGACTACGTCGTCGCCACCGGCGAGACGCACACCGTCCGCGAGTTCTGCGAGCGCGCCTTCTCCGAAGTCGGCCTCGACTACCGCGACTTCGTTATCGTCGATGAGAAGTTCTATCGTCCGGCTGAAGTCGACCTCCTCATCGGCGACTCGTCGAAGGCGCACAAGGTGCTCGGCTGGCAACCCGTCTACACCTTCGAGGAGTTGGTCAAAGAGATGGTGCGCGCCGACATGGAAGCCGTCTCCCGCACCTCCGAGCCGCAGGCGGCGACGACCCGCGCCTGAGACGCAAAGAAGAGGGGGCGTGATA
>DASZCR010000309.1:0-11264 GCA_035942915.1 Pyrinomonadaceae bacterium | reverse complement strand
GGCGAACGCGGCTGTTCAGAAATTCTCTCCGGTCTTGACTCTTTCGCAACTACACCCAGCGACCGGCCTTGACCATCTTCTTAATCTTGCGTTTGACCAGTTCGCGTTTGAGCGGTGTGGTGTGGTCGAGGAAGACGATGCCGTCGCAGTGGTCTGTTTCGTGCAACATGCAGCGCGCTTCCAGTTCCAATCCGTCGTACTCGAACTCTTCGCCGTTCACGTCCTGCGCGCGGACGACCGCCCGCAGACTGCGCTTGACGGGGAAAAAGATGTCTGGAAACGAGAGACATCCTTCGTCGCCCACCTGCTCGCCCTCGACGCTCAGGACGACCGGGTTAATGAGCGCGACGCGCGCTTCCGGGTCGCGTCCGCCCGAACAGTCCATCACGAAGAGGCGCTGCGAGACGCCGACCTGCGGCGCGGCCAAACCGACGCCGCGCGCCTCGTACATCGTCTCGAACATGTCGCTGACGAGCCGCTTCAAACGGTCGTCAAACTCCGTGACGTGCTCGCCCGGCGTCTCAAGCACGGGGTCGCCGTATTTCACAATCTTCAGTAAAGCCATCCCTCAGTCCTTCTCGCAAACGCTGCGGAGACGCCCCCGGCCGCCTCGCCGCCCGTTTGCCCGGAACCATCCTGACCAAACGATTTTACTCCAAATGAAACGCTCACGCCAGTACGCAAACTTAGAAGTCCAAAGGCTTTAAGGAGTTGCCCCGACGCGGCGGCCGGACATCTCTCGCGGGTCTTTACGGGCGCGCCGTTTTGCCCTATGTTGACCGGGTGGGTAAAAAGCGGACGAGAGGGAGCGCGTTTGAGATGACAGAGGCGAAGTCGGCCGTCGAGGAGATTGGCGAAGGGGCGCGCGAGGCGCTCGAAGAGGTGGCCGAACACCCCTGGATGGAGCGGCTCGCGCGTTTCGGCTACGCGGCGAAGGGTGTCGTCTACATCGTCGTCGGGATACTGGCGCTGCTGGCAGACTTCGGCGAGGGCGGCGACCTGACGGACACGCGCGGCGCGATGCGGACGATAGAGTTGCAGCCGTTCGGCAAGATTATCCTCTCGGTGGTGGCGGCCGGACTCGGCGCTTACGTCCTCTGGCGTTGGGTGCAGGCGGCGGCCGATGCCGACAACAAGGGCAGCGACGCGAAGGGACTGGCGATTCGGACAGGCTATTTCTTCAGCGGCCTCGTCTACGCCGGACTCGCCTTCTCGGCCGTCCGCATCGTCGTCGATGCAAGCGGCGACGACCGTGGCAACACGATTCAGAGATGGTCAGGGCTCTTCATGACCTTGCCCTTCGGTTACCTGCTCGTCGGCTTCGTCGGCCTCTGCGTCATCATCTTCGGCCTCTACCAAATCTACAAGGGCTACAAGGCGAAGTTCATGAAGCGCATCAAGCTGCACGAGATGAGCCGGCGCGAGCGTTGGACGCTGCTCAGCGGGCGGTTCGGCTACGCGGCGCGCGGCGTCGTCTTCTGCATCGTCGGCTCGTTTCTCTTGCAGGCTGCCTATCACTTCAATCCATCGGAGGCCAAGGGGCTGGACGGCGTCCTCCAGACGCTTCCGCGACAGACCTTCGGCACGCTCCTCCTCGCCATCATCGCCATCGGCCTCATCGCCTACGGCCTCTTCGCCCTCGTCGAAGCACGCTACCGCCGCATCGCAGGCCAGTGAACAGGTGATAGGTGATAAGTGATAGGTGATAAGTGATAGGTGATAAGTGATAGGTGATAAGACAAAGACAGGTTTTATCCTATCACCTATCACCCATCACCTATCACTCTTGTCATATCACCCATCACTCTTGTCCTATCACTTTTTACCGAAGACGGGTTTGCGTTTTTGGATGAAGGCGGTGACGCCTTCGTGGAAGTCTGGTGAGTGGAAGCAGTCGTGCTGGCCGACGGCCTCGAAGTCGAGAGCGGCGGCCAGTTCGGCGCGCGTGTCGCGGTTGAGTGCGGCTTTGATGCGCGAGAGCGCGGGCTGTGGTTGCGCGGCCAGTTGTGCGGCCAGTGCGTCTACTGTCGCGTCGAGTTCGGTGAATGGGACGACGTGGTTGACGAGGCCGAGCGCGTGCGCCTCTTGGGCGCTCAACTGTGCGCCGGTTGACATCAACTCGAACGACTTGGCGTAGCCGACAAGGCGCGGCAGGAAGTATGTGCTGCCGCCGTCGGGCATAAGGCCGATGCGTATGAAGCTCTGGCTGAAGACGGCCGCCTCCGAAGCGATGACGATGTCAGAGGCGAGCGCGTAGCTGAAGCCGATGCCGACGCAATGGCCGTGAACGCGCGCGATGATGGGTTTCGGGAGGTCGCGCATGGCGAGGATAGCGGGGCTAATCTGTTCGCGGACGTGCGCCGTCACGTCGAAGCTGGCGAGGTCTGCGCCGGAGGCGGCCGCAAGGTCTGCGCCCGCGCAAAAGCTGTCGCCCGCGCCCGTCAGGATGACGACCCGGCTCTCGTCGTCGGCCGACTCCGAGATGGCCTCGCGCAGCAGCGCGAACATCTCGAAATCAATCGAGTTGCGCCGCTCCGGCCGGTTGAAGGTGATGCGCTTGACGCCGCCTTCGTGCGTCACGAACAGCTTCGCGTTTTCGTTTGCCATCAGTCAGTCTTCCTCAAAGGATTAGTAGGCGCGTAGTTGTTCGCAGTAGGCGTCGAAATTGCGGCGCATCTCTGCGAGGCTATCGCCACCGAACTTCTCGCGCATGGCGGAGGCCAGCACGAGCGCGACCATCGCTTCGCCGATGACGCCCGCCGCCGGGACGGCCGTCGTGTCCGAACGCTCGAAGGCCGCCGACTGTTCCTGCTTCGTGTCGATGTCAACCGAGCGGAGCGGACGCCTGAGCGTCGAGATGGGTTTGAGGAATCCGCGCACGCGCAACTCCTCGCCGTTCGTGATGCCGCCTTCGAGGCCGCCCGCGCGATTCGATAGACGACGGAAACGGCGCTCATCCTCGTCGTATGAAATCTCGTCGTGGACGCGCGAACCCGGCAGCGCCGCCGCCTCGACGCCCGCGCCAATGCTCACGGCCTTGACGGCCGGAACAGACATCAGGCTTTGCGCCAGACGCCCGTCCAGTTTTGCGTCCCAAGACGTATGCGAGCCGAGTCCTGCGACGACTCCGCGCGCGACTACCTCGAAGACGCCGCCGAGCGTGTCGCCTTCGCGTCGTGCCGTGTCGATGAGCGCGACCATACGCGCCTGCGCCTCCGCGTCGGCGCAGCGCAAGGGCGCATCTGCGGGTATCGCGGCGATGGTGTCCCACGCCACTTCGAGCGGAGCATCGGGCACGCCGCCGAGTTGGACGACGTGACTCCTGATTTCAACTCCAAAGGCGGCGAGCAGTTGTTTAGCCAGCGCGCCGCAGGCGACGCGCGCCGCCGTCTCGCGTGCCGAAGCCCTTTCGAGAATCGCACGCAGGTCGCGCGCGTCGAACTTCTGACCGCCCGCGAGGTCTGCATGACCGGGGCGCGGACGACTCACGCGACGCGCCTTCTCAGGTTCGACCTCACGCGCCTCGACCGACATCACCTCTGACCAGTTCGCCCAGTCCTTGTTCTCAATCGTCAACGCGACGGGCGAGCCGAGCGTCAGCCCGTGACGGACGCCCGAAAGAATCTCCGCGCGGTCGCGCTCAATCTTCATCCGCCCG
This sequence comes from Pyrinomonadaceae bacterium, assembly GCA_035942915.1. Classification (GTDB taxonomy): domain Bacteria; phylum Acidobacteriota; class Blastocatellia; order Pyrinomonadales; family Pyrinomonadaceae; genus DASZCR01. The sequence goes on along the minus strand of DASZCR010000309.1, from coordinate 7,606 downwards.
CCGCGCCCGTAACCTTGCTGCCGCCGCTCAAGTTCCCTGTTGATGAAATCGGGTTCGACTAAGAGACCCGCAGGCAACCCCTCGACGACGGCGACCAGCGCGCGCCCGTGCGATTCTCCGGCGGTGGTGAAGCGGAACATAAAAGTAGTGATGGGTGATTAGTCAGTGATAGGTGATGGGTGATAGGTGATAAGAGAAATCCTGATTTCTCTTATCACCTATCACCCATCACCTATCACTATTGTAACAGCTCTTCGGCGAAGATGTTGCCGCGACCGAGGATGCAGGCCGGGTCGAAGGCGCGTTTGAGTGCGGCCATCTCGCGCAGGGCTTTCTCGCCGTAGAGGAGTCTGAGGTATTCGCGTTTGAGTTTGCCTACGCCGTGTTCGGCCGAGATGGTTCCGCCGACCGAGATGGCGCGCTCGACGAAGCGGGTGTAGATGTCGCGCGCGGCGGCCTGCTCGGCGGCGTCGCGCGGCATGACGTTGACGTGGACGTGATTGTCGCCGATGTGGCCGAAGATGACGTGTTGAAGACGGCTCGCGCGCAAGGTCGTGCGATAGAAGTCGAGCATGGCGGGAAACTCCGCGTCGGGAACGGCCATGTCGGTCGAAACCTTGCGTTGACGGTGGCGTGCGAGCCACTCGTTGACCATCAAGGGCAGGGCGTGGCGGAACTGTCGCATCTCGGCGCGGTCGTGTTCGTTGGTGCCGAACCACGAATCATCCAGAAGCGCGCCGTGTCGCTCGAAGAGCGCGAGCCACGCGGCTGTGAGCGCGTCCTCTGTCGCTTCGGTCGTCTCCTGCTCGAAGAAGAGCGCCCCGGCCGCTTTGACTGGGACGAGCGGATAACGCTCGCGCAGGAAGTGGAGCGATTCCACGTCGAAGAACTCAAGCGCGCGCGCGTCTATCGTGCTGCGCGGCGACGGGTCGCCGTTCTCGTCCGCCGCCTCGCCGCGCGTGCGTAGAGAGATGGCGCGCGCCTCTCGCACGAAGTCGAGCAGGTCGCTCTCGCGCGCGAAGAAGGCAATGCCGCTCAACACGCCTTCGGGTTGAGGCAGCAGTTCGACCTCGACTTCGGTGACGACGCCGAGTGTGCCTTCGCTGCCGATGAAGAGGTCGAGGGCGTCCGCGCGCGGTGCGACGTGATAGCCGGCGGCGTGTTTGCGCGTCTGCGGCATCGTGTAAGTGGGAAGGCGCGCGTTAATCTCGCGCCCGGAGGCGAGCGGGATGCGAAGACGTCCGTCGGCGTCGGCGTGAATTTGGCCGCGCGCGAGGTTGAGCACGTCGCCTGTGGCGAGCGCAATTTGCAGGCGGCGCACGTACTTTCTCGTCGCCCCGTACTTGAAGGTGCGCGCGCCCGAACTGTTGGTTGCGACCGTCGCGCCGAGAAAGCAACTCCACTCGGTCGGGTCGGGCGGGTAGAGAAGTCGTTCGGCGCGGACGGCGCGCTGGAAGTCTGCGAGCACAACGCCTGCTCCGGCCGTCGCGCGCCCGCCCTGCGCCGTCTTCGTAATCTCTCCGATTTTGTTCAGCCGCTCGGTCGAAAGAACGACGCCGCCGAAGGGTACGCGCCCGCCGACTATCCCTGTGCCTGCGCCCGCGACCGTGACGGGCGTGCCCTCGCGCGTCGCTTCGGCGAGCGCGGCGGCAACATCTTCGGTCGTCTCCGGGATGCGGACGCGCGCGGCATGTCCGCCCGCCAGATTGCTGGCGTCGCTCAGGTAAGACTGAATCTCGTCGGGGGCGGATTTAGTCAGCATGTGCGGGGCTGTCTTCAGGCGCACGCGCCGGGACGTGCGCGGGTCTTCTGCGCGCGACGTAAAAGGCGGAGTCCTCCTCGTCGCCTTCGTAACGACGGAGACCGCGAAACTCGAAGCCGATTTTTTCGAGCACGCGGCGCGAGGCGTAATGTTCGGGCACGGTGTTGGCCGTCACCTCTTCAAATCCGAGACGGTCGAAGCCGTAGGCGAGGACGGCACGCGCGGCCTCTGTGGCGTAGCCGCGTCCCCAACTCGCGCGCTCGAAGACGTAACCGAGGTCTATCTCGGAGAGCGCCGCGACATAAGTGAATCCGCAACTGCCGACGATGCGCCCGCTGGCGCGCTCGACGACTGCATAAGGACTGTAACCGACCGTCTCGTAATCGGCGACGCGACGCGTAATCCACTGATGCGCGCGGGCGATGTCAACCCATGCGCTCCCGTCGCCGATGAAGCGCATCGTTTCCGGGTCGCTCGCAAAAGCGAACAGCGTGCGCGCGTCGGCAGGCGTCCAACGCCGCAGCAGCAGGCGCTCTGTTTCGAGAACGATGTCCATGTGCAAGAAGCGACTTGGCGGCTCATCGATTCAATGATTCATTTAAAGTGTGAGCCGGTGCGTCAATGAATCAATCTCATCTCACCTGTAGTTCGCGTTCGCGCAGGTACTTGATGCGGTCTCGCAACTCTGCGGCGCGCTCGAACTCCATCGCGCGCGCGGCGGCGCGCATCTCGGCTTCGAGCCGCGCGATGGTCGAGTCCAGATGCTCGCGCGTGTACTCCTCGAAGGAGTCGAGGTCGAGCGGGACTTTGAAATAGTCTGCCTCGTAGGCGGTGACGAGCGTCGCCTCAACCGGCTTGATGATGGTTTGCGGCGTGATGCCATGCTCGCGGTTGTACTCCTGCTGGATGGCGCGGCGGCGATTCGTCTCTTCGATGGCGCGACGCATCGAGTCTGTCACTTTGTCGGCGTAGAGGAGCGCGCGGCCGGAGGCGTTGCGCGCGGCGCGGCCGATGGTCTGGATGAGCGAAGACTCCGAGCGCAGAAAACCCTCTTTGTCCGCGTCGAGGATGGCGACGAGGGAGACTTCCGGTAAATCGAGACCTTCGCGCAGGAGGTTGATGCCGACGAGCACGTCGAACTCGCCGCGACGCAGGTCGCGCAGGATTTTGATGCGCTCCAAAGTCTCGATGTCCGAGTGCAGATAACGCACGCGCACGCCGACCTCTGCGAAATACTCTGTGAGGTCTTCGGCCATCTTCTTCGTCAGCGTCGTGACGAGCACACGCTCGTTGCGCTCGGCTCTGACGCGGCACTCTTCCAGAAGGTCGTCAATCTGCCCCTTGACCGGCCGCACATCCACTTCCGGGTCGGTCAACCCCGTCGGGCGAATAATCTGTTCGACGACTTCGCCGCCCGACTTCGTCAACTCGTAAGGGCCGGGCGTGGCCGAGACGTAGATGGTCTGCCCGATACGCGCGTTGAATTCGTCGAAGTTGAGCGGGCGATTGTCCATCGCCGAGGGCAGACGGAATCCGTATTCGACGAGGGTGCGCTTGCGCGACTGGTCGCCGTTGAACATGCCGCGAATTTGCGGGACGGTCTGGTGCGACTCGTCAATCACGACCATCGTGTTCGAGGGCAGGTAGTCGAGCAGCGTCGGCGGCGGCTCGCCCGGTTGCTTGCCCGTCAGGTGGCGCGAATAGTTTTCGATGCCGCGACAGAAGCCCATCTCCTTAATCATTTCGAGGTCGTACATGGTGCGCTGGTGAAGGCGCTGCGCCTCGACGAGTTTGCCTTCCTGAATCAGCTTCGGCTCCCACCACTCAAGCTCCTCACGAATGGTCTTGATGGCGCGCTTGATGGTCGTCTTCGGCATCACGTAATGCGTCTTGGGATAAATCGGCAGACGCGTCGTGTGCTTCTCAAGGACTTCGCCGAGCAGCGGGTCGATGGTCGAGATGGAGTCTATCTCGTCGCCCCAGAGTTCAATGCGGTAAGCCTGGTCTTGATAGGAAGGATAGACCTCGACGGTGTCTCCGCGCACGCGGAAAGAACCCCGGTCGAACTCGATATCGGAGCGCTCGTACTGCAACTCGACGAGACGTTGGAGCAGCGCCTCGCGCTTCATCTGCATGCCCGGCTCGACGAAGAGCAGCATGTTGTAATAAGCGTCCGGGTCGCCGAGACCGTAGATGCAGGAGACGGAGGCGACGACCACCACATCGCGCCGCTCGAACAGAGCGCGCGTGGCCGACAGGCGCAGGCGGTCAATCTCGTCGTTGATGGTGGCCTCCTTCTCGATGTATGTGTCGGAGGCCGGGACGTAGGCTTCGGGCTGGTAGTAGTCGTAATAGGAGACGAAGTACTCGACCGCGTTTTCGGGAAAGAAGCTCTTGAACTCCTGATAGAGTTGCGCGGCGAGCGTCTTGTTGTGCGCAATGACGAGCGTCGGGCGCTGCGTGCGTTCGATGACGCTGGCGACGGTGAAGGTTTTGCCGGAGCCTGTGATGCCGAGCAGCACCTGGTCTTTCGCGCCCTCCGAAAGGCTGCGCACGAGCGAGTCGATGGCCTGCGGCTGGTCGCCCTGTGGTTGAAATTCGGAACGAAGTTTGAAAGGCATAAGAAAACAGTGACGAGCAAAAAATGACAGGTGACGAGTTAAAAATAGATTCTAACTCGTCACCTGTCACTTGTCACTCGCCACTGTTTTATGGCCTGTCGGGTTCGTCTTTCTTTTCGACAGGCTCTTTTCCTTCGCCCAGAATTTTCAACTCTTCTTCAGCTTGCGCCAGCTTTTTCGTTCTCAAACAATCACTCGTCCGGTACGCGTCCTCTTTCCCGACGGCAAATATCAAATAGCTCTCGCCTTGCCGGAAGTGATAATCGCAACTTGAAACGCTCATTGTCCCGTCGGCATTCTTCGTGGTGCTCGTCAACAGCACGACCTCTGCGGGCACGTCGCCCTTCCACCATTGCTCGACCTGAATTTTGACAACCAGAGTTTCGTAATCAGTCTGGCTGGCGTCCTCCTTCCCTTGCGTCGTCATAAACTCATTCGGAATACCTTTGCGGTACTCGAAGCCGACGACTTTGCCGGAGAAAACCATGCCTGATTTGTTGACAGCATCCTCCGTTGAAATCAACGCACAATCACAGGCGAAAACCGTGTTCACACAGCACAGTATCGAGATGACCAGAGCACCGATTAACTTGTGTGTGACTGACCTCATCACTTGTTTCCCGATGTGCGCCGCGCAGGTTCTACACCGGAGTCGAGGTGTCGTGAGGCGCGTTGTTGGTGCTGCTGCTAATCTGGTAGATGGCTTCCATGACGGCCGAGCGCACCTCTGTCGGGAGGCTGCCGCGCACTGCGAGGCGACGGAAGGCCGGGAGAATCTCACGCTGTCCTGAGAGCGCGAGCAGTTTGACGACGGCGAGGCGCACCTCGTTGTCGGGATGCGCTTCGATGGCGCGCACAAGCGGCTGCACCTCTCCGGCCTTCGCCATCAAAAAGAGCAGGGAGAAAGCTTCGTAGGTCTTGTCGCGGCTCGCACCCGTCAGTTGACCGATGGCTTCGACGGCGAGACCCGACGAGGCGATGGCTCCGCCGATGTGGCGTCGGCGCTCCGGCGGCGCTTCACGCAGAGCGCGCGTGAAGGATTCGGCGCGGTCGTCCTGCATCTCGTAGAGCGTGCGCGCGGCGGCGCTACGAACGTCCTGCGAGGGGTCGTCGAAGGCGGCGCAGATTTCGCGGAAGGCATCGTCGCCGCCGCCGAGGCGAGCCAGTTCTTTAACGGCGATGGCGCGCTCGGCAGGCTCTTCGCTGGCGAGACGCTGCTGGATGCCCTTCGGGACGGTGGAGAAGTCTTCTTCGAGCGTCGCCGCCTCGCTCGTCTCGGCCGTCTCGACGGTCGGCGCGACAGCTTCGGCCGTCGGCTCATCCCACTTCAGCGCGGGCGAAGACTGCGGAGCGTTGAACTCCTCGCGCGGGGCGGAAGCCTCGGCGGCTATCGGCTGCGGCTCGAAGCCCGCACGCGAGACCTCTTCGGTGAGGTCAATCTCCTGCGGCTCGTCTGACGTTGTCGTCGGCGCAGGCGTCGGAGGAGCATGGAGGTCGTCCAACTCTATCCAGTCGAACTCTCCGCGAGGCGAAGTGTCTGGCACTTGCGTCGTCTCGAAGCCTTCGAGCGGTGCAACGTGCGAGACCGTCTCGACAGCCTCTTCACGATGCGTCTCGAAAGTCTCTTGACGATGCGTCTCGAACTCGGTGGCGGGCGGCGCGATGGTCGGAGTGGACAACTCCTCAGCCGACGCGTTGAGCTCTTCGGTCGGGACGGCGAGCGTTTCACCGGCGAAGAACGGCGTCGAGGGTTCGGCGGCGCGCGGCGGAAGCGTCGCGTCTTCGACTTCCCTCTCCGGCTCGTCGGCGACGACCGTCGGCGCTTCAGGCTCAAGCCTGAGGTCGATGACCTCTTCTTCGACCGGCACGCTCTCAGGCACGACTTCCGCGCGTTCGATGTCAAGAGGCGCTTGCGTCAAGACGGTCGGCGTCTCTACGTTCGCGTCTGACGTAGGCTCAAACGCCGCGACCGGCTCAATCTCGACAACCCTCAACGGCTCTTCACTGACGACAGGCTCAGACACAAGCGTCGGCGTCTCATCCGCGACGAGCGTCGGCGTCTCATCGTCCGCCGACACAGTCGTCTCGGCAGGAGAAACTTCGACGGGCGTGACTTCAAGCGTGGCGACTTCTGGCGTGGCGACCTCTGCGGCGAAGGGTTCAATCGCAGTAGTTTCAGTTTCAATAGTTTCAGTCGCAGTAGTTTCAGCCGCGACCGTTTCAATCGCTGTCGGTTCAATCGCCGTCTCTACGGTGGCGGCCGGTTCGGTGGCGATGGGTTCGGAGGGGGCGGGTGCGATGGCTGTGGCGGTCGGCGTGAGTGTCTCTTCGCTGCCGCGCTCGCAGGCTTCGATGGCGCGCTGGATGAGTTTGCGCGGAACTTTGACCTTCAAGTCCTTCTCGCGTTCGAGCAGCGACTTGAGTGCGGGGACGGCTTTCGGGTCGCGCACCTCGGCGAGCGCCTCGACGCAGGCGCGGCGCACTTCCATTGTCTGGTCTGCGAGCGCAGCGATGAGATGCGAAGTGGCGACGCGGTCGCCGAGCAGTCCGAGCGAGCGTGCGGCCGACGCGCGTTCGGCCGGTGCGCCCGCGAAGTGCAGGTCGTTGGCCGTCTCGTTGAAGAAGCCTTGTTCGACGAAGGCCGTGCGCGCGCGTTGCTTGCGCTCGGCGTTGCGCCCGGCAAGCGCGGCCAACAGTTCGGCCGCAATCATCTGGCGCGTCATCATGTCGGCGCCCGCCAGCGCGGTCTTGTCGTAAACCTGACCGTCGAGCAGCCTCTTTATCTCGACCTCCACGCGCTCGGCATCGACGGGAACGACGGGCGTAATCTCGCTCGTCACCTGTTCGTCGAGCAGAGACTTTTTCGGCTCGGCAGGCGCTTCGGACGCGGGTAGCGGTGCGACAACAGTCACAGCAGGCGGCTCGACGGCAGTGGTCGTCGCCGCAGGTTCCTGCGCGGCCGTAACCAGCGTCGAATCGGCGTCCTCTCTGTCCGCAATTTTGTCGGCGATGCTCGCCTGCGACTTCGCAGTTTCCGTCGTCTTCTCTGCGACCGGCGCGGAGATTGGAGCGGAGAGGGCGGGCGAGGTCTTGAAGTCTTTCTGCTTGTCCTTCTCTTTGTCCTTGTCCTTCTTGGCGACAGGCGGGACGGGCGCGGGAGCGGTCGCCGTCTTCTCGACGGTGGTGGTCTTCGGCGCGGGCGTCTCTTTGAGAGCAGCGGTGG
>DASZCR010000308.1:0-31873 GCA_035942915.1 Pyrinomonadaceae bacterium | reverse complement strand
TCGTAGTAGTTGGCGTAGAACGCGCCGCCGCGGTAGCTGACTTTTATCTCCTGATTTTCCAGCACGCGCCCGTACTGGTCGCCGAGGATGGGCAGCAGCACTTTGTTCTTGAGCGCGGGGTTGGGCGGATTCCAGTCAACGTCGAAGAAGCGCGCGTAGGGCGAGCCGGGGCCGTTCTCCAGAAGGTCGAGCCACCAGCGATTGTCCGAGCCTGCGATGCACATGTGGTTCGGAACCACGTCCATCACAATACCTATGCCGCGACGCCGCGCCTCCTGCGCGAAGCGCACGAACTGCTCTTCCGTCCCGACTTCAGGATTGAGACGCGCATGGTCAACGATGTCGTAGCCGTGCAGACTCCCGGCGCGCGCCTTCAGCACGGGCGACGAGTAGCAGTCGGAGATGCCCAACTCGTCGAGATAAGGGACGAGCGCGGCGGCTTGCTCGAAGGTGAACCCGGCATTGAACTGTAAACGATAGGTGGAGGCAGGCACGCGCGCACGCGCGCTCTTGTGGGTTCCCATGACGATTGCGGCTTAGCGCGCGCTCCTCTGTCTGTCTGGATGTTCAGGACACAAATGGCTTAACACTATTAGTTCATAAAAGTATAGCGGACAAGCGTCTGTACGCTGGCGCACAGTGTTTGCGCCGGGATGAAACGCACGTCCGCCGCAGGTTATACTTCCTGTGCGACAAGGGAGGAGAGCTTATGAGTCAGAGTTATGAGACGGCGACGCTGGCGGGCGGGTGTTTCTGGTGTCTGGAAGCGGTCTACGACGAGTTGCGCGGCGTCGTCCGCGTCGAGTCGGGTTATGCGGGCGGCCACACGGCGAACCCGACCTACAGGGAGGTCTGTTCGGGCACGACCGGCCACGCAGAGGTCGTCCGCGTCGAGTGCGACCCCCGTGAGGTCTCCTACGAAGACCTGCTGCGCGTCTTCTTCACCATCCACGACCCGACGACTCTGAACCGACAGGGCGGAGACATCGGCACGCAGTACCGCTCGGCGCTCTTCTACCATTCGCCCGCGCAGAAGGAGACGGCCGAACGTGTCATTAAGGAGTTGAGCGAGGCCGGTGTGTGGGACGACCCCATCGTGACGGAGGTCACGGAGGCGGGCGAGTTCTACCCGGCGGAGGATTATCACCGCGACTACTTCGAACGCAATCCTGAGCAGCCCTACTGCCGTGCGGTCGTCGCGCCGAAGGTCTCGAAGTTTCGCAAGCAGTATCTCGAAAAGCTCAAGCGTTAGCGTGCGCGCACTTGCGCGCGTGCCGGGCGTCGTTTAAACGGCGCGTGCGCCGCGCGGGGTCGAGAGGCCGAGTTCGCTGAGGAGGGTCGAGTAGTTGCGTCGAAACTCTTCGGAGCGGCGGCGGTGTTCGCTCACCCAACTCGAAACCACGTCTTTCACGTCGCGTTCGGCGGCAGCGGCGGCCTTGCGACGGCCGAGCGTCGCCTCCTGTTGTGCGCGCCGCTTTTCGTCGCGCTTGACCACGCGTATCTGTTTGAGTTGCTGCATCGTTTTTCACCTCCGTCTACTAACGCGGAAAAAAAGAGAAAAAAGAATCACGCGGGCTTGAGGTGGCGGATTTTTTTTGGGAAAAAGCGGCGGCGTGGGGCTTCGGAGGGGCGTTAATTGATATAGGCGGGGCGGTCGTCTATAATCGTTCTTGAATGAATGTCTGCTCGTGTTTTTCGTCTGGAGTTCCCCTTTGACCACGTCCTCGCAGCATGAAGTTACAAGGCTGCTTATCCGTCTGACCGACGGCGAAAACGCCGTCCTAGACGACCTGCTGCCGCTCGTCTATTCGGAGTTGCGGCGGCTGGCCGCCTCCTACCTGCGACGCGAGCGTTCAGACCACACGCTGCAACCGACGGCGCTGGTGCATGAGGCCTACATCCGGCTCGTTGACCAGACACAGGTGCGCTGGCAAAACCGCGCGCACTTTTTCGGCGTCGCTGCGCAGATGATGCGCCGCATCCTCGTTGACCACGCGCGCTCGCAACAGGCGGAAAAACGCGGCGGCGAGTTCCAAAAACTCTCGCTCGACGAGAACATCGACGTGTCGGGCGAGCGCGCGGCAGACCTCGTCGCCCTCGACGAGGCGCTCACGCGACTGGCCGAGTTAGACCCGGTCAAGAGCCGCGTCGTCGAACTGCGTTTCTTCGGCGGTCTCTCCGTCGAGGAGACGGCCGAGGTGCTCGGCGTCAGCGCCCCGACCGTCAAGCGCCAGTGGCGCATGGCGAAGGCGTGGCTTTTCGGACAAGTACAGAGACAGTGATAAGTGATGGGTAATAAGTGATAGGTGATAGGTGATGGGTGATAGGAGAAATCCTGTCTTCTCTTATCACCCATCACCTATCACCTATCACCCTTGTCCTATCACCCATCACCTATCACCTATCACTTAAGTTTTATGACCCCCGAACGTTGGCGACAGATTGAGGAAGTGTTTCAGACGGCGCTTGACTTGCCGGAAGGCGAGCGCCGCGATTTTATCGTCGAGGCGTGTGCCGGTGATGCAGAGTTGCGCGCGCAGGTCGAGGCGCTGATTGAGCAATACGACGAGGCCGGAGACTTCATCGAGTCGCCCGCCTTCGCCACGACCTCTTTCGTGACGGGCGGCTTTTCGCCGCTGGCGGCCGCCGCCTCGACTGTCGCGCAGTCGCCGACGGGCGACGGCAAGAGTGACGACCCGGCGATGGGACGACGCGTCGGCGCGTACAAAATCGTGCGCGAGATAGGGCGCGGCGGCATGGGCGCAGTCTATCTGGCCGAGCGCGCCGACAGCGAGTTTCGACGCCGCGTTGCCATCAAACTCATCAAGCGCGGGATGGACACGGACTTCATCCTGCGTCGCTTCCGCAACGAGCGGCAGATTCTCGCCACGCTCGACCATCCATACATCGCGCGTCTCCTCGACGGCGGCACGACCGATGACGGTCTGCCCTACTTCGTCATGGAGTACATCGACGGCGTCCCGCTCTACCGCTACTGCGACGAGCGCCGGATGACGATTCAGGAGCGCCTCGCACTCTTCCGCCACGTCTGCGACGCCGTTCACTACGCGCATCGCAACCTCGTCATCCACCGCGACATCAAGCCGTCGAACATCCTCGTCACGAGCGAGGGCGTGCCGAAGCTGCTCGACTTCGGCATCGCCAAACTGTTGAATCCTGAGTTGGCCGTCGATATCACCATCGACCCGACGGCTACCGCCATGCGTCTGATGACGCCTGAGTATGCTTCTCCCGAACAGGTGCAGGGGCTTCCCGTCTCGCCCGCGACGGATGTCTACAGCCTCGGCGTGCTGCTCTACGAGTTGCTCACCGGGCATCGCCCTTATCGCCTGCGCAACCGTGCGCAGCACGACATCACGCGCGTCATCTGCGAGGAAGAACCGGAGCCGCCGAGCGCCGTCATCACGCGCGCCGACGACATGCTGCTGCCTGCGGCGCGCGAGCGCATCGGCGCGTCCGGTGCGCTCGACTACGCTTATCGCAGTCGCGGCTCGACGGCCGAGAGCCTGCGCCGCGAGTTGTCGGGCGACCTCGACAACATCGTCATGCAGGCGCTCTCGAAAGAGCCTGAGCGTCGCTACCTGTCGGTCGAGGAGATGCGCGACGACATCACTTCTCGTCTCGAAGGCCGCCCCGTCGCGGCGCGCCCCTTCTTTGCCGCCGCGCCGCGCATGCTGCGCTCCGCGCCCCGCGCCGAGTCGTCGCACGAAGAGACCTCAATCGCCATCCTGCCCTTGAAGATAGTTGATGCGCGCCGCGAAGAGGACACGGGCGACGACTATCTCGGCCTCGGTCTGGCCGACGCGCTGATTACGCGTCTCGGCGCGCTGCGTCGCTTCGTCCTGCGGCCGACCAGCAGCGTCGCGCGTTACGGCGGCGAGCACACAGACCCGCTCTCGGCCGGACGCGACCTCGGCGTCACCTTCGTCCTCGACGGGCGCATCCGCCGTGCGGGCGATTCCATTCGCGTCACCATGCAACTGCTCGACGTGCGCGCCGGTTCGGCCGTCTGGGCTGGACAGTTCGACGAGAAGTTTACGGACGTGCTGACGCTCGAAGATGTCATCTCCGAGCAGGTGGCCGAGGCGCTCGTTCCGCAGTTGACGGGCGGCGAGCGCGTGCGTCTCGCCAAGCGCGGCACGGACAACGCCGAAGCCTACGAAGCCTACATGCGCGGCCGTTATCACTGGAACACCTTCACCGAAGAGGGCTTCGCTCGCGCGCTCGTCTACTACAACCGCGCCGTCGCGCACGCGCCCGACTACGCGCTCGCTTACGCAGGCATCGCCGACTATTACAACCTGCTCGGCATCTACGCCGTCCTTCCCTTCGCCGAAACTTCGGCGGCCGCCAAAGAGGCCGCGCTCAAAGCCGTCTCCATCGACGACTCTCTGCCCGAAGCCTACGCCGCGCTCGGCTTCGCCACGCTCTGCCACGATTTCGACTGGGAGATGGCCGAGCGTTATCTCAGACGCGCCATCGAGTTAAGCCCCAACTACGCGACCGGCCGCCTCTGGTACACATACTTCCTCGGCTTGTCGGGACGCTTCGACGAAGCTCTGGCGCAGGCGCGTCGCGCCGTCGAACTCGACCCCGTGACGCCCATCGTCCATCACGCGCCGAGCTGGGTCTACTTCCATGCGCGCCGCTACGAGGAGAGCCTTGTGGCCGCGCGCGGACTCGTCGCACACGAACCGCGCTACGGCATGGGACACGTTTTCTTGAGCGTCGTGCTCTCGCACACAGAGCGGCACGAGGAGGCGGTCGAGGCAGCAACGCGCGGGCTGGAACTGTTGGGGAGAAGTCCCTACACGCTGCTCTGGCTCGGCGCGGCGCAGGCGGCGGCCGGACACGAAGCCGAAGCGCGCGCGCTGCTCTCCGAGATTGAACAGATGGGCGAGACGCGCTATGTCTCGCCGTATCTGCTGGCGATGCTCCGCCTCTATCTCGGCGACGAGAGCGGCGCTTTCGCCGACCTCGAACGCGCTCTCTCAATCAGCGACGCGCGGCTCGCATGGCTCGGCGTTGACCCGCAGTTTGACGCGCTGCGCACAGACCCGCGTCTGAACGAACTGCTGCGCCGCACGAACAATCCGAACCTCAGCAACTTTGCCGCAACGCGCCACGACGCGCGACCGGAACGCGCGACGGCGCGCAAGTCGGTTGCCGTCCTCCCGCTCAAGGTCATCAACGCTTCGCACGCGGGCAGCACGGGCGACGAGTATCTCGGCGTCGGTCTGGCCGATGCGCTGATTGCGCGCCTGAGCGCCGTCCATCGCCTGCTCGTGCGGCCGACCAACAGCGTCCTGCGTTACGGCGGCGAGGATGTCAACCCGCTCACGGCCGGTCATGAATTGGAGGTTGACTACATCATCGACGGGACGGTCAGGATGGTCGGCGACTCCATCCGCGTGACGGCGCAACTGCTGAGCGTGCAGGAAGGCGCGACGCGTTGGGCCGGACGCTTCGACGAAAAATCGACGGACGTGCTGACGCTCGAAGATGTCATCTCCGAGCAGGTGGCCGAAGCTCTCATCCCGCAGTTGACGGGCAAGGAGCGCGAGCAACTGGCGCGGCGCGGCACGAACAACCCGGAAGCCTTCGAGGCCTACCTGCGCGGCCGCTATCACTGGAACACTTTCACGGCCGAAGGCTACGCCAAGTCGCTCTTCTTCTACCGTCGCGCCATCGAACTCGACCCCACTTACGCGGACGCCTACACGGGCATCGCCGACTATCACCTGTGGGTCGGAAATTTCGGCTACGGCAGCGTCACCCCGGCCGAGAGCACGGCCGCCGCGCGCGAGGCCGCCGAACGCGCCATCGCGCTCGACGACAAACTCTCAGACCCGCACGCGACGCTCGCCCTCATCGCGCTGACGCACGACTACGACCGCACGGCCACCGAGCGCCACGTCCGCCGCGCGCTCGAACTCAACCCGCACAACGCTCTGGCGCGCGCGTGGCGCAGCGTCAGCTTAATCATGGACGCGAGTCTCGACGAGGCCATCGCCGAAGCGCGGCACGCGCTCGACATCGAGCCGCTCACGCCTTTCCTTCAGCAGCATTACGGCTGGATGCTCTATCAAGCGCGCCGTGATGACGACTCCATCGCTCAGTATCGCAAGCTGGTTGCGTCCGAACCGCGCGACAGTCATGTGCGCTGCTGTTTCAGTTACCCTCTGAGCCGGAAGGGGCTGCACGCGGAGGCCATCGCGGAGGCCGAACGTGCGCTCGAACTCTCAGGCGGCGGCGCATTTATCATCGCCGGACTGGCCGAGGCTTACGCCGCCGCCGGACGCACCGCAGAAGCACGCGACGCGCTCTTGCGCCTGCGCGAGTTGTCCGTTTCGCAGTACGTCTCGCCGTGCCACTTCGCGCGCATCCATGCATTGCTCGGCGAGCACGAAGAGGCGCTCGCGCAACTCGAACAGGCCGCCTCGCTCGGCGACGCGTGGGCGAACTGGCTCGGCACGGAACCGCGCTACGACGCGCTGCGCTCGCACACGCGTTTCAAAGAACTGCTGCGCCGCGTCAACTGCCGCGATGCGACCATGCTCGCGCGCGAACAGACGCACGTCGCCGCCGCCGCTCCTGCGTTGTCCGGCGAGCGCGCGGCGGGCGAGCGCTGGACGGGCGATGCCGCCGCCGCGCACACCGGCGAGAAGGCGGTCGCCGTCCTCCCGCTCAAAGTGCTCGGCCCGACGGCGGGCGACCATACGGGCGACGAATATCTCGGCGTCGGTCTGGCCGATGCGCTGATTACGCGCCTGAGCAACGTCCGCCGCTTCATCGTCCGACCGACGAGCAGCGTTCTGCGCTACAGGGGCGGCGACACAGACCCGCTCGCCGCCGGGCGCGAGATGGGCGTCGATTACGTCGTTGACGGAACCATCCGCCGCTCCGGCGACTCCATCCGCGTGACGGCGCAACTGTTGAGCGTGCAGGAAGGCGCGACGCGTTGGGCGGGCAAGTTCGACGAGAAATCGGCGGACGTGTTGCAGCTTGAAGATTCCATCTCCGAGCAGGTGGCCGTCGCGCTCGTCCCGCAGTTGACGGGCGAGGAGCGCCGCCAACTAGCCAAGCGCGGCACGGACGACGTTGAAGCCTACGAAGCCTACATGCGCGGCCGTTATCACTGGAACGGCCTCACCGAAGACGGCTTCGCCAAAGCCATCGCCTGTTACCATCGCGCCATCTCGCTCGACCCGCAGTACGCCGCCGCGCACGCGGCCGTCGCCGAATACTACTGCTGGCTCGCCATCTTCGGCGTCGCGCCCCCGGCCGAATGTCTCGCCGCCGCGCGCGAGGCCGCACGCCGCGCCGTCGAGTTGGACGACACGCTGGCTGAGGCGCACACCGCGCTCGGCCTCGCACTGCTCGCGCACAGGACGCAGTGGACGACGACGAAAGCGCTCCTCCTGCGCGCCGTCGAATTAAATCCGAGTTACGCTATCGCGCGCGTCTGGCTCGGTGGGCAGTATGCGATGGAAGGACGCTTCGACGAGGCGGACGCAGAACTTCGTCGCGCCTGCGAACTCGACCCGCTCAACCCGCTCAACGCCTACAACCGGCAATGGTGTCTCTATCAGGCGCGCCGCTACGAAGAGAGCCTCAAGGTGGGGCGCAACCTGATGCGCGACGACCCGCGCTACGCCCCGTCCTACTTCGCGCAGAGTTGGACGCTGCGCCGCGTGGGCGCGCACGAAGAGGCGGTCGAGGCGGCGCGCAAAGGCGTGGCGCTCGGCGGCGACACGCCGCAGATAGTCGCGGCGCTGGCCGCCGCGCAGGCTGAGGCCGGACGCGTCGATGAAGCGCGCCGTCTGCTCGCAGGCTTGCACGAGTTGGCGAGCACACGCTATGTCACCTCTTATCATCGTGCGCTCGTCCATCTCCAACTCGGCGAGCATGACGAGGCGCTCGAACTGCTCGCGCAGAGCGTCGCTTCCACAGAACCCTGGGTGGTCTGGCTCGGCACAGAACCGCAACTCGACCCGCTGCGCTCCGACCGCAGGTTTCAGGCTCTCCTGCGCGAAACCGGCAACCCGGCTGCGGCTGCGACGATGACGCCTGCGCCGCGCGTCGAAGAGGCAAAGCGCGAAGAGCCTTCGCCCACCGTCTCTGTGGCTGCCACGACGACGCCTGCGCCGTCTGCGACGCACACGCGCCCCGCCTCTTCAGACCCGGCCTCGCCGCCGACGGGCGACGAAGAGGCTCGTCAACTCTACGTCGCCGGTCGTTACTACGCGACGCGGCGCACGCCCGAAGGTCTGCGTCAGGCTATCGAACGTCTGGAGATGGCCGTCGAGCGCGACCCCGGTTTCGCGCTGGCGTGGGCGGAGATGGCCGACTGTTACGCGTTGCTGAATTGGTACGTCGAGCCGCCGCCGCGCGACGCGTGGGCGCACGCGCGTCGTGCGGCGTTGAGCGCCGTCGCCGCCGACGACCATCTGGCCGAAGCGCACGCCTCGCTCGGCTTCGTCCTCTGCCACTACGACCGGGACTTCGAGGCGGCCGAGCGCGAACTGCGCCGCGCCGTCGAACTTCAACCCGACAACGGCGTGGCTCGTCGCTGGCACGCCTTCAACCTCTCGGCGATGGGACGGCACGACGAGGCAGTTGCCGAAATCCGTCGCGCGCGCGAGATTATGCCGCGCTCGCCCGTGATGGCGACCGCGCTGGCGAACGTCCTCTTTCTCGCGCGCCGCTACGACGAGGCCATCGCCGAGTGTCGCCGCGCGCTCGAACTCGACGCCGGGTCGGTCGCCGCCAACGTCGTCCTGCGCTGGTCTTACGAGATGAAGGGCATGCACACGGAGGCGCTTCAGGCCTTCGAGCAGGAGCGCGTCTTCGCCGGAGACACGCCGACGACGCGCGCCAAACGCGCGCACGTGCTGGCCGCCACCGGACGGCGCGAAGAGGCGCGTCGCGTCCTCGACGAACTGCTCGCGCGCCGCGATGAACAATGGGTGACGGCCTACGAGATTGCCGTCGTCCACTCGCTTCTCGGCGACTCGGACGGCGCGTTTCGCTGGCTCTCGGAGGCCGAGCGCGAGCACGCCGTCGGCTTCACCTTCGTCGGCGTTGACCCGCACCTCGACCACATCCGCGCAGACCCGCGCTTCGCAGACC
Source organism: Pyrinomonadaceae bacterium (assembly GCA_035942915.1). Lineage (GTDB taxonomy): Bacteria > Acidobacteriota > Blastocatellia > Pyrinomonadales > Pyrinomonadaceae > DASZCR01. The sequence continues at coordinate 22,720 of DASZCR010000308.1, read as the reverse complement.
TCCTCCGTCGTCTCGATGCGCGCAAAGCACGCGCCGGGTGAGACGCACGTCGAACATTCGTCGTCACAGTTAAGAGCAAAGGACAAGTCCTCTGCACGTCTCTCATCGATGAAAGCACGCGCGGAGGACTTCCTTCTTTCGTTCGCCTCGTCGCGGCAGAAGGCGCGGCCAGCGTCAGGTTAGACAAACGTCTGTCTTTTCGCGTCTAATATGCGCGCGTGAGGAGAAGGCTCGGCAGCAGAAGGATGAAGGCGGCGCTCGTTGGCGTCGTCGTGGCGGCCGGGTTGCTCTACGCAGCCGCGCGATGGTCTGAAGGGGGGCGAGCGCCGGTGCGCGAGTTTTTCAGGCGTGAGGCGCGGCGGCCGCTGGTCATCGCACACAGGGGCGGCGCGGGGCTGTGGCCGGAGAACACCATCTATGCCTTCGAGCGCGCTTCGGAGTTGGGCGTCGATGTGTTGGAGTTGGACGTGCGCGCCTCGGCCGACGGTCAACTCGTCGTGATTCACGACGAGCGCGTCGAGCGCACGACCGACGGCGCGGGCGCGGTCTCGGCGCTCACGCTCAACGAGTTGAAGCGTCTGGATGCGGGCTTTCGCTGGACGCCTGACGGCGGTCGAACTTTTCCCCTGCGCGGGCAGGGACTCACCGTGCCGACGCTGGCAGAGGTCTTCGAGCGTTTTCCGCATGCGCGTTTCAACATCGAGCCAAAGCAGCAGACGCCTTCGGTCGTCGCGCCGTTGTGCCGTCTGCTGCGCGAGCGCGGGATGACCGCGAGCGTCCTCGTCGCTTCGTTTCGCGCGGCCGTGATGGACGAGTTTCGCAGCACTTGCACGGAGGTCGCCACGTCGGCCTCGACGGGCGAGGCGACGCGCTTTCTCGCGCTCTACAAGACGGGTCTTGGCGATTCTTTCAGCCCTTCGATGTCGGCGCTGCAAGTGCCGGAGTATGCGGGCGGCGTGCAGGTGTTGACGCGCGGCTTCGTCGAAGCGGCTCACCGTCGCGGTCTCGAAGTACACGCGTGGACGATTAACGATGCGGGCGACATGCGCCGCCTGCTCGATGTCGGCGTTGACGGCATCATCACGGACTATCCAGACCGTCTGCTGCAACTGCTTGGCCGCCGCCAGACGCCTTAACTTGTCATACTTCTTTCAGGGAAACAGAGGGAGTCGCGCGCCTTGGGTGTGAGGCAGAGAGCAAGGGAGCAGGCGTCGGCGTGGAAGCTCGGCGGCCTCGGCTGGAAGGAGTTGGCGCGGCGCACTTGGGCGCGCGTCTACAAGGACGACGTGCTCGGACGCTCCGCTCAACTCTCCTACTTCTTCATCTTCTCGCTCTTTCCCCTGCTCTACTTTCTCGCCTCGCTGCTCGGCTACATGGCGCAGGGCGAACGAGAGATGCAGGACAACCTGCTGCGCTATCTCGGCACGGTCGTGCCGCGCAAAGCGTCGGCGCTTATCCGCGACACGCTCGAAGAAATCACGACGGCCTCTTCGGGCGGCAAAATCTCCTTCGGACTCTTGCTCGCCATCTGGACGGCCTCGTTCGGCGTCGGCGCAATCATCTCGACCTTGAACGCGGCCTACGGCGTCAAGGAGACGCGCTCGTGGTGGAAGGTGCAGGGCATCGCCATCGGGCTGACGTTGAGCATCGCGCTCATCATCATCGCGGCGCTCGCGCTCGTGCTCTACGGCGGCAACATCGGAGACCTGCTGGCCGCGCGTCTGGCCTTCGGCGACGCCTTCGCCGTCGCGTGGAACGTCATCCAGTGGCCTATCGTGCTCGGCTTCGTGCTGGCGGCGCTGGCGCTCGTCTACTACTTTGCGCCGAACGTCAAAGAGATACGCTGGCAGTGGATTACGCCAGGCTCCGCGCTGGCGCTGGCCGTGTGGCTGCTCGTCTCCTCCAGCTTTCGACTTTATCTCAGGTTCTTCGACACCTACAGCACGGCCTACGGCTCGCTCGGCGCGGTGATGATTCTGCTGCTCTGGCTCTACCTGACGGGCGCGGCCATCCTCGTCGGCGGCGAACTCAACGCCGTCATCGAAGACGCCGCCGCACGCGCGGGCGTCCCCGAAGCGAAAGAGCGCGGCGAGCAAGCGCCCGGAGAGAAAGCGCCCGCCGCGAAAACTTAACGGACAAGTGACTCCAAACAAGTGACCGGAGAGAAGCGCCGATGAAGAGGCAGGACGAGGAAGGCGAGAAGGACGGCGCGCGCGCGCGCGACGATGACGTGGAGACGGCGGGCGAGACGACGGCCGCCGCCGTGACGGGCGGCGACGAAGCGTCTCATCAAGCGCCGGTCGGCGCAGACTCGCTCGTCAGAGTGGCCGGTGACGACGAAGACGACGACTCGGAGGACGCGTGAACCTGCCGGAACTGTTCAAGCTGACGGGGGTCGCCATCGTGCTCGTCGGTCTGGCCTTGCGTCTACGCACGACGCTCGTCGTCGTCGCCGCAGGGCTGGTCACGGGTCTCATCGCCGGACTTCCGCTGTTTACGAGCGCGGGCGCGTTCGAGGGCGTGCCCCTGCTGACGAAGCCGAATCAGGAAGGCATCATCAACATGCTCGGCGCGACCTTCGCCGAGAACCGGCGCGTGACGCTCTTTATCCTCACGCTGCCCGCTATCGGTCTGGCCGAACGCTACGGCTTGCAGGAACGCGCGGCGCTCTTCATCCGTCGCGTGCGCGCCGCGACCGTCGGCCGCCTGCTCATCGTCTATCAACTCTTCCGCGTCCTGATGGGCATTCTCGGCATTCGCCTGCTCGGTCATCCGGCCTTCGTCCGCCCACTCGTCTTCCCGATGGCCGTCGGCGCGGCCGAGGAGACGGCAGACGTGCGCGACGCCGAGCAGTTGCCGACCGACGAGGTCGAGCGCATCAAGGCGGCGGCCTCTGCGAGCGAGAACTACGGGAACTTCTACGGGCAGAATTTGTCGCCCGTGCAGGCGGGCATCCTGCTCGTCTACGACCGGCTCGCCAAGCTCGGCTACACCGTCAGCGTGTGGAGTCTGGTCTATTACGCCATCCCCATCGCCGCCGCTTCCGTGCTGCTCGCGGCCTTACAGTTCTGGCTCTTCGACCTCTGGCTGCGCCGCCGGTTGCGGACGGCGCCAGCGGAAAGGAGCGACGCGCTTCGATGACGACGAACATCCTTCGCGCGCTCTTTAGTCTCGACGCCGTCTACGTGTTGACGGGGCTTGTGCTCTGGATTTTCGCCGCGCTCAATCTGCGCGACAGGCGCAGCCCGCGCCGCGTCGGCAACTTTCTCTTCTGGTTCATTCTGGGAATCATCTTCGCGGCCGGGAGTCTCTTGCCGTCGTGGTTGACGGGATTGCTCGTCCTCTTGATGGTGGGTTTGGACGGTGCGGGGCGCGTCGGTCACGGCGTCGCCGCCGCGTCGGAGACGACCGAGGCGGGACAGGCCGTGCAGAAAGCGCGTGCGCCCGGCGACAAGATATTTTTGCCGGTGCTGCTCATCCCTCTGCTGACCTTTATCGTCTCGTTCGTCTTCCGTCTGGTCGGCGCGGACACGACGCAGGGCGCGCTCGTCGGCCTCGGTTTCGGAGGCGTCGCGGCGGCCATCGCCGGAATCCTATTGACGAAAGGCACGGTCGCAGAGGCGCTGCACGAAGGGCGACGACTCAACGACGCGATGGGCGCAGTCGTCATCCTGCCGCAGCTTCTCGCCTCGCTCGGAGCGATTTTTACGGCGAGCAAGATTGGCGAGTTGATAGCGGGCGGCATCCAGAGCGTGATACCGGGCGACAATCTTTTCCTGCTCGTCGTGGCGACCTGTCTCGGCATGGCGCTCTTCACGATGGTCACGGGCAACTCGTTCGCCGCCTTCCCAGTCATCACGGCGGGCGTCCTCGTGCCGCTCATCATCGTGCCGTTCGGCGTTGACCCGGCAAAGGTCGCCATCGTCGCGCTCACGGCCGGTTCGACCGGGACGCTGATGACGCCGATGGCCGCGAACTTCAACATCGTCCCCGCCGCTCTGCTCAACATGCGCGACCAGTACGGCGTGATTAAGTTTCAGATACCTTTCGCGCTCGCCATCTGGACGCTCCACGTGCTTGTGATGTGGGCGATGGTGCGCCTGCTCTAGAGCAGGTGTTACTTCAATGTTGGAGGCGACGGCTTCGGTGCGTGCGTCGCTCAGGGCTGCGCGGCGGGCGTGGGCGAGGGCTGCGGCCGTGCGGCGAGTCGCGCGAAGACGATAGGCTCGGCCTTGACGAGTCCCTGCGCTTCGTGGATGACGAGCGATTGATTGGCTCTCACCTGTTGGACGAGGCTCTTCGCGCCGCTCGGCCAGACGATTTCGAGCGCGAGAATCTTTTCGGCGGCGGCAGGCTTGCCGAGACCGAAGGTCAGCGTCGTCTCCGACTGCGAAGCATAACTCGAACCCGTCCGCACCATGCCCCACAAGTTCTGCGTGGCCGCGCCCGTCACTTTCACGCGCGCCCCGATGGCGTCGCGGTTCGACTGCCCGCCGATGAGCCGCACTCTCAGCACGTCGTTCTGGTTGGCGTTGTCGTTGCGGAAGAGACGCGCGGGGCCGTTGTTGGTGGTGACGAGTAAATCCAAGTCGCCGTCGTTGTCATAATCGGCATAGGCCGCGCCGCGCCCGACCGAAGGGCGCGCCAGCGAACGGCCGACGCGCGCCGTCACCTCCTCGAACTTCCTGCGGCCGAGATTGCGAAACAGGTGCGGCGGCTGCGCGTAGCGGACGCGCGGCTGCACTTTCTGGATGTCGTCGGAGACGTGTCCGTTGACGGCGAAGATGTCTAAGAGACCGTCGAGGTCGTAGTCGAAGAAGAAGGTGGCGAAGGTCAGAGATTGTTCGGACATCTTGCCGATGCCGGACGCTTGCGCCTCGTCTGTGAAGAGGCCGCCTCCTTCGTTGCGATAGAGCGCGATGCGCTCGCTCGTGAAGTTGCCGATGACGAGACTCTGGCGACCCGAACCGTCATAGTCTGCGGCATCAACTCCCATCCCGGCGCGTGCCGCGCCCGTCTCTCCGAAGGCGACTCCGGCCGTCAGCGCCTCGTCCGTAAAGGTGCCGTTGCCGCGATTGTGATAGAGCTTGTTCGGCTCCGTGTCGTTGGCGACGAAGAGGTCGAGGCGTCCGTCGGCGTCGTAATCGAGGAGCGCGACGCCGAGCGATTTACCGGTCGGGTCGAAGAGTCCGGCGCGCTGCGTGGCGTTCTCGAAAGTGCCGTTGCCGCGATTGCGATAGAGCGTCGCGCTCTGCCCCTTATACTTCTGCGGCGTGCAGTAAGACTTCGTCGTGCCGTCGAGCGTGCAGTGCACGTCCGTCTCCGGCGACCACTCGACGTAGTTGGCGACGAAGAGGTCGAGGCGTCCGTCCGCATCGTAGTCGAACCACGCGGCGCTCGTCCCGAAGCCGGTGTCGCCGACGCCCGCGCGCGCCGTCACGTCCTGAAATTTGCCGTCGCCGAGGTTGCGAAAAAGCTTGTCTGCCCCGACGGCCGTGATGAAGATGTCTGAGAAGCCGTCGTTGTCGTAGTCGCCGACGGCGCAGCCGATGCCGTAGAGTTCGACGCCGAGGCCGGCCTCGCGCGTCACGTCCTGAAAGGTGCCGTCCTGCCGGTTGCGATAGAGCGCGGGGGTCGTGCGCGCGCCGCGTTCGCCCGGCCAACTCGTCGAGTTGACGAGCAGGATGTCCTGCCAGCCGTCGTTGTCGTAGTCGAGAAAGGCCGCGCCCGCGCCCATCGTCTCCGGCAGATACTTCTTGCCGCTGGCGCCGCTGTTGTGCCGAAAGCGCAAGCCCGCTTCGGCCGTCACGTCGGTAAACTCGATAGCGCCGGAGGGGCGCGGCGCGGGCGTCGGCGTCGGCGTCGCGCCGGGCGACGGAACAGCCGAGGCGGGCTGTGCCTGCTCTTGATTCGCCGATTCGACGGCCGCCGGGTCTTGCTTGCAGCCGGAGAGAAAGAGTGCGAACGCGAGGGCGAAGACGATGGCGTGCGACGGACTACGCATCTCTGACGGTTTCCACCTTGCTTGATTTGGTCAGATACATTTCGATGAGGTTCGCCGCCGGGCCGACCGTGAAGAGCGCGTAGTAGGGCGCATGGACGTTCTCGGCGAGGCGCAGCAACATCTCGACGAAGGCGACGGCGAAGGCGACTCCGGCCTGCGCCCGGCGCGACGTACGCACGGTCGTCTTCGGGTCGGTAATCATGAAGAAGATGAAGAGTTGATACATCGGCCCCGTAATCGGCGCGGCCTCGGCGAGAAACGCATGCCCCGTGAGCAGGCTTCGCAGGTAGGCGAAGAAGAAGAACGAGGCGACGTAGACGAACGTGATGTGAATGCGCCCGACGTGGTAGGTAATCAGCGCGCCGAGAGTCCAGATGACGAGCATCGGCCAGAGGTTGTTGCCCCACTGCACGGAGAGCGTCGAGTAAGCCCAGGGCGCGACCAGCAGCATGACACAGATGCCGAAGTTCGATGGATTCCAGAGGTGGCGTCCGCGCCAGCGCAGAACGTACTTCGACGTAATTGAGATGGCGCTACAGAGCGCAAACGGCCACGCGTAAGGCGAGCGCGTCAGGATGCCGACGCTGATGCCAGTGATGTAGGCGCTCGCCAGATGCGGCCAGCGTCCGCCGAAGGCTCTGCCGAAGACCAACTCGCAGACGACCGCCGTCGCAATGGCGAGCAGCGTCAGCGTGTAAGATTCGAGGATGCCGTAGGTCAACTGGCCGACGAGGAGAATGACCGTGATGAAGGCGGGCGCGATGAAGCGGCTATCGACGCCGAACAGGCGCGGCGGCGCGGCGACTGGCGTAGCAGGAACGGTCGTAGCACTCATCAATCAACTCTCGAACGTTCAAAGCACATCAGAACATCATCCGTCTCAGCTTCCCTCGTCTAAGCTTCCCTGATGCGATGGAGGCGGCCGACTTCGGGCGCTTCGAGCGTCTGGCGCTTGCCTGAAGGCCAGCGTATCTCGACGCGTTCGACGCGCGCGTCGCGTCCCAAGCCGAAGTGCAGGCGGCGTTGCGTCTGCGCGCAGAAGCCGTTGCCGCCTGAGACTTCCTGCACCTGCTGCTGCCCGTTCCAGTAGACTCTGACCTGCGCGCCGACGGCGCTGCGGTTGCTCTGCGCGCCCTCCAACTCGAAGCCAATCCAGCCGTTTTCCGGCGCGACCGTGTTCTTGTAGACGAGCAGCGGCCCGCGCTGATTAGCCACCACGACATCGAGCACGCCCCTGTTCCAGAGGTCTGCGACGACGACTGAACGGCCGTCGAAAGTGTCGCCGACGCCGACGCTTGAGGCCACGTCCGTGAACTTGCCCGCGCCGTCGTTGAGCCAGACGCGCTTCGACTGGAAGCCCGACAGGCTGCGGTTCTGCATCGGCGGCCAGTTGGCCGCGTCGGCAATGATTTGAGAGTTGCCGCCGGCAATCTTCGAGAAGTCGTACCAATAATTGGTGTCGCGCGAGAGAGAGACGTAGCCGTTCGTCAGGTAGAGGTTGAGCGCGCCGTCGTTGTTGAGGTCTGCGAACTGTGCGCCGAAGCTCCACCCGCCGAGTTCGACTCCCATCTCGCGCGCGAGGTTGTCGTACTTGAGCGCGTCGCCCTCTGTGCCCTCGCGCGGCACCCAGAGGTTGTTGCCCTGTATGAGCACGCCTTCTTCGGAGATGTTCGTCACGTAGACGGAGAAGCGCCCCTGATTGAGGATGTCGCCGAAGGCGACGTTCATCCCGCTCTTGGGCGCGAAGCCGACGCCCGTCGAGACGCCCGCGTCGCGGAAGCGACGCCCCGCTTCGTTGAAGAACAGTTCGGAGACGCCGTAATCGTTGGCGACGAAGAGGTCTGGATAGCCCGTCCCGCGCAGGTCTGCGGCGGCTGAGGCGAGCGCCCAACGACGCGAGTTGATACCGGCGCGCTCGGTCACATCCTCGAAGCGTCCGTCGCCCACGTTTCTCAAGAGATACTTGCGCCCGCCGTTCTGCGCGTACTCGAAACTCTCAGGCATCATCCGCGTATGTTCGAGCCGCCAGAGGTTGAGCTCTTCCGGGTAGTAGCCGCCGAGAAAGAGGTCAACTCGTCCGTCCGCGTCGTAGTCGAACCAGACGGCCGTGTTGGCGTTGACCCACAGGGGCAGCCCCGCCGTCTCCGTCACGCGCGTGAAGCCGCGTCCGCCGTCGTTGTGAAAGAGTTCGGGTCGTCCCCACTTGTAGAGGAAGAGGTCTTCGTAACCGTCGTTGTCGTAGTCGCCCCAGACCGCGCCCATCGAGACGCCCGTCTCGACGCGGTTCACGTCTGCGACGCCGAGAGCTTCGGCCACGTCGGTAAACGTCCCGTCGCCGTTGTTGCGATAGAGCGCGTTACGACTGCCCTCGCCGCTGTTGGTCGCATAGAGGTCTTGCCAGCCGTCGCGGTCGAAGTCAACGACGGAGACGGCCGCGCCCATCGAGGCGACCTGCGGCATGATGTGTTCGAGTTTGGAGTCGAGCGTCGGAGCGGTGTGCTGGAAGTTTATCCCGCTTGCCTTCGAGACCTCTTCCAGACGAAAGCCGTAACGCCTGAGCGCGGACTCTTTCGCCGTCTCGGTCTCTCCTGTGCGCGCTGGCGCGTCCCCGCCAGACCAACGTCTGATGGCGAGCGGGGCGGCGACGAGCGCGGCGAAGAAGACGGCTAACAGTATGCGGGGGATAAAACGCTTCTGCATCTTTAGATTATTACAACGACGCCGCCTCTCCGAACTATGTGACAGGCGCGCCGGTCACTTCGTCCTCAGCGCGTGGCTGAAGCCCTGCGGCGTGACGTATCGCGTGTGGTAGTCCTGCCAGTCCTGCGGATGCCTGCGGTAGACGGGGTCGTCTTCGAGTCGCGTCGGAGCGGTAGTGTAGTACTGCCTGTCGCGCGAGGGCAAGGGCAGCACCGTTTTGGAGAACATCGAGTTGTAATCGCCGTCCTTAATCCAACCGTTGCCGATGAGAACGTAGTCGCGCACGCGTCCGGCGGCGGGCGCAGGCCGCGCGGCGAAACGCAGGAGCAACTCGTCGCCCGCGTTGGCGATGACGATGCGGTCGTCCGTCGCAGAGAGCAACTCGCGCACGTCGCCGAAGCGCGTGTAGTAGCCGACGAGGTCGCGCCAGCGCGGCGCGGTCGAAGCGACCGGCTCGTAGACGGGCGTCTCCGGCGAAGAGGCATCGGCCCGCCGCATCTCAGAGAATCCGCGATAACGTAACTCGGCCGTGTCGGGGTCGAGTCGTGTGACTGTGACATCCGCCGCGTCCATCCCGCGCGCCCACGTGAGCGCGTCCCAGTAAATCTCCATATTGGTTCGCAGGCGCAGGCGACGCGGCGCGCCCTGCGTGAAAACGTCCTTCAGGTCAACGAGAATCGTCTTGTTTTTGCCGGACGGAAAGCCGAGGTCTGGACGCACGACGCGCCAGCCGCCGCGACCATCCGCGACTTCGAGACTCAAGCCTGCGGGCGGCGCGTGCGACCCCTGACTGACGGCGACATTGATGGAGGCGTCGGTCGGATGCAGCCACCCGTGCGCGACGAGCCAGAGCGCGCCCTCGCGCGGCGCGTCGTCTCCGAGTTCCAATTCGACGAAGTGGTCGCGCGTCAAACCCTGATAAGAGCCGCGCCCGAAGGTGTCGAGGTGGCGTCCATCGCGCGTTGCGACGAGATTGCCGACATCACGCCCCTCATCATCCGACGCGCGCGCGAAGGGGCGCGGCGCAGAGACGGTATAGACCTTGAGCGCGGGCGGATTGCGAGCCGTCCGCTCATCGACGAAGACCTCCGTGCCTTCCGGGTGGTCAACGACGGCGAGTTGATAACGGTCGAGATAGTAGGTCTCCCACAGTTCGGCCGTGATGCGCAGGTCGTAGAAGCCTTCGCGCGGCGCGAGTTGTCGGCCGTCAATCTTGACCCATTCCTCCGTCTGCGTGACCTTCGCCGTCTGATAGTTGTTGATGCGTAGCCCGATGGCCGGACTCCAGGGAGCACAGTCTTTGACGAAATTCATCCGCCGTCCGTCGAAAGCAAAGAGCGACGGGCAGGAACCCTTCAGACGTTGTTCGGCGAGCACGGATTGGTCTGCCTTCAACTCGAACTCGGCGCGCACAGAGCCGTTCGGCCAGACGACTCTGACCACGTCTGCGCCCGTCTGCTCGCCGAGGCCGAAATGGACGACCGGCCCCGCGATGAGTTGCTTCTGCACGAGCAGGCCGGAACGTATCTCCATCTCGCCGCCGACGCCGAAGGAGTTGATGCGCTGGTCGCCCGTCGCATTGGCCGCGCGCGGGCGAATCAGTTGCCAGTGATAACTCTTTGCGCCGCGCCCTCTGGCCGTGAACGCGCGGCCGTCGCCCGATGCGGCGATGAGGTCGAGCCTGCCGTCGCCGTCCGCGTCCGCAACGGCGACGGCGCGCGCCTTCGAAAGCTCTTCAGACAGTTTGAGCGCGCGGAAGCCTCCGCCCGCATCGCTCAACCACGCGTGCGCGCCCGCAGGCGTCGAGGCCAGCAGGTCGATGCCACCGTTGTTGTCGAGGTCTGCCGCAGAGAGTCGCACGCCTCCGGGTTGTAGGACGGGCGCGCCTTCCCAACGCAAGACTTCGGCCGTCTCCCAACCCGCGCCTTCGTCCCTGTCCGAGAAACGTTGGAGCGCGCCGTCGGTCTGCATGGCGAGCAGGTCGAAGCGACCGTCTGAGTTCACGTCGGCGACGCCGAGCGCAACCAACTGTCCGGCGTGCTGCGGCGCAGGACGCGCGTCGAACTGCCCTGTGCGTTCATTCGTGTAGACGTTGAGACGACCCGTTGCGTCGAGCGTCGCAGCATCAGGGTCGCCGTCGCCGTCGAAGTCCGCCCATGCGAAATCGCGCACGGCCGCCGCACCGCTGAAAGGATGCTGTGCGGCGAAAGTGCCGTCGCCGTTGTTGCGCGCCACGAACGGCTCTGCGTCGCGCGCCGCAAGCACAACGTCTAAGTCGCCGTCGGCTTCGATGTCGGCCGCCCACGCGCCCGCGTACGGCGCATTGACGACCGATGCCGCAAGCTTCGTTCGCGCCGTCACATCGACGAACGTCGAGGAGTTCTCCTGTCGATAGAGGCGGAAGCCGCCCTCGCCCGCCAGTGCGAGGTCTGGCTTGAAGTCGTAATCGAAGTCGAGCGCGACGACGGCATTCGCTCCCGGCGCGATGCCCTTTGCGCCGCCCGGAAACGGCAGGCGGACGCCGGAGGCCAGTCGCGCCTCGCGCCCGTTTGCAAAGAGCAGCGTCGGCGCGCCTTCGGCCGAGACGTAGACCGCGCCGCCGAAGTTCCAGTCGCCTGCGTCGAAGCCTCCGACGGGTTGCGCCTCGAAAGCCAGCGCGTCGTCGTGCGGCGCAGGACTCGGCGAAGGCGACGCGAGGCGCAGGAAGCGCGTGAACGGCTCGCTCAGGATTTCGGGCGGGTCTTGCACGGCGAGGCGGCTCTGCCTGTACTCAGGCAGACGCACCAGCACGTTGCGCAAAAACTGAACGCGCGGCGCGGCGGCGCGCACGCCGCTCTGCGCGGCCGCCGACTCTACGGCCTTCAACTGTTCGCGCGCCTCCGCAGGCCACTTCGCCGAGCGTTCATCGAAGCGCGCCGTCATGCGTGCGAACAACTCTGCGTCGCCGCCCCGCGCGGCGAGACGCGCCACGTCGAGTTGCACGGAGAGGTTGTCGGGCTGCACTTCGAGTATTCGTTGCAGCAGACGCAAGACCTCCTGCTCACTTCCCTCGCCCGCTTCGCGTTCGACTTCGCCCGCGAGCGCGTAGAGAGCCTTGAGGTTGCGCGCGTCCGTCTCGGTCGCACGGCGAAACTGTCTGATGGCCTCCGCGTAGTTGCCCCGACTGCTCTCCAACTGACCGAGCAGCACGTAGATGCCTGAGTTCTCAGGAGCCAGTTGGCGCGCCTTCTCAAGCTTCTCGGCCGCGCGCTCGAACTGCCTCTGACGCAGGTATAACAGGGCGAGGTCTGCCCACACGGCAGGCTCTTCGGGAGCGTGCGTGGTCGCCTCCGTCAGCTTTGCTTCGGCGCGCACGTCGTCTCCGACTTGGAGCGCGGCCAGCCCGACGTAGAAGGCGCGCACCGCCGCCGTGTAATCGCCCGAACTCTGTGCCGGAAGACTCGCTTCGCGTCGGCACGCGACGAGGCCGCCGCAGGCGACGAGCGCGACAATGGCGGAGAGCTTCAAAAGAATCTGTGCGGGACGTGTGCGGAAGGGCGGGAGTAAGCGTCTGGACACGAGAGAATGCTCTTCGAGATGCGCGTCGGAAATCTAGCGTGTGGTCACACGGTTCTGTCGGATGCGAAACCTGATAGTTTCAGTGGACGAAGATTCGGAATATAGCATAAACTCCGGCGCGTCTATACCAACACACTGCCGGTCTACTACTTTTTCTTTCAGCACAAAACTCCAACGGACTAAAACGATGACATGGATTAAGACCATCCCTCCCGCAGAGGCCGACGACCGACTGCGCGCCGTCTACGAGGCCGCGCGCTCACTCTACCCCGAAGAATATGCTCAACCCGTAACGACTGTGACCGAAGGCGAGCCGGGCGGCATCGTCGCCTCGCACAGCCTCATCCCGGAAGCTCTGCGCCACGCCTTCTCGACCTTCGGCGCGTTGATGTCGCCGGAGCTTCCGTTGCGACGCGAGCAGCATGAGATGATTGCGACGGTCGTCTCCGCGCTCAACCGCTGCCACTATTGAATCGAATCTCACGCAGAGTTTCTGCGTCGCGTGACACTCGATGAAGAACTCGTCCGCGCCATCCGCGAGGACTACCAGACAGCGCCTCTCTCAGACGCCGACCGCGCGATGCTCGACTACGTCGCGCAGTTAACTACAGACGCCACACGCGTCACGCGCGAACACCACGCGCGCCTGCGCGCGGCGGGCTTCGACGACCGCGCCATCCTGCAAATCACACTCATCGCTTCGTGGTTCAACTACATCAACCGCGTCGCAGACGCGCTCGGCGTCGGTCGCGGTTGACGACAGACTCCGTCCTTCGCGTCGGAGAGGTGAAGGCGCAGAGAGAGAGTTTTGAGTGAGTGTGTGTCTATCTGGCGAAGTAGCCGCGACGGCCGCGCGCAACGGCGTCGGGGTGGCGCGGCAGGCGCACGCGGACGGCGCGCCAACTACCGTCGCGCAGTTTGTTGGTCGGGCGATAGGAGAGGCTGTAGACCGTGCCGAGGTCTGCGACGACGCGCTCGTAAGAGCCTGCGAGGTCTTCGAGCCGTTCGACTTCATAGAAGACGCCGCCGCCCGCTTCCGTCAACTCCTCGATGCGGTCGCGCGCGAGGTCGAAGGTTTCGGGCTGCACGTCGAGCGGGCTGAAGGCTTCGTAGACGGTGCTCGTCCAGATGCCGTAGATGACGCCTTCAAACTCCTGCGCGCGGCTGCGCAGTTCTTCGTAAGCGAGCGAGGAGCCTGTGCCCGTGACGTTCGGCAGAGTGCTGTCGAGGCCGTCGCTCATCAGGATAACGGCGCGGCGACGATTGGGTTCGGCCGCGCGGTTCATGAAGTCGAGGCCGAAGGCAAGCGCGTCGTAGAGCCGCGTGTCGCCCTTCGGCGCGCTGATGCGCGCGACGGCTTCGCCGAGCGCCGCACGGTTGCTCGTCAGAGGCGAGACGACCTGCGTCTCTCCGGCGAAGGTGACGATGGCGATGCGGTCTTGCGCGCGCGTGGCAGCGACGAACCGCAGCGCCGCCGCGCGTATCGTGTCTGTAACGCGCGCCGTCGAACCCGAAAGGTCTAAGAGCAGCAGCAGGTCGAAGGGCGCAGAGGCCGACTCGAAATGCTCGATGCTCTGCTCCACCCCGTCCTCATAAACCTGAAAATCCTGCGCCCTGAGACCGGCCAGCGCACGCCCGCTCGCGCGGTCAACGGCCGAGACGTTGAGCGTCACGAGGTCGGACTCGACACGCACGACTTCGTCTTCGTCCACCTCCTGCGGCGTCTCTGCAGGCTGCGCCACGCGCGAGGCATCCGGCGTCGCCCCCGTCCGCGCGCCTTCGAGTCGGGGCGTCCGTGCAGGCGTCGTCGTTACCGTCTCGGCGCGCGCCGTCGGCGTGGACTGTGCGCGACGCTCGAAGGGAAGCGCCGCGAGACTGATGCGGCCGCGCCCCGAAAAGAGATTGACGGTCTGCGCGCCCCCACCCCAACGCGCCTGAAACTTTCCGCGTCGCACGCGCTCGCCGCCGCCCCCCGCGTCAAGCCCATCGCCTAACTCGACTGCGCCGTTGAGCGAGTGCGCCGTCAGAGATGCGTCCGCAGGCGTCGGCAGCGCCAGCGCCATGTCGCCTGAGACGGTCTGCGCGACGAGCGCAACCGGCAAGCCTCTGACGCTCAAACGACCGTCCGACGTGAAGACCTTCAGACGCGTCCGCGCCGGGACGCGCAAACTGATGTCAACGCGCCCGGCCGACGCAGACCTTGCACGGGGACGCGCGCTCTCAACCTTGATGCTCAACAGATTCTCGCCGCGCTCGACACTGACGGGGCTGGCAGATGGTCTGCCGCGCGTAGCGCTCTTCGCTGTCTCCACGCTCGCGGCCAGAGCGACGTGCTCCTGCGACCAGACCTCGACCTCGACACTCCCCCGCCGATTCTCAACCAAAACCTCGCCGCTCTCAGGCAGCGCGATGCTCAAAAATCCACTGTCGTCGGCCGCGCCGCTCGTCTGCCGCGCCGCCACGCCCGCGCACGGCGCGAGAATCAAACAGACGAGAATTAAACAGGCGAGAGGCGCGCACGCGAGCCGCGCACGCTGTCGCACTTTCATTCGCCGTCTGTGCCGTTCGATTCCCACGACGCTTTGATGCCTCGTCCGCGCGAAGTTGGTTGCCGTCAATTTAACATCTTCCGCGCCGCGCAGAGATGCGAAATTGACTGACGCTCCCGGCTGCTGTAGAACTCTTCCAGCATTATTCTTATCGTTCCAACTTGCAGGGAGAACCTTCACAGATGATGTCGAACGCCGCCGAGGCCAGTGCTTTCCTCTCCGCTATCGTCGAATCTTCCGACGACGCTATCATCGGCAAGCGGCTCGACGGAACCATCATCAGTTGGAACGCGGGCGCGGAAAAGATTTACGGCTACACTCCCGCTGAAGTGATTGGCCGCAACATCTCCATCATCATCCCGCCCGACCGCACAGGCGAACTCAAAGAGATTCTGGCACGCATCGCTCGCGGCGAACGCGTCGCACACATCGAGACCGTGCGCGTGCGCAAGGACGGCACGCGCCTCAACATGTCAGTCACCATCTCGCCCGTCACATCCGACGACGGACGCATCATCGCCGCCTCAGCCATCGCGCGCGACGTGAGCGGCTATCGGCGCGCTGAGGCCGCCCTGCGCGAGAGCGAAGAGCGATACCGCAGTCTCCTTGAGAATGCCAACGACATCATCTATTCGCACGACCTACAGGGCTACTACCTGTCAATCAACCGTGCGGGCGTCGAAGCGACGGGCTACACGCGCGAGGAGGTGCTCGGCGGGATGAACATCGCGCAGGTGGTTGCCCCCGAACACCTCGCGCTCGCCAGACGGATGACCGAACAGAAGTTGCACGACCCGACGCCGACCGTCTACGAAATCGACATCATCTCGAAAGACAGGCGGCGGCTGACGCTCGAAGTCAGCACGCGCATCTCGATGCGCGACGGCAAGCCCGTCTCGGTCGAAGGCATCGCGCGCGACGTGACGGAGCGCAAGCGCGCAGAGGAGGAACGCGCGCGGCTGCGCGAAGAGGTCATCAGCGCGCAGGAGTCTCTGCTGGCGGAACTGTCCACGCCTCTGATACCGCTCCGCGACCGCATCGTCGTCATGCCGCTCGTCGGCGCGATGAATCCGCAGAGGGCTGAACAGATGCTCTCGACTTTGCTGAGAGGCGTCCGCGACATGGCCGCGCGCGTTGCCATCATCGACATCACAGGCGTCAGAACCATCGACGCGCAGGTTGCCAACACGCTCTACAACGCAGCGCAGGCCGTCCGCCTGCTCGGCGCAGAGGTCGTGATAACGGGCATCCGCGCACGCGTCGCGCAGACGCTCGTCTCGCTCGGCGTAGACCTGAGCGGCATCAGGACGGGCCGCGACTTGCAAAGCGGAATCGAGCACGCGGAAGCGGAGGCGGCCGAGGCACTCGCGGCGCAACGCGGTGCCTCGTCGAAGAGCGTTCGCTGAAAGAGCAGGCTCACGCGCCGTCGATGTCGGCTGCGAGCGGGAAGTGGTCGGAAGCCTGCCGGACTTCCGCGAGGTCGTTTATCACGCGGCAATCCGTCAGACGCCCGGCGAACGATTCAGGCAGGAAGAAGTAGTCGAGGCGCACGTGCGGGTCCCACGTCGGGAAGGTGTAGCCCTTGTCTGCGGGAGGATGCCGCAGACGATAAGCGTCAACGTAGCGCGCCTCGTGCATGATTTGAATCGTCTCGTATTTGACGCGCCCGCCGCTCAGCCAGACAAGCGGGCGCAGACGCGGGGGCAGACGCCGCGTGTCGAGCAACTCTCCGGGCGCAAGCGTGTTGAAGTCGCCCGTCAGGACGTGCAAGCCTTCGTCGCGTTGGCGCTCGACGTGCGCGAGCACGGCGCGCAACTCGCGCATCCGACGCCGCTCCGTCCACTTGGAATGAACGGCGCTCAGGTGCAGCCCGAAGAGCGTCATCCCGCCTGCGGCCGGGACGATTTCGAGGAAGGCGCGACGCGAGCCGCGCGGCAGATGCCACTCTCTGCGCGCGACCTCCGTGCGACTGAGAAAGGCGAGCGACTGTCCCGGCATCGCGCCCCACACGTTCAAGCCCGTCTCGGCCGCCAGTCGCTCGACGACGACAGGGCGCGTGGCTTCCTGCAAGATGACGAGGTCTGGCGCGCAACGACGAATGACGGCGGCCAACAGATGCTCACGCCCGACGCCGCCGTAGCGGATGTTGTAGCTGAGCAGTTTCAACGTCAGGAGTCTCCGACCTTCCCAATCAATGTCAGGTAGGGCTGCCCGAACCAGTTCTCGCGGATGTACATGACGAAGTCTCTCGTCGCCTGAATGTTGACGGGACGCTTGACCATCGACATCAGTTTCTCGCGCAAGGGGACGAGTTCGGGCGCGATGTCCGGGTCTTTGTCGCTGAGCGGTTTGGTGTGGACTCCCGGCAGGTAGAAGCCGTCGAGGATGTAGTGGCCGAGCACGTGGTCGCCGACGAGCGTTAGGTCGAGGTCGCTCGTTCCGGGGCCGTCGGCATCAAAGGGCGCGCCGTCCTTCCAACGCTCTCCTGTCACGGCGCTGCCGCGCAACACGACCGCAGTGCCTTCGGGTATCGCCGCCCGCACGGTCTCGCAAAACTCCTCGTAGAGCCGCTGGTCGCCGCCGAAGGCCAGCCTGATGACGCGCTCGCGCATCTCCTCCTCGCTCATCCCCTCGCGCTCGTCCGCGCTCTTCTTCGCCTCTTTTTCCTCTTCGGCCATCACTACAATTCCCCCTCGAAATCCGCCGGATTCTCGTCACTGCCGAACTTTTCTGCGTGCGCGAAGTGTAGCAGTTAACGCGGCTCGGCGCGACGGCGGCTTGACAACGTTTGTTATAACAACTATTATCCCGCTCGTGCGCACGAAACTCGAAAGGGAGTTGAAGCAGACGAAGCCCTTCGCCAGTCGGGAGGAGGAGGTCTATCTCGGCATTCTCTTCACGGCCGAGCGACTTTCGTGGGGCGTGAGCGAGGTTTTAAGACAGGCCGACCTGACGCCGACGCAGTACAACGCGCTGAGAATCCTGCGCGGCGCGCACCCGGAAGGCCTCTCCTGCAACGAGATTGGCGAGCGGATGGTGACGAAGTACACCGACGTAACGCGCCTGATGAACCGGCTCGAAGCGCGCCGGCTCATCACGCGCGAACGCGACGAACGCGACCAGCGTTTCCTCGTCACGCGCATCACAAAAGACGGTCTCGCGCTCCTTGCAGAACTCGACAAGCCGGTTGCCGAGTGCCACAGACGCCAGCTTGGACACCTCGGCGAACGTCAGTTGGCGTCGCTGCGTAGGCTCTTGGACGCGGCGCTCGTCCTGCCGGAATAAAAATTTTACCCCGACAACTGTTATAACAAGCGTCACGCGTGGGGCAGCCAAATTCGATGGAAGGGCGTCTGATGAGCGGCAAAAGGTTTCCGAGTGTCTTCGTCTCGCACGGCGCACCGACGCTTGCACTTGAGGAGAACGAGACGGTCGAGTTTCTCAAACGACTCGGCGCAGAACTCGGACGCCCCGCCGCCATCCTCTGCGTCTCGGCGCACTGGGAGACGCGCGTGCCGACCGTGAGCGCCGCCGCGCAGCCGCAGACGATTCACGACTTCGGCGGTTTCCCCTCGGAGTTGTACCGGATGCGCTACGCGGCGCCGGGCGCGCCCGCTTTGGCCGCGCGGGTCGCAGAGTTGCTCGCAGAGGCGGGCATCGCCTCGCAGGTCTCGCCGGACAGGGGCTTAGACCATGGCGCGTGGATTCCCCTCAAGCTGATGTACCCGGAAGCGGACGTGCCGGTGGCGCAACTCTCCGTGCTCCCGCATGCGGGCACGGCCGAGCACTTTCGTCTGGGTCGCGCGCTCGCGCCGCTGCGCGACGAAGGCGTGCTGATACTGGCGACGGGAAGCGCGACGCACAACCTTGCGCGGCTCGGCCGTGAGGGCGTCACGCCCGCGTGGGCGGCGCAGTTTGAAGCGTGGCTTCATCAGAAGATTACGAGCGGCTCTTACGAGGAATTGATGGACTACCGCCGGCTCGCGCCCGATGCGCACCTCGCGCATCCGACGGACGAACACCTGCTGCCGCTCTTCGTAGCAGCCGGAGCCGGAGCCTCCGATGGGCAGGCGCGCGGGCGGAGCCTGCATCGCGGATGGACGCTCGGAAGTCTCAGCATGGCTTCCTACAGTTTCGAGGCAGGGCAATAAATCTGTAGACTCACGCGCGCACGCGAACCTTGCGGACACGCGCCCCCGCCGCCGTTGCCCGACGGCGGCCTACTGAAACACGAACGCACTACTTTCGGAGAAATCAAAATGGCTAATCACGACTCGTTCGTCGCAAGTTGGACGCCGCGCATCTTGAGCATCCTGCGCATCATCGCCGGGTTTCTGATTTTGCAGCACGGCTTACAGAAGGTCTTAGGCATGATTCCGCCGCCGCCGCGACCCGGCCAGCCGCCGTTCACAACGCCCCCGTTGATGTCTCTCGGCGGCGCCTCCGGCCTGCTCGAACTCATCGGCGGCATCCTGCTCATCATCGGACTGTTCACGCGCCCCGTCGCCTTCATCATGTCAGGACTGCTGGCGGTGGCCTACTTCATGGCGCACGCGCCGCGCGGGTTCTGGCCGATTCTGAATCAGGGCGAACTGGCGGCGCTCTACAGTTTCGTGTTCCTTTATCTGGCGGTGGCCGGAGGCGGCGAGTGGAGTCTCGACCGTCTGCTCGGACGCGACAGGGCGGCGGCTTACGGGGCGCGCACAACGCGTTGAAGGTTCAGTTATTCAACTAAAGAAAGAATGAGGAGTAGAGAGATGAGACGAGTGAGAAACGCATTGATGGTCGCCGCGCTGACGGCGCTCTCGGCGATGGCGTCGGTCATGGGCGACTTCGCCACGCCGTCTGCCAGCGCGCAGCAGCAGCAACAGGCGAAGGCCACAAAGGCCGCTTACGTGCCCATCACCGGCGGCGAGTACAGAATCGACCCGGCGCACAGCACCATCGGCTTCGCCATCCGCCATTATGAAATCAACTGGGTGAGCGGACGCTTCAAAGACTTCACCGGCACGATTCGCTACGACGAACAGGACGTGACGAAGTCCTCCGTCGAGTTCACGGCGAAGGTCGAGAGCATCGACACGGGCGTTGCCGCGCGCGACAACCACCTCCGCAACGCAGACTTCTTCGAGGTCGCCAAGTACCCGGAGATGACCTTCAAGAGCACGCGCGTCGAGCGCAAGGGCAAGAACAGCTACGTGCTGCACGGCGACTTCACCTTGAAGGGCGTGACCAAACAGATTGCCATCCCCTTCACGGTTGCGGGCGCGATTAAAGACCCGCGCGGCAACACGCGCTTCGGCATCTCCGCGCAGACCAAGATTGACCGCCGCGACTACGGCATCACGTGGGGCAAGGCGCTCGAAGGCGGCGGCCTCGACCTCGGCCACGAAGTCAGCATCGACCTCCAACTGGAGGCCGTCAAAGCTGCGCCCAGACCGGCCACTGCCGGACAGTAAGAGTCCGTCTCTAAAACTTCCGCGCATAAAACTGTCGGCGCAGAGGATGTGTCCTCTGCGCCGACAGTTTTGAGACGCCTTCTCCGCTTTAGCGTCCCACGTAGCTGACTATTTTAGATTGGACGGGAGTGGTCACGAGCAGGTCAACCGAGGCGTCCACGTCGTAGGTCTCGCAGATGAGATTTTCGGCCGAGTCCGCATCGACGGGCTTCGAGAAGAAGTAGCCCTGACCGAACTCGCAGCCCAGTCTCCGCAACGCCGAAAGCTGCTCGTTGGTTTCCACGCCTTCCGCGATGACGTTCATGCCGAGGTTCTGCGCCAGCGTGACAATCGTGTTGACGATTTCCAGATTCTCCGCATCCTCCGACATACGCATAACAAACGAGCGGTCAATCTTCAGCGTATCTATCGGGAACTTGTGCAGGTAGCTCAAGGAAGAATAGCCCGTGCCGAAGTCGTCGATGCTCAGTTTGACGCCGAGCGCACGTAGTTTCCTGAGCATCTCTGTCGCCGATTCCACGTCCTCCATCACAGCCGATTCGGTAATCTCCAACTTAAGCCCTTCGGGGTCGATGCGCGTCGTCTCGATGATGCGCTCGATTCTCTGTATCAGGTCGCTCTGGATAAACTGCTTGCCGGAGAGATTGACGCTCACGAAGAGCGGCGGCTCGGACGGGAAAATCTTCTGCCAACGCTCCATCTGCCGGCACGACTCGACGAGCACCATGTCGCCGATGTCAACGATGAGGCCGGTCTCTTCGGCCAGCGGGATGAAATCCGACGGCGAGATAAAGCCCTTCTCCGGGTGCTTCCAGCGCACGAGCGCCTCGAAGCCGCGCAACTTGAAAGTGTCGAGGCCGACAATCGGTTGATAGTAGACGCTGAACTCTTTGCGCTCGACTGCGAGGCGCAGCAAGGTCTCCATCTCAAGCCGGTCGTTGACCTGCGCGTGCATGGCCGAATCGTAAATCTCGTGCCGGTTCTTGCCAAGAGACTTCGCGCGATACATGGCCGCGTCCGCATCTCTGACGAGCGCATCGGCCTGATGATAACTCGTCCAGATTGACGCGATGCCGACGCTGACGGTCGTGAACACTTCGCGCCCGCTCAACTCGAAGGGCGCGCTCAGAACGCTCTTGACGCGTTCGGCTACTTCGACTGCCTCCGACTCCTCTTTGATATCTTCGACGAGCAGCACGAACTCGTCTCCGCCGAAGCGCGCGACCGTGTCGCCCGCGCGGACGCAGCGGCCGAGTCGCTCAGCGACTTCGACCAGCAGTTGGTCGCCGATGACGTGTCCGAGCGAGTCGTTGATAATCTTGAAGCGGTCGAGGTCGAGATAGAGGACGGCGAACTTCTGTTCGGCGTTGCGCTCGGCGCGCGCGATGGCGAGTTCGAGATGGTCCATGAACATGGCGCGATTGGGCAGCCCCGTCAGGACATCGTGAAACGCCTCGTGTTGAAGTTGCTCTTCGGCGCGCTTGCGGTCTGTGATGTCTTGAATCTGAAAGATGCAGGGACGACCGGGCGCGTAACTCTCTCCGGCGATGGACGCGCTCCACAGGCCCCACACCTCGCGTCCCGACTTATGACGGAAGCGCAACTCGCACTGCTCGACCCGCTTATGGCTGCGGCGCAGTCGCTTGAGAGTTTCGACCGCCGGGTTGAGGTCTTCGGGGCGGATGACGGTCAGGAAGTCGTGCGCCAGCAGTTCCCTCTCCGTGTAGCCCAACATGTCGCAGAGCGCGCGGTTGACCTGAAGCCAACGCCCTTCGGACGAGACGAGCGCCATGCCAATCGCGGCGAAGTCGAACGCGCTGCGGAAACGCGCCTCGCCGTCTCCGGCCTCCTGCGCTGCCTTCGCCTGCGCTTCTTCGGACTTGCCGACGAACGAATCCGTCCTGTACGTGTGATAAGCCAGAGCGACGACGCAGAGGAAAGCGCCCCCCATCAAAGTTGCGCCAAGCCCCGCCACCGAGACGACGCACACCGTTAACGCGACCACGCACCCGGCCGCCAAATGCGCGCCGAGCGGTTTCAGGTATTCGTCCAACAGAGTGCGCCCGCGCGAACTCTCCGACTGAACCTTGTTCTTCGACAACGCACTGACCGACGCGCTCGCCACCGATTGAGCGAGCACCGCCACAGCCAACGCCCATGCCGTCGCGCCTGCGGCCGCCGACGCTTCCTCGACGAAGAGCGCCGCCGAGCCTTGCACGAGCCACAGCAACAACGCGACGAACAGGAGCAGCCCGACCGACGCGGCCGACCGCGAGAAAATCTCGGACGTGCTCTTGCCCGTCCGCAGGTAAGCGCACGACGCGACGACCGGCGCAAACACCAGCGCCTCTTTCGCGCCGAAGAGCAGCAGAGAGAGCAGCAAAAAGCTAACGACCAGATAGACGCGCGTGCCGACGCTGCCGACCGCGAACGAGAAGGTGGAGCAGACC
>DASZCR010000307.1:0-1734 GCA_035942915.1 Pyrinomonadaceae bacterium | reverse complement strand
GGCCGAGACAAGTGCGTTTGTCTCGGCCGACGCTTCAAGCTGTCATGTGCCGACGCTTCAGGGTCGCGCGTGTCAGGATGAAGAGGGCGAAGCTCCCGGATAGTCCGCGCCGAGCTTCGAGGAATCGCCCCCCGCCAGTTGGCTGACCAACTCGTGATGGAAATAGTCGAAGCGGCCGGAGACTTCGGGCGTCACGCGACGGTCTGCATCGTAGGTCTTGCGCGCGCGGTCGATGTCCTCGCGCAGGCGGCTGTAGAGGTCGCCGCGTGTCAGTCCTTCTTCGACCTTCGACTTGTTGTAAAGCTTAATCTCGGAGACGAGCAGACGCGCGAAGCTGCGCGCCTTCTTGTGTACCAACTCCTGTTCGCCGGAGACTTCGACGGGCAGCGGCGCATCGTCTGCGCGCGAGCGGCGCGACGTGGGCGCGGGCGACGACGAAGGAGCAGGCGACATTTCAAAAGAGTTGACGGAGGAGTTGACGGGCGCGCTCGGCTCGTAAGCCGGTGCAGGCTCATAAGCAGGCGCGGGTTCGTAAGCGGGCGCGGGACTGACCGCTTCATAAGCGGGCGCTGGCTCGTCGGCCGGTGTGGCCTCGAAGGAGTGTGCCGCTTGGTCTGCCGACTCGGCGGCGCGTTCCGGCGTCGCGGCGAAGAGCGGGGGGGCGGATTCGCCGCCCGTTTCGTGCGGCGCAGCGGTCGAGGGCGGAGCGGCGAAAGCGTCCGAGTCGGAAGGCTGTTGAGAGTCATCCTGAACGTGCGTCGCTTCTTCCTGATGCGGCGCTGGCGACGGTTGCGGCGCAGGCGTTGCGGCGCTCGTCGTCGCCGTCGGTGCGTTTGCAGAGGCGGTGGAGGTCGAAGGCGCGGGTCGCTTCGTGGCGAGGAGTTCGACGGCCATTCCGGCGACACGGACGAGCGTTTCGAGAGCTTCGAGGTTGACGGCGTCCGAGTCCTGTAGGGCGCTGTCGGCGTAGAGCACGGCGACGGCCTTGTCGCGCGCCAGCAGCGGGACGGCGACGATGCGTTGCGGCGGCTCGTCGCCGAACTTGCCGAAAATCTCGCGGTCGTCGGCATGTGTGCCGGGCGCGCCGCTCCACGTCGAGCGCGTGCGTGCGACCTCGCCGAGCAGCGTGTCGGCCGAAAGCGGCAGAGAAATTTCGCGCACACTGTCGTCGCCGACCGTGCCTTCAAGACCACGCGCGCGCCAGCCCGTCGCGCGGTCTTGTTTGATGACGAAGAAGGCGACGCGCGGGGCGAAGGTGGCCGCGCGGTTGACGAGCGAGTTGAGGATGTCTGCCTGCGTGCGCTGGTTGTCGAGCTCTTCGATGGCCGCCTTGATAACGGCCACGTCGCTCGACGCGCGCGCCCGGTGCGACTCGCTCGACGCCGCCTCGATGCCGCGATTGCGCGCATCTCTGAGGTGCTCGGAGATTGTTACGGCGACCGACGCGTCCGTCTGCGCCGCGTCGGCGAGCCGCTCGGCGACGCGCGTCAGCGCCTCGTTGAGCTGGCTTTGCAGGCGCGCAATCTCCTCGCGCACGTCGCCGAGCCGTCCGCCGACGTAGCTTTCGATATCGGCGCGCAGGGATTGTTCCAAGTCTCCGTTTCCAGACACGGTGTTACTCTCCTTCGTTCGGACTCTGATGTTGTTTTGACACTTGCCGGGCGGGGGGCGCTTCCCCTCTGTGAAGCTGCAAACTCCCGGCGGAAAGTTGGGACGCCGCACTCTTATCTAACT
>DASZCR010000306.1:0-15886 GCA_035942915.1 Pyrinomonadaceae bacterium | reverse complement strand
ACGAAGGGACGCGGCGCTTCCTGCGCTGTCCCATCTGCGGCGTCGAGGAAGAGTTCAAGAGCGCGCGCTGAGCAGGCGGCGCAGTTGGCCGAGTCGCGCTTCGGGCGCGCCGTAGCGCGCACGGTAGTCGTCAAAGCTGCTCCTGATGGTTTCGAGCGCCTCTGCGCGCCCGTACACTTCGGCAATCTGCACGCGGCGCGGCGACTCCTGCGGCAGTTGCTTGTAGGTGAGAAAGTAGTGTTGGAGCCGTTCGATAAGACCCGCCGGAGCTTGCTCGATGTCTTCGATGTGGCCGTAGGCGACATCGTCTGCAAGGACGGCGATGATTTTGTCGTCGGCCTCGACGGCGTCAATCATGCGCAAGCCGCCGATGGGGCGTGCGCGCACCAGAAAGTCGCCATGCGCGGCGGGCTTCTCCGTCAGCACGCAGATGTCCATCGGGTCGCCGTCGCCGCGCTCGACGTGGACGCCGCTCTGTGTGCGGCAGCGTTCGGCCACGCGTTCGGCGCAGAAGGTCTGCGGGATGAAGCCGTAGAGCGTCGGCGGAAAGGATGAGAAGCGTTGCGGGCGGTCGAGTCGCAAGTGCCCGGAGGGCTTGTCGAGTTCGTACTTGACGGCGTCGGTCGGGACGATTTCGACGTAGGCGTTGACGACCGAGGGCGCGTCCTCTCCGGGCACGACGCCGTGCCAAGGGTGAGCTTGAAAGAGCAGCGCGAGCAGTTCATTTAACGCCGCATCGTCGTCGTTCGCCTGTGCCATCGCCGGAAGTGTCCTCACTTAGTTGTGTGATAAGATGCGCGCCGATTATGGACGCTGCCGCAGCCGCCTGTCCAACACTTTGCGCCTTCGCGCCGCCCGCTTGAAATACTCTTCTTAAATAAAGTTTCACGCAGGAGACGCAAAAGAAACTGATGTCAGCCACGACGACGACAGAGACGATTCGGACGGCCACCACCACTACGCACGAGACGCGTGCGCGCGCCGTCTCGCTGCGCTGGATTATCGACGCGCGCCAAGACCTCGTCTGGTTCATCGGCTCCGTCTGGTCGAGTTACCTGCTCTTCGCGCTCTACGTCGGCGGCCTCGTACCGCTCGTCTGGATGGTCGCCGCGTGGGCTGTGCTCATCGACGCGCCGCACGTCTTCGGCACGCTCTCGCGCACCTACTTCGACCGCGAGGAGCGACGCACGCGCAAACGTCTGCTCTGGTGGTCGCTGCTGTTCTTCGCCATCGGCCCCTCGATGGTGCTGGCCGGGGCGTTCATCCCTGCGCTCGCTGGCTCCGGTCTCGTCTTCTTCTTCCTCGCCGCGCTGTGGGCTTATTACCATCTCGTCAAACAGCACTACGGCTTCATGGTGCTCTACAAGAAGAAGAACGACGACCTCGCGCCGGTAGACAACGCGCTCGACCGCCTCTTCCTGCTGCTCGCCTTCAGCTACCCATTCGTCGCTTTCGTCGCGCGCGACGCCGAGGCGATGGCGCGCGTCCCGCACGCGCTGCGTGGTCTCGTCTCATACGTCGAAGCGGCGCTTCTGGTGGCGACCGTCTGTGCGTCCCTCGCGTGGGTCGGCAGGCAGTTACAGCGCGCCGCCCGCCGCGAGCCGCTCGACGTGCCGAAGTATCTGTTGCTGGCGGCGGCCGTGCCGATGCACTGGGTAGTGCTGCTGACGCCGATGCCGCACAAGCCCCTCGCCGTTGTCGCCATCCTGACCATCTATCACAACTTTCAGTATCACCGTCTCATCTGGTTTCACAATCGCAAGTACGCACGCGCGGACGCCGCCGAGTCGCGCCAGCGTTACGGCGCGGCTGCGACCATCAGCCGACGCTTTTTACACTACGCAGTCTTCGGCCTCCTCTTCGGCCTCTGGTACGCCGCGCCGCGCCAGTACGTCACATGGTCGCGCCTCGACAGACTCGAACAAGACCTCACGGCGCAACTCGTGCTCGCCTTCTTCTGGGGCTACGCCTTTATCCACTATCACCTCGACGCACACATCTGGCGCGTCCGCCGCGACCGCTCCGTCGGCCAAGCCCTCAACCTGAGTTAATCTGTGCGACGCCGCCTCTCATGTTTGAAAAGAGAAGAGCCACGCCCTTGCATGAAGGCGCGGCTCTCGTCTCGTCGGGCTTGAAGTTGTTGCAGACGCTTACTTGCGATTCTCTTTGTTGGTGTCGGCGACCGACTTGAGCGCCTGAAACGTCGGCGGCCAGAGGCCGACGAAGATGGCCGCTGATTTCTTACCGGCGATGAAGAGTGCGATGGACGCGCCGATGGAGCCGAGCGTGAGGATGTGGAAGAGGCTCACGCCCGCAGTCTTCTTCGTCGTCTGGTCGAGGTCGCGCAGCATCGATTCCGCCACGTCCTTATTTGCTCCGGTCGTCCCCGTCGCCGTGTTCATGTTGCCCACTGCTGTTGCCGTCTGTGCCATAACTGTTTCCCTTTCTCCCAATGTTCGTTTAACCCTGATTCTATTCCGCGCGCCCCTTGAGGTACGCGACCCCGAACAGCAAAGCGAGCGCGGCTGTGATGATGAACCAGCCGCGCGCTCGCTCCCCCCTTGTCACTCGTTCCAACAACTGTCGAATTCTCCTCAAGCCTCCTGCCGCTCGCACCAGCGGCGCGTGACGGCGTGCCTGTACTCGAACATCTTTCGCAGACGCCGTTCGACCAGAAGCGGCGCGAAGAGTCGCCCCAGAAAACCGAGGGGCGGCTCGTACTCAATCTCGTCGCGCAAGAGCGCGCCGCGCGCGTGCGGCCGGACGATGTGCCGGTGACGCCAACTCTTGAAAGGCCCCGACACCTGCACGTCCTCGAACATGCGCGGCGGGTCGTAGGCCGTGTGCTCGGCCACCCAACGCGCAGGCCAGATGCCGAACAGACGCGTCTCGAAGACGGCGCGCGCCCCCTCAGCCAGCGACGCCGCATGCTCGACGACGCGGACGCGCTCCCAGGGCGGCGTCAGCAGCGCCAGCACTCCCGGCTGCTCGTGAAAGGCAAAGACACGCTCCGGCGCAGCCTCAATGATGCTCTCTTTAACAAAGACCATAACCTTCACGCGCCGCGCACGCCCGTCCGTCTTAACAGACTGAGAAGATACACGGAACGCTCAAATCGCTCATCACGAAACTTTGACAACTTCTGAGAGTTTCCTTGTCGCCCGGTTTTTTCCAGAAAACTCTTGACAAGAGCAGAACAGATAGTATTCTTTAGAATCGCTCAAAACGCACATGAAACAAACAGTTCCCGGATATCTGACGACGCGGCAACTGGCGCGTCTGTGGCGCGTCAGCGAAGCGACCATCAAGCGCTGGGCAGACGCAGGCCATCTCAACTTCATTCGCACGGTCGGCGGCCACCGCCGTTTCACGCACGAAGAGGTCGCACGTTTCCAGAACGAGCGCGGGCTGGCGGCGACAGGGACGACGCCGCTCCGCCTGCTTCAAGCGTCGGCGAAGCAGACGCGTGCGGCAGGGGCGGACGGACAGGGCGAGGACGGATTTCGAGCCGACGGCGCATCGCTCTTTTTCGCGGCCGTCATGTCTTGCGACGAGCGCGCGGCGACGGCGCTGCTGGTCGAAGCTTATCTCGACGGCCAGCCCCTAGCGGAGATTTTCGATGAGGTGGTGTCGCCCGCGATGCGACGCGTCGGAGAGTTCTGGCGCTGCGGTGACCTGACGGTAGCGGATGAACATCTGGCGACGCGCGCGGC
Organism: Pyrinomonadaceae bacterium; assembly: GCA_035942915.1. Classification (GTDB taxonomy): domain Bacteria; phylum Acidobacteriota; class Blastocatellia; order Pyrinomonadales; family Pyrinomonadaceae; genus DASZCR01. Next base: position 12,173 of record DASZCR010000306.1, on the reverse strand, counting down.
GATACGCGCCGTCGAGACGCTCGGCATCTCGGTCAAGCGCAGGTACGCGGGCGCAGGCGTCGCGCTCTGCTGCGGCATCGAGATGGAGTTGCACTCGCTGGCCGTCGTCGGCCTCCAAGTGGTGCTCGAAGGCGCGGGCTGGCGCACCTACAATCTCGGCGGCAACACGCCCTTCTTCGCTCTCACACATGCGACCGCGCGTCTGCGCCCCGCGCTCGTCTGCGTCTCCTCGACCATCAACACAGACATCGAACGTGCGGCGCGCGAGTACGCTCTCTTTCAGGAAGCGGCGCGCGCGGCAGGCTCGCGCGTCGTTCTCGGCGGCGAAGGCTTCTGCGAAGAGGGGGTGCGCAGACGCTTCCCCGCAGACCTCCACGCAGACACTTTTCGACAACTGCTCGAATTCCTCCCCGGCTAAAGTCAGGCACAGGCAAAAAAGTAAACAGGCAAAAGTTAAGCAGGATGCTGACGCTTAACTTTTGCCTGTTTACTTTTAGCTGTCGCCTTTTCTAGTCTTCGTCGTGCTCCTCGCCGTCGTAGTGCATGCGGACGCGCTCGTCATCGACGATGGTTTCGAGGTGGACGGGGCGACCCCAGAGTATGTAGACGTGTTCGAGGACTTTGCGCGCGTAGTTGCCGTCGAGTTCCGCGCCCTCGTAGGAGTGTTTGAGATAAAGCTCGCGGTTGCCGTTGTAGTCGCCGTCTTCGACGACGATGTAGGGGAAACCGAAGTTGGTCATATTCGCTACGAGTTGGTCGCGGACGCGCTCCCAACGCTTCTCCGTCACCGTCCATTCTTCATCCTCGACTAGCTCGTAGACGTAGAGGTCGAGTTCCTCGCAGAGCTCTTCTGTCAGGTAGTTGCGCAGGAAAGACACGTCGTTGTCGAGTTCACGCACCTCGAAAATCTTGGCGCGCCCCTCGCCGCCTTTGCGACCGAGCTTTTCGCGCTCCTCCGCTGTCGGATTATCCCAACGCCGCTCGATGTCCTCGAAAATCTTGTAGCCCAGATAGTACGGATTCAACTGTCCCTTGTGCGGCGAGACAACACCTGAATGCAAGTCGGCAAACTCCAACAACTCCGTGTCCGTCAACTCCAACTCCCGCAGGATGCGCGAGTGCCAGTACGAAGCCCAGCCTTCGTTCATGGTCTTGGTCTGCATCTGCGGGATGAAGTATTCGGTCTCCTCGTGAATCATCGCCATCACGTCGCGCTGCCAGTCTTCGAGGGTGGGCGAGTTGCGTAGGATGTAGTAGACGAGGTCTTTTTCGGGGAGACGTTCGCCGCGTGGGCGTTCATCCGGCTGTGCGGCGGGGGGCGCGGCGTTGGCCGCGTCGAGATTCCAGAGGTCGTCGTAGGGGCCTTCTTTCGGACGCGCAGAAGATGACGAAGAGGCAGCGCCGGGCGTCTTCGCGTCGCCTGCGCGAGCGCGTCCTTCAGAGTTGTCAGTGCGCGGCTGCGGCCGTTCGCGCCGGATGAAGAAGTTGGGGTCGATGTGCTCTTCGATGGAGAGCACGGCATCGAGGAAACGCTCGACGGTCTTGCGTCCGTACTTGAATTCGTACTCGGCCATCCGCGTGGCGTGCGTGGAGACGGAGTCGACCATGCGCCGGTTGGTCTTCGAGAAGTAGACGTTGTGTTTGAAGAAGTCGACGTGGCCGAGCACGTGTGCCATGACGAGTTTGTTCTGGATGGGGCTGTTGGTTTCGAGGAGGAAGCCGTAGGAAGGGTTGGTGTTGATGACGACCTCGTAAATCTTCGACAGTCCGAAGTCGTACATCGTCTTCATCCGCTGGTAAGCCTTGCCGAACGTCCAGTGCGAGTAGCGTCCGGGCAGGGCGTAGGAGCCGATTTCATACATGACGGTGGCGGGCACCATCTCGAAGCGCGTCGGGAAGGGGTCGAGGCCGAAGCGGCGCGCGACTTCCCAAATCTGTTCGAGTGCTCGTTCGAGTTCTTTGAGTTCCCTGTCTTCCATACGCTTCAGGCTTCCACGCCGCGCTTGCCGAAGAACTGTTTGAGCGCGGGATAGACATCCTCCTTGTCGTCAATCCTGACGCCGATGAAGCGGTCTTTGCGCTTGAGTCGGTCGCTGAAGATGGAGAGCAGCGCGCCGGAAGAGCGCCGGTAGCCGCTCGCGCCCTCTTCGCCGATTTCGCCGTAGCCGAAGAGGTTGCAGGTGGTAATCAACTCGTCGGCGAGGCGGACGGCCTCCTCGTTGTCCGAGTAGTAGTTGTCGCCGTCGGAGAAGTGGAAGGGGTAGATGTTCCAGTCCTGCGGGCGGTAGCGGGTGTTGATGATGTCGAGCGCGAGTTGATAGGCGGAGGAGACGACCGTGCCGCCGGATTCGCCCTGCGTGAAGAACTGCTCCTCAGTGACTTCCTTGGCTTCTGTGTGATGCGAGATGAAGACTATCTCGACGTTGTCGTACTTGGTACGCAGGAACCTGACCATCCAGAAGAAGAACGAGCGCGCGATGTACTTTTTGAACTCGCCCATCGAGCCTGACACGTCCATCAGCGCCAGGACGACAGCGTTCGACTCGTAACGCTTGTCCTCCTCCCACGTCTTGAAGCGGAGGTCTTCTTTGCGCACGTCGCCGAAGCGTGCGCGCTGGTGCTCGCGCGCGTTGCGTTTGATGTTCTCCAAAATCATGCGACGCTTGTCGAGGTTCGCCATCACGCCCGTGCGTCGAATCTCGTTAAAGCGCGTGGTCTTGGCCTGCACGGCCTTCTTGGCCTTCTCTTCGAGGAAAGGAAGCTGCAAGTCCTCGAAAATCATCGCGGCCAACTCGTCGAGGTCAACCTCTGCCTCGTAATACTCCGCGCCCGCGTCCTGTCCGGCCTGACCCTTCCCCTGCTGTCCCTGTCCCGGTTGCCCCTCGCGCCCAATCACGTCGCCGACTTTGGTCTTGCCGTCGCCCTGCCCGACGTGCTTACGCTTGCGATGGTCGAAGCGAAACTTGTATTCGTCGAGCGAGCGGATGGGCACTTTGACCGTGCGGCGGCCGTCCGAGAGGATGATGGCTTCGTTCGAGACGATAGAGCCGAGATTCTTCCTGACGGCCTCTTTGACACGCTCTTTGTGCCGCTCCTGGTCGATGATGCCTTTGCGCTGCAAAGACCAATCGTTGCGCTGTATGGACATCTCTAAAACCTCAAACGCGTGGACGCTCGCCTCTCTCGTCGAGCAGACGTGCGACGAAATTTATCGTCGCCTTCTTTCGTCTGACGCACTTGCCGCCGCCCGTCCCTTCCGGCTCTCTCATGTTTTCCTCACTCATTCAGGCAAACTCCTTCCGGTCGTCGTCTGAATGTGTGGGCGGGTAAATGACGAACGCCCGCGCCTCCGTCGTGCTGCGCGGGCGTTGGTCTGTTTCGTCCTGTGACGGTCGCCGGTCGCGCGCCATCTTCCGCCGTCAGCGAGAGAGCAGCGTGCCGACGTAGGTCAGCAGTTCGTTGGCGCAGACGGGGCAGTAGCCGCCGTCTTTAACGAGGCGGTCAACCACCTCGTTGATGCGACGCAGTTGGTCAGGGTCGGGCGTCTTCGCGGAGGTGGTAATCTTCACCACGTCCTTGAGGTCTGCGAAAATCTTCTTCTCGATGGCCTCTTTGAGCCGCTCGTGCGAGTTGTACTCGAAGGCTTTTCCTTTGCGCGCGTAAGAGGAAATCCGTATCAGAATCTCCTGGCGGAAAGTGTTCTTCGCGTTCTCGCTGATACCAATCTGTTCTTCGATGGAGCGCATCAACTGCTCGTCAGGCTCCATCTCCTCCTCGGTGATGGGGTCTTTCATCCGCTCCTTGTTGCAGTAGGCTTCGACGTTGTCGAGATAGTTGTTGCACATCGTGCGCGCCATCTCCTCGAACGAGTAGACGAAGGCGCGCTGCACCTCAATCTTCGCCATCTCGTCGTACTCCTTGCGCGCCGCCGAGATGAGATTCAGGTAACGTTCGCGCTGCTCGGCCGTGATGCCCGTGTGCTGCTCGAAGCCGCTCTTGATGGTGCGGAGCGCATCAATCGGGTTGATGCAGGTGACGCCGTCGCGCACGAGCGCCGACGAGAGACGGTTGATGATGTAGCGCGGCGAGATGCCGTCCATCCCCTCGCGGACGGTCTCCTCGCGCAGTTCGCGCACGTCCTTCGACTTGTAGCCTTCCACGTCCTCGCCGTCATAGAGCTTCATCTTTTTGACGATATCGACGTTGGCGCGCTTCGGTTCTTCGAGCCGCGTCATGACGGCGAACATCGCCGCCACGCGCAGCGTGTTCGGCGCGATGTGGACGTTGCGGAGGACTTCGGACTGTTTGAGGAGTTTGTCGTAGATGCGCTCCTCCTGCGAGACGCGCAGGTTGTAGGGCACTTTGACGAGGATGATGCGGTCTTGCAACGCCTCAGACTTTTTGTTGCCCGCAAAGGAGACGTACTCGTTCTCGTTCGTGTGCGAGAGAATCACCTCGTCGGCGTAAATCATCGCGAAGCGGCCGGTCTTGATGTTCTGTTCCTGCGAGAGCGTGAGCAGCGAATACAGAAACTTCTCATCGACCTTGAGCATCTCGACAAATTCCATCACGCCGCGATTGGCGATGTTGAGTTCGCCGTCGAAACGGTAGGCGCGCGGGTCTGATTCCACACCGACTTCGCCGATGGTCGAGAGGTCAATCGAGCCGGTCAATTCCGTGATGTCCTGCGACTTCGGGTCGGAAGGCGCGAACGTGCCGATGCCGACGCGGTGTTTTTCGGAGAAGAGGATGCGCTGGACTTTCACGTCCTCGTGGCGTCCGCCGTAGGTGTGTTCGAGCGCGTAGCGGCACTGCGGGCAGAGGTCGCCTTCGATGTAGATGCCGTAATGTTTTTCGATTTCGGGGCGCAACTCCTGCGGGATGAGATGCAGCGGCTCCTCGTGCATCGGGCAGTCTTTGATGGCGTAGACCGCGCCCTCATCCGTGCGCGTCCAGTCTTCGAGGCCGCGCTTGAGCATCGTCACAATCGTTGACTTGCCGCCCCCGACCGGCCCCATCAACAACAGGATGCGCTTGCGGACTTCGAGGCGCTGCGCGGCCGACTTGAAATATTCGACGATGCGCGCAATCGGCTCCTCGATGCCGAACAGTTCCGACGAGAAGAAGTTATAGCGCGTCAGTTCGTCGCGCGTGCCCTCGTTAATCTTCTCGACACCGGCGGCGGCAATCATGTCGTTGATGCGCGCGTGGGAGAGTTCCGCCAGACGCGGATTCTGCATCACTAGTTCAAAGTAATCGCGGAACGTTCCTTCCCACTGGAGAGCGGCGTGCTCATGACGCAAGCGTTCGAGTTGCTCGCTGATATTAAATTTTTTGCCATCCTGCTGTTCGTGCATAGCCTCGTCTTCCAACCTCTCGAATTCGGCTTCGCGCGCTTCTTGGACGGCGTGTGGACAGCCACACCCCTCTTGACTCTTCGTCCGTCGTCTCGATGCGCACCGAACAACTCGCGCGTGAACGTGGCCGCCGCGCCGTCGAGACCGTAGTCCAAATTTTTCAACGAACGGTTATTTCAAAAGGGAGAGACACACGGAAAGGAGACGGTTCGCTTCAGGTTCTTTCGCGGAGGCAAACCCGGCCAACTCTTCAGCGCCCCTCGCTTCGTTGGGTTAAGTATAGCACAGCACTTCGGGGGGCAAGTCAATGCTTATTTTCCTCGCTCGCCAGCATCACGCGTGGGCGCAAATTGCGCGCCGATTCATCGTAGATGCTGACGGCGATGAGTCGGCGCGCCTCGTCGAGCAGGCGCACCGGAAGACCATCGGCGAGTCCTGCGCGCCGCGCGCCTTCGACCGGGACGAAAGCGCCGTGACGCGCCCTCGCAGCCTCTCCGGCCGTTAGATGCACTTCGGGCATCCGTGAGAGCGCCGCGTCTAAAGGAAGAAGAATTTCATCGAGCGTCGCCCCCTCGCTCAACTTTGTTTCCAACCCGGCCAAAGTGAGCGCGTCTCTCAAGTGGAAATCTCCGGCGCGCGTGCGGCGTAGAGCCGCAAGGTGCGCGCCCGTCTTCAGGGCTTCGCCGACGGATTCGGCCAGCGCGCGGACGTAAGTTCCGGCCGAACAACGCACCCGCGCGGAGAAGTCGCACGTGCCGTCGGCGTGGCGCACGAGCGGGTCGTCGTTCTCTCCGCGCGCGATGATGTCAAAGGCCTCGACGACGACGGGGACGGCCGCGCGCGCGACCTCCTCGCCGCGCCGCGCCAACTCGTAGAGTTTGCGCCCGCCGATTTTCTTGGCCGAGTACATGGGCGGCGTCTGTTCAATCCGTCCGCGCAGGCCGGAGAGCGCGGCTTCGATGCGCGCCGCATCCAGATGAGAGCAATTTTCAGCGGCCGTCAGTTCCGCTTCGGCCGGACGCGTGCGGCGCGCGCCCGTCAGGTCGCCCGTCTCGGTCGCGTAGCCGAGGCGGATGACGGCCTCGTACTCTTTAAAGTCTCCGGCCAAAAACTGCGCGAGGCGTGTCGCGCGTCCGACCAGAAGGACGAGGACGCCGGTGGCGAAAGGGTCGAGCGTCCCCGTGTGGCCGATGCGACGCTCGCGCAGGAGGCGTCGGGCGCGTGCCACCACGTCATGTGAAGTCCAACCTTCCGCCTTGTCGATGATGAGGACGCCGTCCGTCATGTGCGCTTGTCCGAACTACAGATGTGAATGACAGATTTTCTGATGTGCGAGCCGCTCGCGCGTGAATCTTAAACCGTCTCGGCGCGCCTTGCGAAACCCGGCCGCTTCGGAAATTGTCTCGCGCGGCCGAGGGATTGTAGAGTAGAAGGGTGATGCAAAAACGGAGCAAGAAATTTCGGCCGCGACCGGACAGGGCGCGGCAGTTGAACGCAGACCTCGAAGAGGAGAAACGAAAGGCGCGACCCGTCCGCCCCGTCGATGCAGAGAAGATGCGCGAGCGGACGATGCAACGCGCCGTCAAGTTGCTCGCCGCCAAGCCGCGCTCGGTCGCAGAGTTGCGCGAGCGCCTGCTGGAAAAGCAATGGACGACGCCGGAGGTCGTTGACGGCGTGCTCGCGCGTCTCGGCGAGTACGGTTATCTGGACGACGAGCGTTTCGCCTTCGGCTTCGCCTCCTACCGCGTGCGCCAGAAGCCGGTTGGACGCCAGAGGCTGGCGCGCGACCTTCAGACGAAAAAAGTTTCGCGCGAGACGGCCGAACAGGCGCTCGAACTCGTCTATCAGGAGACGCCCGAAGAAGAGCTCATCGAGCGCGCGATTGAAAAACGCATCCGCCTGCGCGGACGCCCGACGACACGGCAGGAGACCAAGAGCCTCTACGAACACCTGCTGCGCCTCGGCTTCTCCTACGACCTCATCATCCGCAAAGTGCGCGACGCGGCGACCGCAGACACCTCCGATGATGTCTCCGACGCAGAGACAGCCGCCGACTGAACGAACCGGCCGCCAACTTCGCCCCCTCAGCCACGCGTGTTAAACTTCCGACGCGAGGGATAACCGACAAACATTCAACCCGACAGGCGACCGCGACGGACGCCTGCTTACTGATTGATTGAATCACTGCTTTATGTTGACCGGAAACGAGATTCGCGAAACCTTTCTGAAGTATTTCGAGCAACGCGGGCACAGGCGCGTCCCGTCAAGCCCGCTGCTGCCCGCCAACGACCCGACGCTGCTCTTTGCCAATGCCGGGATGAACCAATTCAAGGACACCTTCCTCGGACTCGAAGAGCGCGATTACGTGCGCGCCGTCTCGTCGCAAAAGTGTCTGAGAGCGGGCGGCAAGCACAACGACCTCGACGACGTGGGCGACAACACGCACCACACCTTCTTTGAGATGCTCGGCAACTTCTCCTTCGGCGACTACTTCAAGCGCGAAGCCATCCGCTTCGCCCTAGAGTTGCTGCTCGAAGGCTTCAAGATGCCGATGGAGCGGCTCTGGTTCACCGTCCACGAAACGGACGACGAGGCTCTCGAATTATGGGTTGAAGCGGGCGTCGCGCGCGAGCGCATCCTGAAGTTCGGCGACAAGGACAACTTCTGGCAGATGGCCGACACAGGCCCCTGCGGCCCGAACAGCGAGATTAACTACTACACAGGCCCGCACCCGGAAGACCCTGAGTACAACCGCGCCGAGCACGTCAACCGCGACGGCAGCCCGACGGTGGAAATCTGGAATCTCGTCTTCATGCAGTACGACCGCGACGCGGCCGGTAACCTGACGCCGCTGCCGAAGCCTTCGGTTGACACGGGCGCGGGGCTTGAACGCGTCACATCCGTCTTGCAGGGCGTCCCGAACAACTACGAGACGGACTTGCTCCGCCCCATCGTCGATTTCACGGCGCAACTCGCCGGTCGTCCATACGAACCGGACACGCCCGCAGGCTTCGCCATGCGCGTCATCACAGACCACGCGCGCGCCACCGCCTTCGCCATTGCCGACAACATCCTGCCCGGCAATGAGGGGCGCAACTACGTCATCCGCAAAATCATGCGCCGCGCCATCTATCACGGCCGCCACGCGCTCGGTTTCGACGGCCTCTTCTTTCATCGTGTGACGGACTTCGTCGTCGAACAGATGCGCGCCGCCTACCCGGAACTCGACGCCGCGCGCGACTTCATCGAGCGCATGGTCAAGCTCGAAGAGCAACGCTTCGGCTCGACGCTCACGACAGGGCTGCAAAAGCTCGACGCGCTCTTTGCTTCGACGCTCGAAGGCCAGTTTCCCGACTGGAAAGAACTGGCGCGCCTCTACGACACCTTCGGCACGCCGCGCGACCTCATCCGCGTCAGCCTCGAAGAACGCGGACTGACGACGTTCGATGAAGAGACTTTTAATGAGCGTTTCGACACGGCGCTGCGCGAGATTCAACGCGCCAGCGTGCGCGAGCAGACGACGGCGCAGACGAAAACCAAGCCCGTCTATGCGCAGATTTCTCAACGCGTCGGCCAGAGCGAGTTCACAGGCTACGAGGGGACGCGCCTTGAAGGCGCGCGCGTCGTCGCACTCGTCGAAGGCGAAGAGGAGAGCGAAGAGTTAAGCGAGGGCGCATCCGGCGAAGTCGTCCTCGACCGCACGCCCTTCTACGCAGAGGCGGGCGGGCAGGTCGGAGACACGGGCGCGCTCTCAAATGCAGCGACGCACGTCGTCGTCAAAGACACGGTCTCGCCCACGAGCGGTCTCATCATTCATCGCGTGACGGTCGAGCGCGGCAGCTTGCGCGTGGGAGATACGTTGACGGCGCAGGTCAACGAGGAGGAGCGCGATTCGACGCGGCGCAACCACACGGCGACGCACCTCTTGCACGCGGCCTTGCGCGAAGTCCTCGGCACGCACGTCAAGCAGGCCGGTTCGCTCGTCGCGCCGCATCGTCTGAGGTTCGATTACACGCACTATCAGCCGTTGACGCGCGAAGAGACGGCCGAGCTTGAGCGGCTCGTCAACTATCAGATATTGCGCAACGAACAGGTGCAGACCGACATCCTCTCGCTCGACGAGGCGATGCAGTCGGGCGCGATGGCTCTGTTCGGAGAGAAGTATGCCGAGCGCGTGCGCGTGCTCACCGTGCCCGGCTTCTCGAAGGAGCTATGCGGCGGCACACACGTCCGCGCGACGGGCGACATCGGCCTCTTCAAAATCGTCCGCGACGAGTCCATCGCTTCCGGCACGCGCCGCCTCGAAGCCGTCACCGGCGCGGATGCGTTCACGCGCTTTCAGGAGACAGAGGCGCTCGTTGACCAAGTCTCTGCCGAGTTGCGCGCGACGCGACAGGAGATACCGGCGGCCATCGGCCGCTTGCAGGAGGAGTTGAAACGCGCGCGGCGCGAGGCCGACGAGTTGCGTCTCAAATTGGCGATGGGCGGCGGCGCTTCCGCTTCGGGTGCGGACGGCTCGGAGGTGCGCGAGGTGGCGGGCGGCGTGCGCGTGCTGGCGCGCGAGGCGAGCGACCTCGATGCCGCCGCGCTCAGACAACTCTCCGATACGCTGCTCGACCAGATGCGGACGGGAGTCGTCGTCCTCGGTCGTCGCGGTGAAGGCAAGGCGTCGCTCATCGTTCGTACGTCGAAGGACTTGGCGAAGCGTGTTCCCGCAGGTCAGGTCATCAAGGAGTTGGCGCCGATGATTGGCGGTCGCGGCGGCGGTCGCCCCGACATGGCCGAGGGCGGCGGCCCCGAAGCGCAGAAACTCTCGGAGGCACTCGAAGCCAGCTACGCCGTTGTGCAAAGTCTGGCCGAGCGGCAGGGCGCTTCGGCGTAGAGAACCGGCGAGACAAACGAGCCGGACGAACCGCGAAAAACCGTGTGCGACATGCTCTCGCGTGAAAGCGCAGAGCGTCGCACACGGTTTTTCATTTGCGCGAGTCGGCGCTCTCAGGAGATGAGTTTCTGCTTGTCCGTGAGAGTAATGTTCATCTTCTCAAGGGTCGCGCGGTTGAGCGTGCCCGTCGCCTTGAGTCCTTCGCCTTCCTGATACTTCTTGAGTCCGGCGCGTGTGTCGGCGTCGAGTTTGCCGTTCACGTCGCCGCCATAGAGGCCGCGCTGCTTGAGCATCGTCTGCGCTTGCTTAATCTGCTCTTTGGTGGGGCGGAAGATGGGGGCGCGCTTCCTTTCGACCTGCGGGACGGCTGTCCCGGTCGTCTTCTGGGTCTGTGCCTGCGCGTTCGGGGCGACGCCCCATGCGCCGCAGACGAGCAACAGCGCGCAGACGAAGACCGTCGATATTCTCTTCATGTTTCGTGTCCTTCTTTGAGAGAGGCGCGGGGTGGGGCGCGCGTAATCTGCGGGTGGGACGTGCGAGGTGAAATCGAATCAATCGAGCGTCTCATCATAAACGCACTGTCAAGCCCCCGGCCGCGCCGTCGCCCCAAAAGCGCGAAATCGAGTCTCCTGAGAGTTCCCGCCAGAATTGTGTTGAACGTGTTTATCTTGTGTGTTATGCTCCATTTGCGTGCTCATTGAGGACGCCCCTTGAAGACGCCTGACAGGCTTCCTTCCTCAACTCTCCGCCGCGTTGCGGAGAGCGTCACGTTCCACTTCAGAACCAATCACCGAGAGTTTTATGAGAAAGTTTCTTCCCCTCGTCGCGCTCGTTTCGGTCTTCTTTGCAGCGCATGTGGCCTCGGCGCAGACGGGTGCGCGTTATCATTTCGACAACTTCGACACGCAGCAGGGCGTGCGGGTCGTGACACCGGCGCCGCAGCCGAAAGCCGCCTCTCCGAAGAAGGTGCGGCTGACGGCACGAAGTCTGACGCCGACGCCTCCTGCGGCGGACATCGTCGCCGAAGCGCGTCCGCGCATCGCCGCGATGGCCGTCGGTAAATCGCTCGACGGGTTCTCGACCGGCGACGCGATGGTTGACTCGCTCATCGTCGATTCAGGCACGCGTCACGGCGTTGACCCCGTCCTGCTCTACGCCATCATGCACCGCGAGTCTTCGTTCAAGCGACGCGCCATCTCTTACAAGGGCGCGCGCGGCTTGATGCAGTTGATGCCCGCGACGGCCGCGCGCTTCGGCGTCCGCGACATCTTCGACCCGCGACAGAATATCGAGGGCGGCACGCGCTACATGAGATTCCTGCTCGACTTCTTCGGCGGCGATGTGCGGCTCGCGCTGGCCGGTTACAACGCGGGCGAGGGCGCGGTCTTGAAGTACGGCCGACGCATCCCGCCCTACAACGAGACGCAGGAGTACGTCAAACGCATCTGGCAACGCTACACGATGATGCGCGACCCGCAGACGGCACGCTTTGCGCCCACCGTCACGCGCCGACAGGTGGCCGCCATCGCGGCCAAAGAGAAGCCCGCCGCGCTCGTCTACGAACAGCACGTGTACGCCGTGAGGATGCCTGACGGGAAGTTGCGCCTCGTCAGTCAATGAAACTTGTCGGTCAATAAGTTTGCGCAACGCGCTCGGATGCTTCCGGGACTCGCGCGCGAATGTTTGGGGCGGACGTGATTTGCGTCCGCCCCTTTTTCTGTTTCGGCACGCTCGCCGGACAGGTTATGATTCGAGCGCGCCGCGCGACTCGAAGGGCGCAAGGCCACTTCATGGAGAATTTTAAAAACTTGTCGGACGTAAGCCACACGGAGTCTTCGACCACGCGCGCGGACGGCGGCGCGGGCGCAACCAAGCGACGCGCGCTGCTCGTCGCCGACGCATCTCTGACGGCCGCTCTGGAAGAGGAGTTGAGC
>DASZCR010000305.1:0-15709 GCA_035942915.1 Pyrinomonadaceae bacterium | reverse complement strand
CTCCTCGGTCTCGACGACCAGATTGTTCACTGAACGAAGGCTCACCTTCAGCGCGGCCACAGTGCGCGCCGCACGAGCGTGCGTTTCAAATCCAGATAGCCCTGGTCGCCCGCGACCAGTTCGCAGAGCGTGCGCCGGATGCCGGGATGCCAGCGCGCAAAATCTATCATCCGGTCAGTGAAAGGACTGCCGTAGAAGGTGCCGTAGAAGCGGCGTCGCATCTGCGAGGCACGCCGCAGTTCTCGTCCAAAATCAGCGCGCCACATCGCTTCGTAACTCGCAGGAGAGCCTGCCAGATAAGCTGCTGCGAAGAGCTCAGCCGAGCGCAGCGCGTAATAAATCCCTTCGCCCGTCACAGGGTCTGCGAAACCGGCTGCGTCGCCTAAGAGCGCCCAGTCCTCTGCGCCGACGCGTCGCTTCTCAAAAGTCTCCGGCGACAGACCGGGGATGCGCGCCGCATAACGCTCGGCGACTCTCCGCAGTTCTTCTCTCGTCTGCCGGAGACGCTCCTCATCTTGCCCCGCCCCGTAATAGTCAACCATAAACTGCCAGAGCAAGGCATCGAGCGCAGCGTGGTCGAAGGCGTCCTGTGCAGTGGCGATGCCGAAGGAGATGTGGTCGAGGCGCGGGAACGCCCATGCATAACCGGCCCAACCCGGCAGGAAAGAGATGAGCGTCGGCGCGTCCGCCTCTTTTGGCAAAGGCGCGCGGTAACCAAAGGCGACTTCCATCTCAGACTTCGGCAGCGCCCCTGCCAGACGCCGCGCGATAGCACTGTTCGCACCGTCGGCTGCAACCAGCACGCGTCCACGCCAACCGTCGCCCGTCTTCGCGCGCACGACCCACTCGCCCCGCTCGTCCTTTCCTTCAGACGCCGAGACACGCATGTTGAAGATGTGCGCTCCGGCTGCGCGCGCGCGTTCGCGCAGGTACGAGTCGAAGGCGCGGCGCGAGTAGATGGCGAAAGGCTCTCGCAGACTCAGACGCACGCGCCTGCCCGACGGCGCCTGCATCTCGACAACATCAACCGTCCGTCCCATCGCTTCGAGCAGGAAAGGCCACGCCTTGAGCGCCTTCGACGTGACGCCGCCGCCGCAAGCCTTCGCCTCCTCATCGGGTCGCCCGTCGAAGAGTGCGACGCGTGCGCCGCTGCGCGCCAGACGCTCGGCCGCGAATGACCCGGCCGGCCCTGCGCCGACGATGAGCACGTCAAATCTCTCGTCTGCCGTCATTCAATCTTCTCTCATCAACCCGGATTCTTGCGAGCCACGCTGCTTGATATGATAGAATCCCTTCATCCCCTTCAAACAATCGTCCACTCCGAGTTGTTTGTGAAGACGTAAGCCTCGCGAACGTTGGCCTTCCCCCTTTTGAAGAAGATGGCAGAAGGCTCGATAGTTTACGTCGGCATTGCTCCGCACCCGCCGATTATGGTGCCAGAGGTCGGGCGCGAAGCGGTCGCGCAAGTGCAAGGCTCAATCGACGCCATGCGCGACATGACCGAACGCATCATCGCCAGCGGCGCGGAAACGGTCGTCGTCATCACTCCGCACGCGCCGCTTGACTCGCGCGCTTTTGTCGCTTATCACGAGCCGCGCCTGCGCGGAGATTTTGCCAACTTCCGCGCCCCGCACGCAACAATCGACGCCCCGCTCGACGCCGAACTGCTTCGCGCCATCATCGAAAACGCCGCCGCCGAACGCTTCGCCGTCAAACTGCTCGAAGGCTACGAGATAGACCACGGCACGGCCGTCCCCGTCTACTTTCTGCTGCGCAACGGTTGGAACGGCCAACTAGTCGTGCTCGGCTATACGTTCCTCTCCAACGAGCAACACGTGCGCTTCGGACGCTCAATCAGGAAGGCTGTTGCAAAGTCCGGTCGTCGCGTCGCCTTCGTCGCCAGCGGCGACTTGAGCCACCGCCTCAAGCCGGGCGCGCCCGCCGGATACAACCCGGAGGCGCACCTCTTTGACGAACAGGTTATTGCTTCGATACGCGACAGCACCCCCCACCGCATCGCCGACATCAACCCGGCTCTGCGCCATATGGCAGGCGAGTGCGGCTACCGCTCGATGCTCGTCGCGCTCGGCGTCGCCGAAGGCAGTTCGCCCGACTGCGAAGTCTTGCACTACGAAGCGCCGTTCGGCGTCGGTTACATCGTCGCACAACTGGCGCGCGAACACGGTCAAGGATGAAGATGAAGACCGAGAGCGAACAGGACACGGCCACACACGGAAGCCCGTCCGATGCGGAAGCGATTCCCGCTCTGGCACGTCGCGCCGTCGAAACCTTCGTGCGCGAGCGACGACTCGCAGAGGTGCAACAAACACCGGAATCCTCCGACGCTGACTCGCTTCTTCAGCAGCCTTCGGCCTGTTTCGTCACCATCAAAACCCTGAGCGGAGACCTGCGTGGCTGCATCGGCACGATTGAGCCTGACCGCCCGACTCTGGCCGAAGAGATTGTCGCCAACGCCATCAGCGCCGCGACGCGCGACCCGCGTTTCCCTCCCGTCGCCGCAGATGAACTCGACGGCCTGCGCTATTCTGTAGACGTTCTCATGAAGCCTGAACCGACGCGCTTTGAAGACCTCGACCCAGCGCAATATGGCGTCATTGTAGAAAATGAAACCGGAACGCGGCGGGGTCTCTTGCTCCCTGCCATCGCCGGTATCGAGACGGTCGCACAGCAGGTTCAAATAGCCGCGCGCAAAGCCGGAATCAGCCCGGCCGATTCACTCAGATTCCAACGCTTTCGCGTCCGACGCTTTTCCGAACCGAGAAAATAGACTTCAACTTCTAAGGAGACAAACCGATGGGAAACGATAACCACATGAAAACTTCTCTGGGCGAGAAATCGGCAGACCCGGATTTGACCCCGGACTCCACGCCGAACGCGACAGAGGAACTCTCGCCCGCCAATGAAGGACGCGCGATAGATATCGGCGAATCGGGTCAGTTTGCGCCGGGCGGCCGCTACAACGAACTCAATGCTACAGCCACGCGCCGCGTCGATTTGGACGAACAGGTCAACTCGGCACTCAACGAGGACCAATAAGCCCAAAATGTAAGTGTCTGATGTAAAACGGCGGGCAAAAAATTCCGCTGCATACGCGAGAAGCATGCAGCGGGCAAGATCCACAGGAGGAAAGGGAGTACATTCTATATGAGCGGGTGTGGTGTGTCAAATAGATTCATCCGACACCCGCTCAGCAATTCTGTCTTAGATGTCTAAGTTCTTGACATCAAGCGCATTATCCTCGATGAAGCGGCGGCGCGGCTCGACCGCGTCACCCATCAGGACGGTGAAAATCTGGTCTGTTTCCACTGCGTCGTCAATTTTGACCTGAAGCAGCGTCCGCTTGTCCGGATTCATCGTCGTCTCCCAGAGCTGTTCAGGATTCATCTCGCCCAAACCCTTGTAACGCTGGATGGTCAAATCCTTTTTGGCCGCCGCCAGCACACGCTCAAGTAGCGCCTCACGCGACTCGACCTGCTCGCTCGAACCGTTTTCGCCGAGGATGAAGGGCGAGGCAAGACGGTCTTCGAGATTCCTGTAAATCTCGACGGCCTTCTGAAACTCGACGTGGCTCGCCAAATCCCAGTCAATCGTTACCGAGACCCCTCCGGCCGCAGTGGTTTCGATGGCCCAGAGGCCATGCTCGTCGTCCATGTTGAGGTCTGTCCGATAGCCCGCTTCGGCCAGCACGCCTTCAATGCGCGCCATCAAGTCGCCATTCTGGAAGATGCTGCGCAGAGTGGTCGTCTGCTCGTCGCGCAGGACGCCTGAGCGCCCGCCGAACGCTTCCAACAGAGCATCCAGCAGTTGTTCGTCGCTGCCGAGACGGCGCACGGCCTTTTCGCAATAGCGTTGGAGTTCAACCAACTGTTCGAGCGAGCGAGCTAGTTCACGCCCCTCGATGACCGCGCCGGTCTCGGTTGAGGTGATTTTCATGTCGCTCGTCGCCTGCCGCATCAGAAAACGCACCATCGAACGCTCGTCCTTGATGTATTCCTCACGCTTTCCGCGTTTTACTTTAAACAGCGGTGGCTGCGCGATGTAGACATAACCGGACTCAACCAACTCCGGCATCTGTCGATAGAAGAAGGTCAACAGCAGAGTGCGGATGTGCGAGCCATCGACATCGGCGTCCGTCATGAAGATGATTTTGTGATAACGCAGTTTCGTCAGGTCGAAATCATCTTTCCCGATGCCTGTGCCGAGCGCCGTGATGAGAGTTTTAATCTCGCTGTGGCTCAGCATCTTGTCGAAGCGCGCCTTCTCGACGTTTAAGATTTTACCTTTTAGCGGCAGAACTGCTTGGTTTTTACGGTCACGCCCCTGTTTGGCGCTGCCGCCCGCTGAGTCGCCTTCTACAATGTAAAGCTCACACAATGCCGGGTCGCGTTCCTGACAGTCGGCCAGCTTGCCGGGTAGCATCGTTGAGCCGATAGCGCCCTTGCGGACGATTTCGCGCGCCTTACGTGCCGCCTCGCGTGCGCGCGCGGCGTCGATGGCCTTGCCGACAATCTTCTTCGCCACCGTCGGGTTCTGCTCGAAATACTCCGTCAGACGCTCGTTCAGGAACGATTCGACCGCGCCCTTCACGTCCGAGTTGAGCTTGCCTTTGGTCTGCCCCTCGAACTGCGGCTGCGGCAGTTTGACGGAGATGACGGCGACCAGCCCCTCGCGCACGTCGTCGCCGGTCAGAGAGCTTTTGAAGTTTTTGGCGAGCCCGGACGACTGCGCGTAGGAGTTGATGGTGCGCGTGAAGGCCGAGCGGAAGCCTGAGAGGTGTGTGCCGCCGTCAACGGTATTGATGTTGTTGGCGAAGGAGTAGACCTTCTCGTCGTAGCCGTCGTTGTACTGGATGGCAACCTCGATGGAGAGCGCGTCGCCCGTCTTCTCGAAATAGAGCGGTTTGTCGTGCAAGACGCCCTTGTTCTTGTTGAGGTGCTTGACGAACTCGGCGATGCCGCCCTTGTAGTAGAACTCGTGCGAGCGTTCGGTCTCTTCGCGCTCATCCTTGATGGTGATGCGGATGCCTTTGTTGAGAAAGGCCTTTTCGCGCAGACGCTCGGACAGTTTGTCGAAGCTGAACTCGGTCACGTCGAAGATTTCCGGGTCGGGCTTGAAGGTAATCTTCGTGCCGCGCTTGCGCGTCTTGCCTGTGTTGTCGAGTTTGCTCACAGGAATCCCTCTACGGTACTCCTGCTCGTAGGTCGCACCTTCCCTCCAAATTTCCAGACGAAGCCACTCAGAGAGGAAATTTACGCAAGAGACGCCCACTCCGTGCAAGCCCCCGGACACCTTGTAGGCGTTCGAGTCGAACTTGCCCCCGGCGTGGAGTTTGGTCATCACGACCTCGGCGGCCGATTTCTTCTCCTGCTTGTGATAGTCGACAGGGATGCCGCGCCCGTTATCGACGACCGTGATGGAATTGTCGAGATGAATCGTTACTTCGACCGTGTCGCAGTAGCCGGCGAGGGCTTCGTCAATCGAGTTATCGACGACTTCGTAGACCAGATGATGGAGACCGAGGTCGCCTGTCGAACCGATGTACATGGCGGGACGCTTGCGGACGGCGTCGCGCCCTTCTAAAACCGTAATTGAACTGGAATCGTAAGCTGCGCTCTTCTTCTTTGTTAAAGTTGCTGTAGACAAACTGCTCTCCTCTTCGTATGTGCTGCTCATAGTTTTTCCTTGCCTGAACGGAGAAAAATAACCGCGCGGTCTTCTCAAAAAACGGACTCTCGTTAGATGCCTTCCGCCCCTTTGGCGCTTGTCACAAATAGGCTCGTCGGGTCGGCTTTTTCAACCGCTAGACCGCTTGTCACTTCGTAGACGCGGGCGTGCGCGGCAAACTGTTTAACGAGTTCCTCTTTGGAGGTCGTAACGAACGTCTGTGTGCGCCCCTGAAGGTATTCGAGCAAGCGCCCGATGCGCTTGCGGTCAAGTTCGGCGTCCACGTCGTCCATGAGAAAAAGCGGATACTCACTGTGCCACGAATGATACACCGAAATCGCCGCTAAGTCAAGTAAAATCAACGCACTACGCTGTTGACCGGAGCTTCCGAAGGAGCGTAAATCCCGTCCGTCAAACAGTATTTCCAACTCGTCCCGGTGCGGCCCGATGAGCGCATAACCGGAGTTGATTTCGGCCTCCAGACGAAGCCGCAGACGCTCTGCGATGAGGGCTTCGTAATCGTTCAAATCGCCTTTACCGGCGAGCGACGAAACATAGCGAATCGAGACCTCCTCGCGCTCGAAAAGACGCCTTTCGAGCGCACGGTTGAGACGCTCGACGTGTTCCGTACGTGCGCGGTGCATCTGGCCGCTGAGAGCTACGAGTTGTTCGTTCCAAGGCTCGATGAGTTGGCGCGCCTCGTCCGTCGTCATCTCGGCCTCGGAGGCGTTCTGCAAGAGGCGGTTTTTCTGCTTGATGACGCGATGGTAGTCGGCGAGGGTCTGAACGTAGGACGGATGCAGAGAGGTGACACCCCTGTCGAGGAACTTGCGGCGCGCTTCGGGGCCGCCACGTACGACCTCCAACTCGTCGGCCGTGAAGGCGACCGTGTGCAGTTGTCCGAGATAGCGTGTAACGGCCTCGCGTTTGCCGTTGACGGAGAGAGTCTTGGTGTTGCCCTGAATCGTCACCTGTAGGTCGCGCCGCACGTCCTGCGTGCGTGCGACGCGCCCACGGACGACCGAGAGGTCTTCGCCGAAACGGATGGCCTCCTGCGGGCGCTGCGTGCGAAAGGACTTGGTAGTGGCAAGCAGGTAGATGGCTTCGAGCCAGTTGGTCTTGCCTTGGCCGTTGTCGCCGTAGATGAGGTTGAGGCCGTCGCCCCAGAAGACCTCGCCGCTCAAATTTCTGAACTGGTGAGACTCAAGCGATTCGAGCAGCATGCGTCGAGTTTAACACACGCTGCCCGATTAGAGAGAGATGCGCTCCGATGGAGCGAGATGTCCCGCGGGAATAAATTTGGTAACTAGTATGTCTGTAAGTTGTTGCATTTAGGAAAAGTATTTTGTGATGACATCAGCTAAAGTTTGTAACTGTCCTCCTGAAAGAGGAGAGCCTACGGCGAAGCTGCGCTAATAAAGTTGGTAACTGCTGCACCGATCATTTAATTATTAATTTTGGGAAGACTATCAAATAGGCTACTGTTCATAGCTCTTCTCGTTTCACTCATCAGTAATATGCAAAGCCTCCGTTCTGGCGGCGGCTCGCGTCATTGCAATGGGTCCGCTGACGCTAGGACATCTGTCAAGGTTTGCCTGTAGTACGGCATTACACCCCTTTGTGCGCTTTAGTGCAGTTACCAATGGTAAGGTAATCTCAGTTGGTGATATAGAATCATGGTTAAGAGTGTCCGCAGGCATAATCCGACTAAATCTATATAGGGAGAAGATATGATGTTTAGGGGTGATATTAGGAAGAGGCCTGACAATCCGACTTACGGTCGGATTGGGACTGATGGGTTATTCGAGGTGATAATTGAGTATAACGACAGCAATTCTAGCATCCCGAATTGGAAGTATTTTGAAATTACAGCAGAAAACGTAACTTATGATGAAGGTTTACAAATAGAAAGTAAGCGACTTGAGGAATTGAGGACTCAGTTTAAGCAGAACCAATAACAGGTGTGTATCGGCTCCCAGTTACCATCTTGTAACAATGTCTGTGAGAGAAGAATTTTATCCAACCGAGGCTTTCACCCATCACAAAAGCGAACAAGGTCGCCACACCCCGTTCTGAAGCTTATTTCGGAGGAGTTCAGATGATAAGCGCGCAGGTTAACTTTATACCAAATGGTACCTTCAGGTTAGTCAGTCTTACTGTCACGAATTATCTACCCTTACCTTTTGCCAAAACTTCCCAGCCAGCTACATTCATTGCACGTAACGCTTGGACGCACTCCTCACACGCCGCCTTTACTTCGGGATCGCGCGCCATCTTGTTACTTACTGCTGCCCGCGTTTGCAACTGCCATGCGGCTGCTGAGACTTGTTCTTGGCGATAGCAATCGGCTGCCCATCGTATGCGCTGTGCGGCGAAAGCAGCTTGGCTTTCGGATACATCATCCAGTGCTTTGTTCGTGAGAGGAAGTTTGGCGGAGTTTTTTCGTAGGACAGTTAATATCCTTAGTTCCTTGGGGATTCGGGTTCGCGACGCCCACAAGGGGCGACCTACTACTGTCAGAATTTTCTCAGCAGTCTCACGGACGGCGGCGGCAAACTTCTCGTCCCGCTCAGACCAGTCTATACGCTGAACGGGTCCAGAGCTTTTAAGGGGTGGCGGAGAATTATCATCCAGCCACTTTTTGTCGTGCTCTAGTAGCCAATGATAACTTGCAACTTGCATGCGGCCGAGAACAGACCTACCCACATTAGGGTTTTCTGCCACTACTTCAATCCACTTTTTACGGTGTATGTCCGATAGCGGCAAGTCGCTCAATGCTGGGCCGACTTTATTACGGCGCTCGAATCGCCGCATCCGTGGCACCTCTAACTCATTCGATGTATTAAGTCTACAGCACTCTCCTTTAATCGTGTTGATCGGAACACCGAGGGCACCCGCTATCTCCGGAAGGCTTTGATTTCCGAGTGCGAGCATATTGCTTAACTTTTCGTACCACGCCTCCCCGAAGCTCATTACTCGGTCCCACTGATATCGCCGCTCGTCCGTCGTGTCAGGCCCGGTGCGCCGGTACGAGAAGCCGCATTCGCACCTGAACGTGCCAACCAGCCTTTTGCTAGTGTCCTGTGTATGGCTGATCAGGCATTCTTTGACCCGTGCCTCTCGGAAGTGCCCTCCGGCGGCATTCAGGCACGGCCAAGGACCCTTACCGAATGGCTCGACCTTGATTGGTAGTTGGAAAAACTCTGCCGCAGGTATTCCGAGAAACTGCATTAGTAGCAGATGATATAGTGGATGGCGCGTGCTCTTCCAGTTATTCAAAAGGCGATAGAGCCAATGGGACTTTAACTCCAGCCCACACCGGAGTCGTTTTAGTAATCCGGGTGGGTAATAGGCAAGGAATTGTGTTTTAAGACTCACGTGCCTCACTTTCCCGGTATAGCTGGCCATTCCTTGTTCGAGCAGTAGGCGCAAGTACCGACGTTGTAATACTTCCTGGCCTGGCACTTCCATACGCGAGCTTAAAATCCAAGCTGCGTCCCGTGCGAGCTGCAGTATCACTTGATGCTCACGATTCCCCAGGTCTAATGGGCGTGTGGCCCTGCTCGCTGAGGGGATCTCAGCAACAGCCTGTCTTGTGGTTACCAAGGCCCGACTATTTACTCTATTACGTACGCTTACTTTGGAGTCTGCGAGGAAGACGTTATAAAGCGGGCACGCTTCGACTCCAGGAACCTGATGGACGCGATGCCAGTACGGTTCTTCATCTTCCTCTATGCAATTAGGACAGAAGCGTAGATTCTCTACGCTGATACCGGATGTGAGGATGCCTAATCGGGCATGGATGGAGCCGCCGCCATCACCACACATGTCACGCCGGAGTGCTTCGTGTCGTTTCGGTGGCATGAACGGCACGTATAACGGCAGCATAGTGTGTTCTTCTATGAGCCGTGTGACCGAGTAGGTTTCGGGTGGGAGCTGTGCAACGAGGTAGTCGAGTCGCACCGGGAAGTCGACGATGAACTTTGTCCGTACATTACCGAAGAGATCAAGCGCGGCGGCCTCTTTGCTTAGATTCCTGGCCCGGCGGTGGTACCGTGCGCAGGCGCTATACAGGAGTTCGTCCGGGTACGGGTCCGTAAAAAAACCTATCATGTGCGCTCGTCCTTAGTTCGCCTCGCCTGATGTGATGTCGATGTCTGTAGGGACCGAATTATCGGTATCTTCTCTCGCCCCGTCTTTCGAATTGGGCATGTTTGTATTTCCCCGTCGGTAATCCTCAAGGGCTGCGGCTACCTCTGGATAATTCGCGAGCCTACCGCATAGTTGCGGCTCTTCCGGCTGGCGCGATAGATAGTCTTTCATCGCCGACGGGTAGAGGTCTTCGAATTTTTCGAGAATTCCCATGTCTTTCGTCCTGAGCGCTTTTAAGACTAGGCGCGGGATCCTCAACTTGTCTTTCGCCACTGCGCGGATCAGCCCGGATGTGATCCGCTCAAATCCTGTTTCCATCGCCCGCTCCTGTGCGAACATGAACACTTTGATCGCAAAGTCGATGATCCCTTGCGTTTCTTCGTAGAGCACATCGCCCAACGTCGTGTCTTTTCCGGCGGGATCACAGGGTTTGGACTCCCTGCGGACGTACTGGTAACGCCAGAGCGATTCGACAAAATGATTCCATTGCTTATCGTTTTCCATTCGATCCCAGAGCATGTCGCCCTGTCCCGTACCCCGTCGTATCTGGCTGAATTCGCCGCTCAGGACAGACATCCCTTTGTAAGTCCCGACGAGTACCACGGGGACGCCGATTTTATTGACTAACTCCACGAAGAAGTTGAGCATCTTTTCTGCGCCACCCGACCGGGCCAAGCTCAATCGCTGAATCTCATCGACGACGAGCACTCCGATAGAATGATTCCCGGCGACGAGCGCCATGTCGGAGAGCATTTCCTCAGTGATGCGACGTGTTCCGGCATAGTTCCGGCGATAGTTTGTGCCCAAGATGGCATCGACCGTGGTGAAAAACTGGATACAGAGGCCTTTGCGACTGCCGTCGAAGGGACAGTCGAGTTTCAGCCATACGAGTTGCTTGTAGGTGAAGTCCCGCCCCTGGTACCTTGAGTGCCTAATCGTCTGCGGCAGCAGTTGCAGACACCTGAGGATAGCGCGCGACTTACCGCCGCCGCTCAAACCGAGTACATGAAATCCGGAGGCCGCCGTCGCCGAGTTATCTATCTCCGGGTCGTACTGCCCGGCGTACTGATCGAACTCGTCAAGCTTCGACTCGAGTTTGTTGAAGTAATCGGGCGTCAAAGGATTGCGGTCACTATACCCGACACGGATCGCGCACTGCAGACGTTGGTGTAGGTCCAAGTGATTGTCCAAGGGGATGAAAAGGGATTTCATCGAGTTCTGAAGCAATAAGCGCCGGATGTGGTTGGGCTCATCGCGGAGCCGTTCCTCATTCTTCGGATCATGCGCCAGGCGCGACCCTGCCTGAATGGCGTCGATAGCGCGCGGCAGCGCCTCTATCAGCGGGTTACCAACCCACTCCGGGACCTCGGGGGCAATGTAGATCGCGTCTACCACTCTCCCTTTATGGATAAGGTAGGGCCGCTGCGTCTCCTGAGCGGGACGTGGGTTAATGATGCGTCGCCCGTCTTGAGACTGCGTGCTATTCGTTTCTGCTTTCCTTGGCGCGGTTATTGTCTTCACCTCCCCTCCACCTTCCTTCGCGTTGTTGCCGCAGCACATCGAGCATGCTCGGTGCGGCGAAGCTCTGCGCGTCCTCGACCTCATCTGTACGATCTTCAGCCTCCGCCCCTGAAGCGGGTATAGTGCCGGGCGCGCCGAGGAGCCACTTGTCAGCTTCGCGCTCGCGTTCGCGCTCTTCTGCGCGGTTCTCCTTCATTCCTGAGATCAGCGCGCTCTTACTTATCTTACCTGCGCCGAGGAGTGCCATCTCCTTCCGCTCGACGGCTCGCCCGATGATCGCATCCTGTTTGTCGTGGGTATTCGCGCGCGACTGCTGACGGCGCGACTGCGCTGCTTCTTTGGCTTGGCGCTCCGTCTCGAAGTAGTCGGCGACCTCGTGCCAGTCGCGGCCCTTGAGGTGCCTTGAGGCGTCGGTCAGATGGCACGGCTCAATCTTCGTACCCCCGTCAGTGATGAGATAGACTCTGTCAGTCGTCCGCGGATCAAATGCGACCTCCATCTTCCAATTCCCACGCAGGTTGGCCCGCCCGAACCAGTTCTCGCGGAGGGCAGTGTCGCAGGTGTAGTAGAGATCCCCCTCGAAGTGGATGCCGCTGCCGGTGACCGACACCGTGCGCCGCGGCAGGAGGTTCAGCCGGACATGATCGCGTGTCGTCGCGCTGAAACACTTGCCGCGGTTTTGTACCCCCCAGTTCCATAAGTCGAGCGGGTAGCGTTCGACGTGGTCTGCAATCATGAACTCGTCCTTGCGGTAATTTTTGAGGTAGAAATTCGTGTTGTAGTCGAGCATGTAAAGGATCAGCAGTTGCCTGAAATCGTTAAGTGTCAGCACGGCGTCGAGGCGGGAGTCTGGCTCTCCGCGCGAGAGCTTGCGCACGCGGCCGGGGAGGAAGTTGACGCAGCGCTGGTTAAGGAGTCCGAACTGCCGCTCGACGAGACCTTTCCAATCCGCACGGTACGGCGCGGTGCTGTCCACGCGCGTGTGCAATCCTTTAACGAGATTAGTGGCGTCGAAACCCTCGAACTCTCCGCGATCGGCGCATATAGCTTGCGGGAACCCATGGATCGGCCATTGACTTACGTCGATTTCAATTCCGTATTCGGCGCAGAAGGCGACCTTATCGGCCATGACGATGTCGAGAGCCAGCATGGCGCCGAGCCAACTCGGCCCTTCCAGGATGGCGCTCAGCCCCGCACCCGCGTGGCTGAAGACGTCCATGCAGGCGTAAGCGACCGGCCGCCCGATGACGCGCAAGGGGTCAAGGGAGCTGACGATGTGGACGTCAGCTATGGTCGCGTCGATCTGGTATAGCGACCCCGGCCCGAAAGCCAATGCCTTCGGATCGCCGGTCGTCTCCCGGCTTTCAAGATTGTAGGAGCGCTCTCCGCCACGCCTGATTTTCTCCGCTACGGGGTCTAGCCCGCGGTAGACACGTTCGTACCAGTATCTGTACTGATTGAAGGTCGGTAACTCTTCCGCCGGGGGCAGAACTGTTTCCCGCTTTCCGTCCACTATCTTCAGTTCTTTGTAGAAGTATTTGCTGAGGATCAGGCCATAAGCATCAGGTAGGCTGACATTGTCCTTTAGGAATCGTTTGGTTCCTCGCTTGAGCTTGCGTTCGATCTCAGGAGTGATCCTGATTCCTATTGCATGACCCGCGATTTTGCCGAGGGCACTTGGTCGCCCGAGTTTTGGCAGGGTTGATTTCTGGGCTACCCGCCGCTTACCGCGCGCGCCGCACTTGTCGTATGCTGAGAGTAAGGCGTTCGGACGACACCCTCGTTGGAGATAACGACGGTAAATTTTGTAAATTGTCTTTTTGGCAAGTTTGATTTTTCCTTGCGTTAGTGCAAGCTCTTTTATTTTTGCGCCCCGTTTTCTGCGGTCAAGTAGGTACTCATCGCCGTCATGATTGAGAATGGGCGCGAGAAAGGTGTAGAGGTCGTCCCGGCGTGCACGGTGTTTAGGTTTAATATCCTTTTCAGCGCGAAGCAACTCAGGAAAGATCTCGGTCTCCAATACGCGCACGTTGCCGGTCGAGACAGCGTGTGAGACTTCCGAGTACTGCCTCCTGAGGATCCAAGCCTTGTCTTCGTTGATTTGAATTGTGATGACATAGTCTTCGGGTTTATTGACACGCAGAACTCGGTCAAGACGCAGTTCGGACTTGCCTGCTTCGAGTTCTTGCCACTCAAGTATTGATCCTACAATCATTTCCACTTATTACGCTCCAATCTGCCGGGAGCCCACGGCGTAAAGCGCAGGTTTGGCAGTTAGAACGAGCGGCGAGGGCGGCATGATGCGCTTGCTCATGTCGACTTCCCACCGGTGGTTGGCGAGCAGGTGGCGTACGACGCTCAGGCTCGACCCGGGGTCGAAGCCGAGTCGGGCGTCGCATTCGTTCGTCAGGTCTCTGAGTCGAAATCCGCCGTGCGCCACGCGCGGCGTCAGTATCGCCTCGACGTGGGCGACATCTACGGCCGTCAAGGGGGCAAGGCGCTCGACCTCGCGGTGGCCGTGCATCCACTCGACGTTTGCGGCTAAAGTAGCGTCGATTGCATCCTCAGTTACGACGTCCCAATCTAGGCCCCTGACCTCCTCCCAGTAGACGCGCTCGATCTCGAGTTTTTCCTTGACCCGCCTTTTCTCGCGACCTCCTTGTACTTAACCGCGCGGACATGCTGTTCCTCGACAAAGCCTTTTCTGATTGTAAGCACGAAGTCTGAAGTCATCACGACGTAATCCTTCGTCTTCGGGTCGCGGGGGTGGCGTACGCCGAGTTGGTCCGCGATTGCCAGCGTCTCATCGAGGTCGAGCGGGAACTGCTCACGAATGTCGTGTACGTCCGGCCGCCACTCAAGCGTGTAAAAAAACTTCAATTCAAGACGGCTGAGAAAGTGGTGAACGCGGCGCGTCTTCCACCCCCAGACGCGGCTCGCCAGCCCGATCGACGGCACGTCATGAATGAGCAGATAGGGTATGTAATCCGCCCCCGTTCCTATGCCGCGCCCCTCTTTCGACCGGCGGCGCCGGGCTTGCTGTCCGTTGTCTCTTCGTCGTTTCGCCATAATCCATCTCCTATCGGTTATCAGGCACCGCCGTCGGTGAGCGGCGGGCATCTGTCTCACAGGCCCATGCAAAGTAGTCGCTTTAGATGGGGCCGTCTAAATCTGTGTCGGGGCCGAAAGCCGGGTGAGAGATCTTTCACCCGGCAACTTTAGTGGCAATGTTTATTCAAATCCGACAACCTGAGGTGTGCTTGCTTGGTCATCCGGCTTTTGTCAGATCCTTTCCACTTGAATAGCGGGGGGAGGGCGTGTACACTACGAAGCGGCTTCGGCAAGCACACGAATGCCCTCTCGCCCCGTGCGAGTTGTTAATCTGACCTGAAGCGACTGGCCGCAAACTAGACCGCTTCAGGTCAGTGCTTTTTGGAGATAATTCTCCGGTTCCTTCTCTACCGCGAGAGCCCGTAACCTTGGCTCATAACTCCATCCAAGGATTACGGGACAAACTTACGATCAAACCTTCTACCTGTCAACGAAACTGCATTCTTCACTAGATAGCTCATTAGCTAACCCGCGTCAGTCTAGCCAAAAAATTATTAACCCTAATGAATTCGCGATTTAAGCTCCAATATGACATAAAAACAATCGGCCCGTGGATTACTGATCTTCCTCACATAACAGCACCATAACTCGCAGACGGTCCCATTTTTCTGCGCTAGCCCGCTATCTCCATAAATTCCGGTTCCAGCGAGTTAATCTCGAAGCCTTGCCGGATGAGCCGTGTGTGCTGTTCGAACGGGTCGCCGTCCTCCTCCACCTCATAGCCGGGTCGTGGCGCGGCGTATGCCAGGTAGAGCGCCCGATCCACAAAGTCTAACGCATCGATGGCCTCAGCCATCACGAGAAACATCTCTTCTTCAACCTCGGGCGGCTTCGGCAGCTCGTCGTACAGGCACTCCCGGATGTACTCGTAGAGGTATCTCCGCACCAGCCGATGGAGCACCCCTTCGCGTTGCAGGATGGCGTGTAGCAGCCGCCTTTGCTGCTCGACTACCTTCTCCAGCGACCCCGGATCTTCCAGGTAGCAGCCGACTTTCGGATCGCCCCGGTACGCCCGCTCGGCGTCCTGCAACGTGATGTCGCGGACTGAGACTACGCCCTCGATGATGAACTTAAACTGCTTGAGCATGGGTGACTATTAGGGCAAGTCGGTCTCACCATCGTGACGCCCTCGTTGCGCGAAGGATTAATGCGGGTTGTCTTTGCCGCCGCCCCCAAGTGATTTGTGCGCTCCGACAGGAGTCGAAAGCGGATGACGCCAGGTCACACATGTACCCAAATC
>DASZCR010000304.1:0-6723 GCA_035942915.1 Pyrinomonadaceae bacterium | reverse complement strand
GTCCCAGCCAGCGGCGCGAGGCGCGACGTTCTCCGACCGGGGCCGAATGAACGACCGTCATGAGGGCGCCCCGACGGCCGCCGGCGCCGCCGCCAGCGTGTCGAGCGCATCCCCGGCCGTCATCGCGATGCAGGTGAAGATCGGCGTGTCGCGCAGGGTGAACTCGCTGGACTTGGTCTCGCGTAGCTCCATCACTAAGTCGAGGAAATCCGACGGCGAGTCACTCTCGAACGCGACGACGAACTCCTGATCGTCGAGGCCGAACGAGTAGGTCGTGTGCAGTTTGACGGAGCGATACTTCGAGCCGACGCGGATGTGCACGTCCATCATCTCCTGTCGCTCTTCGACCGGCAGCATGTACCACGCGCGCGTCTTGACGAACGGGTAGACGAACAGGTATTTCGACTTGCCCGGTACGACGTGCAGGCGGTCTTCGACGTGCTCCGGGTTGTCCTTGTCGATGTACATCGAGCGCTTCGTCATCGAGAGGAAGCTCTGCGAGACTTCGAGGTAGCGACCGAGTCCCGTGTTGTTGAGCCGCGCGCTCATCTCCTGAAGCGGGTCGAGGTCGTAGCCGATGCGCCACAGCATGAAGTCGACGTTCGAGCGCAAGCCCGTGATGGAATAGCTGTGGATGAGTAGCTCTTTGCGAAACTGTTCGACCGTCTCAATGAACTCGCGCTTTCCCGCCGCCTTCGTCTCGGCGTCGAGCAAGCGCCAATCCGGGCGGGCGTGGTAAAAGGTGAAGGTCACGAACTGTCGCGGCAGCGCAGGCTTCGGCTGCTCCTGCTCGGCGCGCTCGCCTTTGTCGGCGAGGCGCAGCGAGCCGCGCATCGGTTGCTCTTTCTCGGACGTGCTCATCTGTGGCGTACCTCTTAAAGATTGCGAGTTCGGCACGGGGCGGCGCGAATCGAAATCGGATAAAATGCCCGCTTGACTTGAAAACTATTTTGCGGCGAACCGTCGAAGATTGCAAACCCGCATCGCGCCAACATTTGCCCGACACGTCGAACATGCCTGACAACTACACGGACGACTCATCACAGAGCGCGCCTGCGACGCCGCGCCAACGCGCACGACGCGCCTTTCTGCTGCGACTCTTACCCGTCGCAGTCTTCTCCGCCGTCGGCGCGACGCTGGCGACGGCCGCCTTCAAGTTCCTGCGGCCGCGCGACCCGCAAGCAGACGACGAAGCTTCTTGGACGACCGTCGCACCCGTCTCCGAGTTGACGGCCGCGCAGCCCGTCGCGCGCAAAGTCTTCGTCGAACGCGATGCCGGTTGGACTCGCACGCGCGAGGAGCGGCTCGTCTTCGTGCTCGCCGGAGACGAGCACCGCGTCGTCTCGGCCGTCTGCACACACGAAGGCTGCGAAGTGGCGTGGCGCGCGCAAGCCGGAGATTTCTTCTGCCCTTGTCACGACAGCGTCTTCGACGCGCGCGGCCGACGCGTGAGCGGCCCCGCGCAACGCGACCTCGAAGCACTCCCGACGCGCATTGAGCAGGGTCATCTACAGGTTCAGTACAAAAGCTTCGTCGAAGACTCGGACGGGCGTGCATGAGGCGAATGAACGAACGCGCGGGAACGACAAAGCAGACCGGCACCAATGAGGCACGCTTCGACGAACGACGTGCGCGCCGCACCAACTTCGACGCCATCGCACGGACGCTCGCCGACGAGCCATCTCATGGACTCGCCGCGTGGGCGCGCACGACGACGGGAGTCGTCGTCCTCCTGCTCTCCTTGCAGATGGTCACGGGCGCGCTCCTCGCCTTCTACTACGTACCTTCAGCCGCAGATGCACACGCGACGGTCACCTTCATCGAGAAGGCCGTCAGCGCCGGCTCTTGGATTCGCGCGCTCCACTATCACGGCTCGCAATGGCTTCCCCTCGCGCTCATCCTACACCTCGCGCAGATGCTCTGGCGCGGCGCTTACCGTCGCCGTCCTGTCGGTTGGACGGCCACGCTCGTCCTGCTCGCGCTCGTCTCGGCAGAGAGCGCCGCAGGGTTCTCGCTCCCTTGGGACGCGCGCGGTTTCTACAGCACACGCGTGGCCGCGAGCATCGCGGGCGGACTGCCCTTCGTCGGCGACGCGGCGCGCGCGTGGCTCGCAGGCGGCGCGGAACTCTCGACGCTCACCGTCTCGCGCCTCTACGCGCTGCACGTCCTCCTGCTTCCCTTCCTGATTCTTTTCACCGTCGTCGCGCGCCTGTTTCTCTTTCGCGAAACACCTGTCGAAGCGTCTGATGAAACAGAACGCGTCGAGCCGCGCACGAGTTGGACGCGCGCGCAGATGATGCGCAACGCCTTGACGGTCGCACTCGTCTTCGTCGCGCTCTCACTCTGCGCGGCGCGCTGGCCTGCGCCGCTTGCGCCCGCCGCAGACGCCGTCGAGGCAGGCTATCTGCCACGCCCTAGCGCGCAGTTCCTCTGGCTCTTTCAGCTTTTGAAGTATCTGCCCGCGCCGCTTGCCTCGCTCGCCGCACTCGTCGTGCCGGGTCTGCTGCTTGGCGCACTCGCCGTGCTGCCCTTCCTCCCGCACACGCAAGCTGAGAGCGCCGCTCGCCACAGGCCGAGCCGTTTCGGCATCGCCGTCTTCTCCATCGGCCTCCTGCTCGTCGGCGGCCTGACCGCGCTCGCCTACCTCG
Source organism: Pyrinomonadaceae bacterium (assembly GCA_035942915.1). Lineage (GTDB taxonomy): Bacteria > Acidobacteriota > Blastocatellia > Pyrinomonadales > Pyrinomonadaceae > DASZCR01. Next base: position 4,075 of record DASZCR010000304.1, on the reverse strand, counting down.
AAGACGCGCGCAATCCGACCATCCGCGAACAACTGGCGAGACAGACGCAACAGGAAGCAGACTTCCGTCTCGCGCCCTTCGTGCCGAAGCAGACAGGCGTCGTCGCGCCCAATGCGTCTGCGGCCGACGACAAGACCAACGACCCACCCGCCGCATACACGGACAACTGCGCACGCTGTCACGGCGAGCGCGGCGAAGGCAAATTCGTCAACCCTCCCCTGATAGGCATCTCCGCGCGCCCGCAACGCACGACCGCAGACCTCATCCATATCATCAACGACCCCGGCAGCTACGGACTCGAACCACGTATGCCCTCTTTCGCCACGAAACTGACAGATGAGCAGAAACGCGCCATCGCCGAATGGATTACGACGCTCAAATAGCGAGGTGCTCATGCGCCATCCGACGCGCTTTCAAACCCTGCCGCGCCTGCGCTATACTCGCGCCGCTTTCAATCAACCTCAGCGGCTACCAAAACCCGCGTCTTAACCGGAGACTTTGCTTCGCATGAAACTTTTCAAATTCGTGCTCATCCTCGTCACGCTCACGTCAGCCTTCGCCTGCGCCGGTGGCGGCAACGAGACAGCCAACAACCGCTCGAACAACACAGCCAACGCCAACACCTCCGCACAGGCATCGCCCACACCCGCCGCTCCCACACCGACGCCCGACGAACTGGCTGCCGCCGCTTCCACCTACAACACCACCTGCGTCCGCTGTCACAAGGCCGACGGCACGGGCGGCGAAGTCGAACTGGAAGAAGGCAAGAAAATCAAAGTCGTCAACCTGCGCGAGCACGGGCGCAGAGACACGGACAAACATCTGGCCGACATCATCGCCGACGGCCACGACGACATGCCCTCCTTCAAGAAGCGTCTCTCGCCCGAACAGATTAATGAACTCGTCCGCTACATCCGCCGCGAGTTTCACGGACAAACTCCCGGCGCGTCATCCGCCAACAACACCAACGCCAACACCAGCGCCCCCGCACACAAATAACGCTCCTGTGCTATCATCGCTTGCCGCTCGGAAAGCACACATCCGGCAAGCGTAGGCGTCATCCTGATAGCGGGTGAGCATTATGGAGGAACGTATCTGCATAAAGTGTCAAACAGCTAAGCCGCTGGAAGACTTTCCATATCGCAACAAGAGTAGAGGCACGCGCCATTCATACTGCTTGCTGTGTGGTCGAAGCTTCGGCAAGAATCATTATGCAAACAACGTAGGTTATTACGTTAGAAAAGCGCGGGTCAGACGCAAGGAATTATCTGACGAATTAAACGGTAAGCTATACGAATACCTTGAACTTCATCCTTGCGTCGATTGTGGTGAAGCCGACCCGGTCGTTTTAGAATTTGACCATGTGCGCGGCGAGAAATCCTATAATGTGTCTGCGATGGGCTATCTTTTCGCGTCTTGGGAATCCCTGTTGAAGGAGATTGTCAAATGTGACGTTCGCTGTGCAAACTGCCATCGTCGTAAGACTTCTGAGCGATTGAAAACCTATAGATATATTAGACGTTACGGGCCGTTAGCTCAGTTTGGATAGAGCACTGGTCTTCGGAACCAGGTGTCGGGGGTTCGAGTCCCTCACGGCCCGTCAAGCTATTTCGCAAGTTCGAGCCTTGCCGGGTGTATCGGGAATTCAAGAAGTCGAGGGCAGCCTGACGGGCTGCCCTTTTCGTTTCGTGGGGCGGTGGGTTCAGGGATGAGGTGGCGCGGCGTCTGCGTTTTTCGTTTCGAGGTCTTCGTAGAAGGGGCGCACCCAGCGGTCGGCCGCGAGGCGCACCCGTTCGTCGGCTTCGCGCCTTTTGGTCTCTGTGTCGTCGGCAAACGGGAGCAGAGGGTTCTTGGCGTCGTACTGCGCGGCGCTCGACATCCGTGCGCGCTCTTCATCCGTGTAGTGCACGCCGAACCAATCGGGCAGACGCGTGCAGACGGCGTCAGGCAGTTGACGATAGTTGACGAGCATCATGGAATCGTCTTCGTAGTTCGTGAGCGCCACGCGGCAAATCTCTCCGAGCACTCGCGCGCAATACTCTTCGGGCGGCATCGTGACGACGGTTTGCGCGTCGAGCGAAAGACGCGAAGGGTCGAGCACGCCGGGAATCATCTGCGCGCCCCTGCGCCTGAGATGCGAGACGATGATTTCGACCGGCTCGCGGTAGAGGAAGACAAACGGCACGCTTGGGAAGGCGCGGCGCAGCAGTTTGATGTCGAGCGTGTGCCAGCTATCTAGTTTGATGAAGCAGTGCTTCATCTCTTCGCCGCGCTTCTCGCAGAGCGCGCAGACAAGTGCGCGCAGCCAGTCTATGCGCGTCTCTTCCGTGAGGCCGGGAAGGCTCGCGTTGGCGCGCAGGACGGTATCGATGGGGCTGGCCTCAGAGATGACAAGGTTTTGCGGGAGCGCGGCGAGCATCTGCGCGACGAGCGTCGAGCCGCAGCGCGAGGTGTGGAAGAGAAACCCGGAGGGCGCAAGCCCCTGCGTCGCGGCCTGTCGTTCGAGGAGAAGTTCGACGGGCGTCTGGTGGCGAAAGAGTTGGTTGAAGGGGCGACGCAAACAACGCGTGATGGTCTCGTCGAAGAAGGGGTCTGTGAAGCGCACGTCGCGCGTGTCGCACCAATCGACGAAGGCGCGCCCGTTGTCGAAGTAGACGCGAATCGGAGTCCAACCGTACGGAGGAAAGAGGCCGGTCATCAGAGCCACCTTTCGAGCCACGCGCGACGGCTGGCGCGTAGCGCCTCCTCGACATCGGCAGCCGTGAAATGGTGTCCCAAGTCGTGGCCGAGTCGGACAACCTGCGTGACGAAGGTCTTGACATCGCTCGTCTCGCGCAGACTCTCTTGCAGCGTCTCGTCCTGAAGAACCGTCTGACGAAAACGCTCGAAGCTCTCGCGCGTCGTCTCGCCGCGCCCATCCGCGACCATGAAGGACGAATCCTCACAGTCTTCGTCTTCAAACGGAATGAGAGATTTCAGCCAGTCGTTGACGACGCAATCGAGGACGAGATGGATGCGCTCGTCCGCGCCATGATTGAAGACGCGGTGCGGGAAGTTGAAGTCGATGAACCAACATTCGCCTTCCTTCAGCACGAGTCGGCGGCCGTCGAGATAAAACTCGACCCGTTCGTTGGTGCGCACGGGAATGTGCAGGCGCACCTCGCCCTCCTCGTAGCCGAGTTTGTAGTCCCTATGTTCGAGGATGCGCGAGCCGGGCGCGAGTTTGAGCAGTCGCACCGACTTCAGCGGACAGCGAAAACCGGCCAGCACCTCGCGTATGTGCGGGCAAAGGTCGAGCATCTCTGTATCACAATATCCTGCGGGGTCGTCCGGGTCTGGATACAACTGATTGAGCGCGCTGAGACCGGCGCGCAGCGAGACGCCGCTCCACTCGCCTTCGTAATAGCGCGCGTTGAAGTGGCGCGTCCACGCTTCGGCGGGGATTCGTTCGAGGTCGCGCTTGAGCGGCGCGGAATCGAAACTTAAAGGGAGTTTGTAGGATTTGAGCATCCGTCGTGCTGGCGTCCAATGCCCCTTCAGGTGGGAATTAAAGCTGAAGCCATTCGAGCCTGAAGCAGTCTATAAATTTACCTTCATTCTTTCAACTACCATTCATGTGACTCTTCTTGAATTGCACGCGATGAAGCTTTACAATCAGCGGCCTCGCGCCGTTGATGTCGCATTTGCATCAACGCTTACGCTAAACGCGCCAACGAAGCCGGAGCTTTCGCCGAAGGGATGAGAAGCACACACGACGTTCTCCCGTGCGATTTTTACGAGGCTCTCGCGCAGCGCGGCCGGCATCCTTGGTCACTTCCCATATAACTTTGATTGACCAGAGCAGACAGTGCGCGCTCCGGTTCAAGGAGACCGATAGACTATGTCTGAACCTTTTATAGGCGAGATTAGGATGTTTGCAGGCAACTTCGCCCCTCGCGGCTGGGCGCTCTGCGCCGGGCAAATCCTCTCCATCGCACAGAACACGGCGCTTTTTTCCATTCTCGGCACGACCTACGGCGGCAACGGCCAGACCAACTTCGCACTCCCTGACTTGCGCGGCCGTTCACCCGTTTCC
>DASZCR010000303.1:0-3311 GCA_035942915.1 Pyrinomonadaceae bacterium | reverse complement strand
CCCCGTCCTCTCCATCCGCCGCTTCGGCACCGACCCGCTCCGGATGGCGACGCTCATCGAGAAGAACGCGCTCACCAGGGACATGGCCGACATGTTCGAGATGTGCGTCCGCGCGCGCCTCAACGTCCTCATCTCCGGCGGCACCGGCGCGGGCAAGACGACGCTGCTCAACGCGCTCTCCTCCTACATCCCCGACGACCAGCGCATCGTCACCATCGAGGACTCGGCCGAGTTGCAGTTGCAGCAGCCGCACGTCGTCCGGCTCGAAACCCGCCCGCCCAACATCGAGGGGCGCGGCGAGGTCACGCAGCGCGACCTCGTCAAGAACGCGCTGCGCATGCGCCCCGACCGCATCGTCATCGGCGAGGTGCGCGGCGGCGAGGCCATCGACATGCTCCAGGCGATGAACACCGGCCACGACGGCTCCCTGACGACCATCCACGCCAACACGCCGCGCGACGCGCTGGCGCGGTTGGAGACGATGATCCAGATGACGGGGATGCGCCTCTCTGACCGCGCCATGCGCCAGCAAATCGCCTCCGCCATCAACCTCGTCGTGCAGGTCGCGCGTCTTTCGGACGGCACGCGCCGCGTCACCTCCATCTCGGAAATCACCGGCATGGAGGGCGAGACCATCACGATGCAGGAGGTCTTCCAGTACGAGCGCAAGGGCGTGGACAAGGACGGCCGCGTCCTCGGCCGCTTCCGCCCCACCGGCGTCCGCCCCCGCTTCGCCGAACGCCTCAAGGTCTACGGCCTGCAACTGCCCCGAATCTTCTTCGAAGAGTAGCAAAACGCAGAAGCCAGAAGTCAGAAGTCAGGAGTCAGAATAAAAACAATCCTTCTGACGCCACTCGCTGACTAGCTGACGGCCCAACAGCCGCCGAAAAACTTCTGACTTCTGGATTCTGACTTCTGACTTCTGGTGCTGAAATGATTCCTTTTCTCGTCTTCCTCTTCTGCATGTTCCTCGTCTTCGGCGCGTACCTCGTGGCGACGCACAGGACGGACGCGAAGCGCAAGCGCCTGCAACAGAGGCTCGCCGACGCGCTGCTCCACTCGGCCCACTCGCACGATTCGGACGTGCAACTGGCGCGGCAGGAGTTGATGAGCGAGATTCCCGCGCTCGACCGCTACCTCGTGCGCTTGCAGGCGGCGACGAGCCTCAAGCGCCTGCTCGACCAGGCCGACATCCACATCACCGTCACGCGCCTTCTGATGTTCTCCGTGATGGCCGGCATCCTCGCGGCGCTCGCCGCCTCGATGGTTTCGATTTCGTGGCTCGTCATCATCGCGTCGGGCCTCGCGGCGTCGGCCGTGCCGTTCGTCCACGTCGTCTGGAAGCGTCGCCGAAGGATGCACGCCTTCCTCGAACACCTGCCGGAGACGTTGGAGTTGATGAGCCGCGCGCTCTCCGCCGGCCACGCCTTCGCCGAGGCGCTGCACATGGTCTCGACCGAGATGCCCGAGCCGATTGCCGGCGAGTTCCGAAAGACCTACGAGGAGCAGAACCTCGGGCTCTCGCTCAAGCTCGCGCTGGAGAACATGACCGAGCGCGTGCCGCTCCTGGACCTCCGTCTGTGCGTGACGGCCGTGCTCATCCAGCGCGAGACGGGCGGCAACCTGGCGGAGATTCTGGAAAAGGTGGCCCACACCATCCGCGAGCGTTTCCGCATCATGGAAGACCTGAACACGCTGACCACTTCGTCGCGCATGTCTGCGTGGATTCTCTGCGGGCTGCCGCTGTTCGTCGCCTTCGTCGTCACCTGGATGAGCCCCGAGTACATGAGCGTCTTCTGGTACGACAAGCGCGGCCTCACGCTCATCTACATCGCCCTCGGAATGCAGATAGCCGGTATGCTCATCGTGAGGAAGATTCTGCGAATCAAGATTTAGGCGTGAACGGTGACGGGTGACAGGATAAAAACCCGTCCCCGATTTTCCTGTCACCCGTCACCTATCCCCTGTCACTTGTCACGGATTAAACAGCCATGGTTCTACTCATCACGCTCTCGACATTCGTCTGCATCACGCTGCTCGGGTTGGGCCTCTACTGGACTTTGTTCCGGCCGGCGAGCGCGGCCACGGAGCGTCTGCGGCGCATGAATCAGCCGGGCGGGTCGGCCGCGGCGGCCGTCGCCGTGAGCGCTTCGCCGCTCGTGGCCGACGACGACCCGCTGACAAAGATGGCCGAGCGCGTGGCCGCGCCGCTCGCGCGACTCGCGCCGCCCTCGGCCGCCGAGGCGCACCGTCTGCAAAAGAAGTTGATGCAGGCCGGCTACCGCTCGCCGAACGCGCCCGCCATCTTCCGCGCCATGCAGATCGGCGTGCTGTTCGGCTACCCGGCGCTCGCGCTGCTCGTCGGCGTCGCGCTCGCGCGCCCCTTCGACCAGTTGCTCATCCCCGTCCTCGTCGCGTTCGTCAAGGGCTTCTTCCTCCCGCGCCTGTGGCTGAGCCGCGCGGTCAAGCGACGGCAGCAACGCGTCCGTTGGGGGTTGGCCGACGCGCTCGACCTGATGGTCGTCTCCATCGAAGCGGGCCTCGGTTTGAACGCCGCGCTCGTCCGCGTCGGCGAGGAGTTGAAGAACGTCCACCCCGAAATCAGCGAGGAGTTCGAACTGACGAACCTTGAGATACGCGTCGGGCGCGACCGCGACGAGGCGCTCAGGAACCTCGCCGAGCGGACGGGCGTGGAAGACCTCCGGAGCCTCGTCGCCATGCTGATTCAGGCCGACCGCTTCGGCACGTCAATCGCGCGCGCCGTGCGCGTCTACTCCGACTCCCTCCGCACGAAGCGGCGGCAGCGCGCCGAGCAGGCGGCGCAGAAGGCGGCGGTGAAGCTGCTGTTCCCTCTGGCCTGCTTCCTGTTCCCCACGCTCTTCATCGTCATCCTCGGCCCGGCGGCCCTCAACCTCATTGACACCATTGAATAGACTTCGAACGAAGGAAGGTGAGTTATGAGTAAGCGCAGACTAGTCGTTATCTTCGCGGCGTTCGTGCTGACCATCGGGTTCACGGCCGTGTGGAGCGCCGAGGGGGATGAGCGCGAGGGCGACACGGCGGCCAACATCATCGCCGCGGGCGAAGCGCCGACCGGCAGCGAGGCCGGCGAGAAGCCTAAGAAGAAGGGCAACCGTTTCGCTCGCTTCTTCAAAGCGCCCTTCAAGGCGGTCGGCCGTCTGCTCGACGGCGACGACAAGGGTAAGGTCGCGCGTCTGACCGAGAAGGACGTGGAGCGCTTCGAGAGCGTCGGCGTCGTCCGCATGGAGGAGAGCCGCGGCGGGGAGAAGAAAGCCCTGAGCAGTTCCGCC
>DASZCR010000302.1:0-51114 GCA_035942915.1 Pyrinomonadaceae bacterium | reverse complement strand
GAACAACTGCTGGCCGAGAGTACGGGCAAAGAGGGCTCAGGCGTCGTGCCCATCGCGGGCGAGCCGCTCGGCGCGCCGTCCGTCTACGGCGACGACCGTCTCTTCGTCTCCATCTCGGTCGGACGCCCCGACAGCGACACGGAAGCGAAGTTAAAGGCGCTCGAAGCGGCCGGACATCCGGTCGTCTATCGCACGCTGACAGACCTCTACGACCTCGGCGAAGAGTTCTTCCTCTGGGAGATTGCGACGGCCTTTGCGGGCTGGCGTTTGCAGATAAATCCCTTCGACCAGCCGAACGTGCAGGAGTCGAAGGACGCCACCAGAGAACTGCTCGAAGCCTATGCGCGCGACGGCCGTCTTCAGGAACAGACGCTCGTCGCCTCCGACGGAGGGTTGGCGATTTACGCCGACGAAAGCACGCGCGCGCAACTCGCCGCCACGTCGTTGAGCGAAGTTCTCAAGGCACATCTGGCGCGAGCCGGGACGGGCGACTACATCGCCCTGCTCAACTACATCGAGGAGACGCCGGAGCACGAAGCCGTCATCCAGCAGATACGCACGCACCTGCGCGACGCGACGCGCTGTGCGACGACGACCGGCTACGGCCCGCGCTTCCTGCACTCGACCGGCCAACTTCACAAAGGCGGCTCCGATGCGGGCGTCTTTCTACAGATTACCGCGCCCGACACGACGGACTTTCAGATTCCCGGCCAGCCCTACACCTTCAGCGTCCTCAAGGAAGCGCAGGCGCTCGGAGACTTCCGCTCGCTCGCTTCGCGCGGCCGACGCGCACTCCGCATAGACCTCGGCGCGGACGTGCTCGCCGGGCTTAACCGTCTCAAACAACTCATCGGCGAAGCCCTTCCGCGTTCGGGCGCGACAGGAGCGTAGATGTCGACAGGAGCGCCCGTCACGCACGCTCTGGACAACCCTTTGCGCGAGGGCATCCGGCTCGAACGCCGCAGCGCCGAACCGTGCGCGGTCGTCATCTTCGGCGCGTCGGGCGACCTTGCGCGGCGCAAACTCATCCCGGCGCTTTATCGTCTGGTGCAGGAGCGTCTGCTCCCGGCCGAGTTTGCCGTCGTCGGACTCGGCCGCACGCAGATGAACGACGAGCAGTTTCGCGAGAAGATGAAGGCGGCCGTCGCAGAGTTCTCTGAGGCCGAGACGGTTGACGAGGAGGTCTGGCAATCGTTCGCGCGCGGTTTGCGATTCCTCCCGTCCGACATCAACCACACGGACGACTATCGCAAACTGTCTGCGCTGCTCGAAGAAGTGGACGCCGAGCGCGGCACGCAAGGCAATCGTCTCTTTTATCTTTCGGTCGCGCCGGAATTTTATGCAGAGGCCGTTCGCCAACTAGGCGAGGCCGGACTGACGAAGCAGGAGCGCGGCTGGCGACGCGTCATCATCGAGAAGCCTTTCGGGACGAGCCTTGAGAGCGCGCGCGAGTTGAACGCGCAGATTTTGCAGCACCTCGACGAGTCGCAGATTTATCGCATCGACCATTATCTCGGTAAAGAGACGGTGCAAAACCTGCTCGTCTTCCGCTTCGCCAACGGCATCTTCGAGCCGATGTGGAATCGGCAATACATCGACCACGTGCAGATTACGAACGCCGAGACGGTCGGCGTCGAAGGGCGCGGCGGCTACTACGAAAAGTCGGGCGTCGTCCGCGACATGATACAGAACCACGTCTTTCAGGTGCTCTCGCTCGTGGCGATGGAGCCGCCCGCGACGCTCACGAGCGAAGACGTGCGCGACGAGAAGGTCAAGGCGCTGCACTCGGCACGCGAGTTCACGCCGGAGCGCGTGCGCGCAGAGTGCGTGCGCGGACAGTACGGGGCAGGCTCGGTGATGGGCGAGCCGGTCGTCGGCTATCGTGACGAGCCTGACGTGGCGAAGGATTCGACGACCGAAACCTATGCCATGATTACGATGTGGTTCGACAACTGGCGTTGGTCGGGCGTGCCCTTCTTCGTCCGTTCGGGCAAGCGCCTGTCAAAGCGCGTCACCGAAATCGCCATTCAGTTCAAGGCCGCGCCGCACCAGCTCTTCGGCGCGGCGATAGAGCAGGTGACGCCGAACCAACTCGTCATCCGCATCCAACCCGACGAAGGCATCACGCTGCGTTTCGCAGCCAAAGTGCCGGGGCAGGTCACACGCATCCGCGACGTGAACATGGACTTTCGCTACGGCGCATCCTTCGGCGTCAAACTGGCCGAAGCCTACGAGCGGCTCATCCTCGATTGCATCCTCGGCGACTCGACGCTCTACGCCCGCAAGGACATGACCGAGCGCGGTTGGGAAATCGTCATGCCCATCCTCGAAGCGTGGAGCGCGCACAAGACGGACGTGCCCCTGCACACCTACGAGGCCGGAACATGGGGCCCCGCCGAGTCCTCCGAACTGCTCGAAGCGCAGGGACGCCGCTGGCGAAGACCTTGAGAAAGTGATAAGAAGGGAATGATAGGTGATAAGTGATAGGTGATAGGTGATAGGTGATAGGTGATAAGAGAAAGCAGGATTTCTGCTATCACCTATCACCTATCACTCCTTTCCTATCACCTATCACCTATCACTTCTCACAGAGATATGGAGACACAGGGCGAGAGAGCGGCGTCTGCGGGCGCGAAGGGCATTGATGCGGCGCGTCTCGAACGCGAGTTGACGGCGATGTGGCGTGCCAATGCCGTGACGGGTGCTGACGGCGCGCCGACGGGGATGACGCGCGCGTGCGTGCTCAATCTCGTCGTCTACACGTCCGAGCGCGACGACCGCACGGCGCTCGATGCGGTGCTCGACGAAGTCTTCGAGCGAAACCCTTGCCGCGCGCTCATTCTCCGCGCCGGACGCGCGGAGGAGCCTGCGAGCATCAAGGCATACGTCTCGACGCGCTGTCAGGCGGCGGGCAGGGGACGCAAGCTGGTCTGCGGCGAGCAGGTGACGATAGAGGCGCGCGGTCGTGCGGTTGAGACGGCAGGCAGCGCCGTCGCTCCGTTGCTTGTACCCGATGTGCCGGTCTTTCTCTGGTGGAAGGACGTGCCGCATTACGAAGACAATCTCTTTGACCGTCTCGTCGGGATGGCCGACCGCGTCGTGATAGACTCGGCTTCGTTCGACCACCCGCGCGCAGACCTCCTGCGTCTGGCTCATCTCGTCGGCGAGCGCACGCGCTTCAACCTGAGCGACCTCAACTGGTGTCGCCTCGCGTCGTGGCGCACGCTCGTCGCAAGCTTCTGGGATGTGGCGGACTATCGCGCGTATCTCGACCGCATCGAGCGCGTCGAGATTGAATATACGTGGCCGGAGGGTGCGGCGTTGGAACTCGCGCCGAAGGCGGCGCTGACTCTGGGTTGGATGGCATCGGCGTTGAAGTGGGAGATAGAGCCTGCGGGAACGAGCGTCGAAAATCGTGAGACCCGTTTCCTGCTGCGTGCAGGCGAGCGCCGCATTGACGTGACGGCGCGCGCGCAGCCCGATGCGGGGGCGCACAAGAGCACCGTGCTGACCGCGCTCAAACTCACCGCGCCCGATGCCGAGTTCCACGTCGCGTTCAGACCCGAAGGAACGAAACTCGAAACGGGGACGCGCATCGGCGCTGACCGGCACGTCGTCGGTCGCGTCCTCGCCTACGAGCCGCGCAGCGAGGGCGCGCGGCTCAACGAGGAATTGAGTTTTCTGACGCGCGACCGCGTCTATGAACGCTCCCTCAACTTCGCAGCGCGCCTCCTCGACACGCTGCGCTCCTGACCGCAGAGAGCTTCACAACGCGAGGACGATAAAACGAACAAGCCATGATTATTGCTGGAGACATCGGCGGCACGAAGACGAACGTGGCGCTGTTTGAGCCGGGCGGACGAGAGATGAGCAAGCCCGTCATGCAGCAGAGCTTTCCGAGCGGCGATTACGACTCGCTCGAAGCCATCCTCACAGAGTTCATCGCCGAGCACCGTCCGCAGAAAATCACGCACGCCTGCTTCGGCGTCGCAGGCCCCGTCGTCGGCGGTCGCGTCGAGACGACTGCCATCGCCTGGATTGTCAGCGAACGCACGCTCGCCGAGACGCTCAACATCAAGCGCGTCCATCTCATCAACGACCTCGAAGCGACGGCCTACGGCGTCGAGTGGCTCAAGCCCGCGCAGTTGCACACGCTCAACGAGGGGGCGGGCAGCGCGGGCGGCCATCGCGCATTGATTGCGGCCGGGACGGGACTCGGCATGGCCGGTCTCTTCTGGGACGGCGCGCATTATCGGCCGATGGCTTCCGAAGGCGGCCACGCCGATTTCGCCCCGCGCAACGAACTTGAAATCGAACTGTTGCGCTACCTGACGAAACAGCACGGCGGGCACGTCAGCTACGAGCGCGTGCTCTCCGGGCCGGGGCTCTTCTCCGTCTACTCCTTCCTGCGCGAAGCTGGTTACGCCGCCGCGCCCGCATGGCTCACAGAGGAAATCGAGGCCGACCCGGAGAACGCACCCGCCGCCATCTCGAAGGCGGCGCTCTCGAACGGTTCGGAGTTGGCCGCCAAAGCTCTCGACGTGTTCGTCGAAATCTACGGGGCGATGGCGGGGAACCTCGCGCTGATTATGAAATCTTCGGGCGGGCTTTACGTCGGCGGCGGCATCGCGCCGAAGATTATCGAGAAACTGAAGGAGGGCGCGTTCATGCGTGCCTTCGTCGATAAGGGTCGGATGTCCGGCTTGGCCGAGTCGATTCCCGTCCACGTCATCCTCGACGACAAGACGGCTCTCTATGGCGCTGCGCGTTGCGCGCTGCTCGACGCCGAAGGAAGATGATGAGCGCGACAGAGGCCGTCGAAATCCGTGTCTTCGACGACGCCGAACAGGTCGCGCGCGCGACAGCCGCACGTTTCGTCGAACTCGCAGACCTCTCACTGCGCGAGCGCGGCAACTTCAGCGTCGCACTCTCCGGCGGTTCGACGCCCCGACGGGTCTACGAACTGTTAGCCGCAGACTTCGGAGAGCGCGTGCGTTGGCCGTCGGTCGAAATCTTCTTCGGAGACGAACGCTGCGTGCCGCCCGAACACAGAGACAGCAACTATCGCATGGCCGACGAGGCGTTGCTCTCACGCGTGCCCCTGTCGCCTGCGAGCGTTCATCGCATGGCCTGTGAAGACGACGCGGACGAGGGCGCGCGCCGCTACGAGCAGCAGTTGCGCGCTTACTTCAAAGACCAAGAGTGGCCGCGTTTCGACCTCGTCATGCTCGGCATGGGCGAGGATGGTCACACGGCTTCGCTCTTTCCTTACACGCGTGCGCTCGGCGAACAACAGGCGTGGGTCGTCGCCAATCGGGTCGAACATCTCGAAGCCCTGCGCCTGACGTTGACCGTCCCGGCGATTAATCACGCGCGCCACGTGCTCTTCAACGTCGTCGGCGCAGGCAAGGCCGAACGCCTGCGAGAAGTCTTGCAAGGCGCGCGCGACCCTGAACGCCTGCCCGCACAACTGATACGCCCGACGACAGGCCGCCTCGCATGGTTCCTAGACCGCGCGGCGGCAGAAAAACTTTAAGCTATGAACCTGAAAAGAATCGCCATCGGCTGCGACCACGCCGGATACGAGAGCAAAGAACAGGCCAAACGCGAAATCGAGGCACTCGGTCTCAGCGTCCGAGACATGGGCACGAACTCCGCCGAGAGCGTCGATTACCCGGACTTCGGCGCGGCCGTCGGCCGTGCGGTCGCCGCCGGAGAGGTTGACGTAGGCGTTGTCATCTGCGGTTCCGGCATCGGCATCTCGATGGCCGCCAACAAGGTGCCGGGCGTGCGCGCCGCGCTCTGCTGGAACGAGGAGACCGCACGTCTGGCGCGACAGCACAACGACGCCAACATCCTCTGCCTCGGCGCGCGCTTTATCGCTCCAGACCTCGCCGCGCGCATGATTCGCGCCTTTCTGGAGACGGAATTCGACGGCGGTCGTCATCAACAACGCGTCGAGAAACTTTCCCGCCTCGACGCCGCACGAACGGCTGACGAAAATCCCTGACCTCCCTTAAATGACTGATAATGCACGGTTTCAGATTGACGCGGAGGCTCGCCCGCAATCTTGACAAAAAAGTAAGGTATTCCTAGAATGGTGGTGCATCTGAAATCAGTTGAGCTTTTAGCGATGCCGGAGAGTGGAAGATGAAAGTCTCGGCGCAGGAAGAGTACGGGTTGCGATGTCTGGTGCAATTGGCCGCACTGGGCGAGGGCGAATTCCTGACGCTCGGACAGATGGCCGAGCGCGAGGGCATCTCGACGGCCAACGCCGGAAAGCTGCTCTGGATTTTGAACAAGGCCGGACTCGTCTCGTCCAACCGGGGCACGAAGGGCGGCTACAGGCTCGCGCGTCCGGCCTCGGAGATTCGTCTGAGCGAAATCATCAAGGTCTTGGACGAGGACGTTTTGGAGAGCCACTGCAAGAGCTACACGGGCGTCCTCGAAACGTGCGTCCACACGGGCGACTGCGGCATCCGCCCCATCATCGTCGGCCTCCACGAGATTGTGCAGAACGCTCTGGCTGGTATCACGCTGGCGCAACTGGTCGGCACGGAAGCGAAAGTCGATGCGCAGTTGCACCAGATTCACGGCATGAGCGGGCGCATCGAAGGGTTACAGCGGCGCGTCTGACAAGAGGTCTTTAAGTTAACGGAGAGGGAAGCCTGCGCCGGGTTCGCAGGCTCGGAAAAAAAGCATGAGCACTATCGAGGTTCTCGCCAACAAAGAATACAAGTACGGCTTCGTCACGGACATCGAGGCGGACGTGATTCCGCGCGGCCTGAGCGAAGAGACGGTGCGCCTCATCTCGCAGAAGAAGGCTGAGCCGGAGTGGCTGCTTGAGTTTCGCCTCAAGGCTTATCGCCATTGGTTGACGATGGAGGAGCCGCGCCACTGGCCGAACGTCTCCTACCCGGAAGTCAACTATCAGGACATCATCTACTACAGCGCGCCCAAGCAGAAGGCGACCAAGAAGAGCCTCGACGAAGTTGACCCCGAACTGCTGCGCACGTTCGAGAAACTCGGCATCCCGCTCTCCGAGCAGAAGCAACTGGCGGGCGTCGCCGTCGATGCCGTCTTCGACTCGGTTTCGGTGGCGACGACCTATAAGGAGAAGCTCAAGAAGCACGGCGTCATCTTCTGTTCGTTCTCCGAGGCCGTGCAGGAATACCCTGAGCTGGTGAGAAAGTATCTCGGCTCGGTCGTCCCGACGAGCGACAACTATTTCGCGGCCTTGAACAGTGCGGTCTTCACAGATGGTTCGTTCGTCTTCATCCCGAAGGGCGTCCGCTGCCCGATGGAGCTTTCGACCTACTTCCGCATCAACAACTCCGAGTCCGGCCAGTTCGAGCGCACGCTGATTGTCGCTGAGGAGAACTCTTACGTCTCCTACCTCGAAGGCTGCACCGCGCCGAAGTTCGACAAGAATCAGTTGCACGCGGCCGTCGTCGAACTGGTCGCTTTGGACGATGCGGAGATTAAGTATTCGACCGTGCAGAACTGGTACGCGGGCGACGAGGAAGGTCGTGGCGGCATTTATAACTTCGTCACCAAGCGCGGCAAGTGCGCCGGGCGCAACTCGAAGATTTCGTGGACGCAGGTCGAGACCGGCTCGGCCATTACGTGGAAATATCCTTCGTGCATCCTGCTCGGCGACAACTCTGTGGGCGAGTTCTACTCGGTCGCTTTGACGAACCACGCGCAGCAGGCCGACACCGGCACGAAGATGATTCACATCGGGCGCAACACGCGCTCGACCATCGTCTCGAAGGGCATCTCGGCGGGCAAGGCGAACAACAGCTATCGCGGCCTCGTCAAAATCATGCCGAAGGCAGAGGGGGCGCGTAACTACACGCAATGCGATTCGATGCTCATCGGCTCGCAGTGCAGCGCGAACACGTTCCCCTACATCGAGGTCATGAACAACACGGCGCGCGTCGAGCACGAGGCGACGACCTCGCGCATCAGCGAGGAGCAGCTCTTCTATCTGATGCAGCGCGGCATCTCGCAAGAGGACGCCGTCTCGCTCATCATCAACGGCTTCTGCAAAGAGGTCTTCCGCGAACTGCCGATGGAGTTCGCCGTCGAAGCGCAACGCCTGCTCGGCCTCAAGCTCGAAGGCAGCGTCGGGTAAAACGGTGATAAGAGATGTGTGATAGGTGATAGGTGATGGGTGATAAGAGATGAGTGATAAGTGATGAGTGATGGGTGATAAGACAAAACAGGATTTCTCCTATCACCCATCACCTATCACTGTCGAGAGGGAGGAGAGCGACCAAGTGTTAGAGATACGCGACCTGCGTTCGACCGTCGAGGGCAAGGAGATATTGCGGGGCATCAGTCTGACGGTCAACAAGGGCGAGGTGCACGCCATCATGGGGCCGAACGGCTCCGGCAAGTCAACGCTCGCCAAGATTCTGGCCGGTCATCCGGCCTATGAAGTGACGGGCGGCGAGGTGCTCTTCGAGGGGCGTAACCTGCTGGAACTCGCGCCCGACGAGCGCGCGCGCGAAGGCGTCTTCCTCGCCTTTCAGTACCCGGTTGAAGTTCCGGGCGTCTCGAATGCGCAGTTCCTTCGTCTCGCCTACAACGAGAAGCGCAAGCACCTCAACGAAGAGGAACTCGACCCGTTGGAGTTTAAAGACCTGCTCGCCGCACGTGCGCGCATCGTCGAGATGGATGCGAGCTTTATGACGCGCTCCGTCAACGAAGGTTTCTCCGGCGGCGAGAAGAAGCGCAACGAGATTTTGCAGATGGCCGTGCTTGAACCGAAGCTCGCCGTCCTCGACGAGACCGATTCGGGACTCGACATCGACGCCCTGCGCGTCGTCTCAGAGGGCGTCAACAAGCTGCGCACGTCCGAGAACGCCATCATCCTCGTCACGCATTATCAACGTCTGCTCAACTACATCGTGCCCGACTTCGTGCATGTCCTCTACAAGGGACGCATCGTACGTTCGGGCGGCAAGGAACTGGCGCTCGAACTCGAAGAGAAGGGCTACGACTGGCTGAAGGAGACGGATGCGGCCGACCAGCGCACGTCCGTCGGGGCATAAGATTGCAAGACAGCATGATGGCACAGGCGACACAGGAAAAGAGCCGTTGGCGCGCGGCCTTCGATGCGCAAAGCGCGCGTCGGCCAGCGCCCTCGTGGGTTGAAGAATTGCGACGCGAGGCCGTCGAGCGTTTCGACGCGAAGGGCTTCCCGACGACCGCCGAAGAAGACTGGAAGTACACGAACGTGGCGCCGATTGCGCGCGCCGATTTCGCGCCCGTCATCGCTAGCGAGATTGAAGGCGAGACGGACGCCGAGACATCTGTCGAACCTTTCATCTACGCGGAGGCGCGCGCGAGCCGTCTGGTCTTCATCGACGGACGGTTTCGCCCGGAACATTCCGCGACCGATGCTCTGCCCGCAGGCGTCGTCGCCGTCGAACTGAACGAAGCACTTCAGGGCGCGCACGCCGAAACGCTCCACACGCATCTTGCGCGCGGCGCAGAAGACGTGCGCGACGGCTTCGAGTTGCTCAACACAGCATTTCTCGACACGGGCGCGTTCATCCTTATTCCTCAGGGCGTCGAAGTGGCAGCGCCCATCCACCTGTTGTTTCTCTCGACTATGCGCGCAGGGCAGCGCGCGACCTTCCCGCGCATCGTCGTCGTGGCCGAGCCGAACAGTTCTGCCACGCTCATCGAGAGCTATACGGGCGCGGACGAGGCCGCTTATTTGACCGACGCCGTCGTTGACGTATCGGTCGGCGCAGGCGCGCGCCTCGCGCACTACAAGGTGCAACGCGAAGGCGAGCAGGGATTTCACATCGCCGCCACGCGCGCCGCGCTCGACACGGACGCGAGTTACGACCTGACGACCATCACGCTCGGCGCGCGGCTCTCGCGTCATGGCATCGAAGTCTTGCTCGACCACGAAGGCGCGGAGTGTTGGGTTGACGGCCTCTATCTCGTCGGCGACGGCCAGCACGCCGACACACACTCGCTCATCGACCATCGTCGCCCGCATTGCACGAGCCATCAGAATTACAAGGGCATCCTCGACGGCAAGTCTCGCGCAGTCTTCAACGGGCGCGTCTTCGTCCGCCGCGACGCGCAGCACACGGACGCCGTCCAGAGCAACAAAAATCTGCTGCTGTCGCCCGAAGCGCGCGTCGATACAAAGCCGCAACTGGAAATTTTCGCCGACGACGTGAAGTGCGCACACGGCGCGACCGTCGGCCAACTCGAAGAGGAGCAACTCTTTTATCTGGCTAGTCGTGGTCTCCACATGGAGACGGCGCGCAACCTGCTGACCTACGGTTTCGCCGAAGAAATCGTCGAGAAGATACGGATTGATTCCATCAAAGCGCAGTTGGACGAAGCGATTCTCAATCGTCTGCATGCGCGGCTCGAAGCGTAAATTTGAAGGCCATGATAGCGACAGAAAACAGGGCGCTCGCAGAGAGCGCAAACGAAAGCGCAAGTGGCGAAGGCGTCGTCTGGAACGTCGAGCGCGTGCGCGAAGATTTCCCCGTCTTGACTCAGACGGTCAACGGCAAGCCGCTCGTCTATCTCGACAACGCGGCCTCGGCGCAAGTGCCGCGCATCGTCATTGAGCGCGGCGCAAAATATCTGCGCGAGGAACACTCGAACATCCATCGCGGCGTCCACTACCTGAGCCAGCGCGCGACGACCGCCTACGAGGGCGCGCGTGAGAAGGTGCGCCGTTTCCTGAACGCGCGCGAGGCGCGTGAGTGCATCTTCGTGCGCGGCTGCACGGAAGGCGTCAACCTTGTCATGCACGGCTACGGGCGCAAGTTCGTCTCGGAGGGCGACGAAATCATCGTCTCTGAGATGGAGCATCACTCGAACATCGTCCCATGGCAGATGCTCTGCGAGGAGAAGGGCGCGCGCCTGCGCGTGCTCCCGATGAACGACGCGGGCGAACTGCTCCTTGACGAACTCGATACGCTGCTCAACGAACGCACGCGACTCGTCTGCGTCGGCCACGTCTCCAACTCTTTAGGGACGATTAATCCCATCAAAGAGATTGCCGCGCGCGCGCACAAATTCGGCGTCCCCGTCCTCGTCGATGGCGCGCAGGGAGCGCCGCACCTGAAGATAGACGTGCAAGAGTTGGATTGCGATTTTTACATCCTTTCCGGGCACAAGATGTTTGCGCCGACCGGCAGCGGCGTCGTCTACGGCAAGGCCGAACTGTTAGAGCGGATGAACCCGTATCACGGCGGCGGCTCGATGATTCGCAGCGTCACCTTCGAGCGCAGCACCTACGCCGGCATCCCTGACAAGTTCGAGGCGGGCACGCCCGCCATCGCCTCGCAAATCGGACTCGGCGCGGCCATCGACTATCTTGAAAGCATCGACCGCGAGGCGGCGCACCGCCACGAGCAGGAACTTCTGCGCTACGCGACCGACCGCCTGACGGCCATCGAAGGCGTCCGCATCATCGGCACGGCGCGCGAGAAGGCCAGCGTCCTCGCTTTCATCATCGACGAAGTACACCCGCACGATGTCGGCACGATTCTCGACCGCGAAGGCATCGCCATTCGCGCCGGACACCACTGCGCGCAGCCCGTCATGCAGCACTTCAAAGTGCCCGCGACGGCGCGCGCCTCCTTCGCCTTCTACAACACGAAGGAGGAGGTCGATAAACTCGCCTCGGCCGTCGAGAAAGTTATCGAGGTCTTTTCTTAGAGCGGTGATAGGTGATGGGTGATAGGTGATAAGAAAAGACAGGATTGCTCCTATCACTTATCACCTCTCACCTATCACGCTCTTCTTATCACCTATCACCTATCACCCATCACTTCTTACTTATGTCGGAACTGAGCGAACTCTACCAGCAGGTTATCCTCGACCATAACAAGAAGCCGCGTAATTTTCGCAAGCTTGAGACGGCCAATCGCAAGGCTGAGGGCTTCAATCCTTTGTGCGGCGACCAACTGACGGTCTACATGGAGATGGACGAAGGCGTCGTCCGCGATGTGGCGTTCGAGGGGTCGGGCTGCGCCATCTCGAAGGCTGCGGCGAGCATGATGACGCAGGCCGTCAAGGGCAAGACGCGCGAGGAGGCGCAGACGCTCTTCCGCGAGTTTCATGCGATGGTGACGGGCGAGTTGGACGAGGAGACGACGCCCAACGGTCTCGGCCATCTGAAGATTTTCGCGGGCGTCCGCGACTATCCCGCGCGCGTCAAATGCGCGAGCCTTTCGTGGCACACCATGCACGCCGCGCTCGAAGGCGAGGAGACGGCGACGACCGAATAGCGAGACCTTCAACGGCCTGCCACAGCGCACGCCTGCAACTGGAACGGCGCGGAGATGCTCGACAAGCGAGAGCCTCCGCGCCGTTCGCGCACGAGATGACAAATCAAACCCGTTGCCTTCATAATCTTCCCACACGGGAGCGAACAGACCATTGAAGATTGCAGCCATCGAGATGCGCGAGATACGCTTGCGCCTCGTACACTTTTTCGAGACCAGTTTCGGGAGAACCATCGAGCGGCGCATCCTGCTCGTCTGCGTCCGCGACGCCGACGGCGCTGAAGGATGGGGCGAATGTACGGCGGGCGAGGGGCCTTTCTATTCCGAAGAGTGGATTGATGGCGCGTGGGAGGTGACGAAATCCTTCCTCGCGCCGATGGTCTTGGGCAGCGAGGTCGGCGCGGCGTCGGAAGTCTTCGGCCTGATGCGGCGTGCGCGTGGTCATCGCATGGCGAAGGGCGCGCTCGAAGCGGCCTGTTGGGATTTGGAGACGCGGCGCGCGGGCGTTCCGCTGTGGCGACACCTCGGCGGCGTCCACACGGAAATCGCCTGCGGCGTCTCCATCGGCATACAGGATTCGCACGAGCAGTTAATCGAAAAAATCGCTTCGGAACTCGCCGCCGGATACCAGCGCATCAAGATTAAAATCAAGCCGGGCTGGGACACGGCCGTCGTCGAGCGCGTGAGAAAACATTTTCCAGACATTCAGTTGATGGTCGATGCAAACTCCGCTTATACGCTGGCAGACGTGCCGCTCTTCCGCGAGTTGGACAAGTTCGGGCTGATGATGGTTGAGCAGCCGCTCGCTTACGACGACATGGCAGACCACGCGCGTCTGCAAAGCCAAATCGAGACGCCGGTCTGTCTGGACGAGTCGATTCGTTCGAGCGAGGACGCGCGCAAGGCTATCGAGATGGGCGCGTGCCGCATCGTCAACATCAAGCTTGGACGCGTCGGCGGACACGCCGAGGCGCGTCGCGTGGAAGCGGTCTGTCGGGAGCGCGGAGTGGCAGTCTGGTGCGGAGGGATGCTGGAATCGGGCATCGGTCGCGCGCACAACGTCGCGCTGGCGACGCTCGCAGGCTTCACGTTGCCGGGCGATGTCTCGGCCAGTTCGCGTTACTGGGAAGAGGACATCATCGAGCCGCCGGTCGAGGTCACGCCGCGCGGCACGATTGTCGCGCGCGAAGGCGCAGGCATCGGTTACGAGGTCAAGCGTGAGCGGATTGAGTCGCTGGCGGCGCGCGCGGAAAGTTTCCATGCGGGTTGATTGATGAGATGACAACTGAACTGAGTCCTTCACAGTTGCAAAGCGTCAGAGACTACTTCGCGGAAAGGCGCGAGGCGGTGGTGGCGCTCGCGCGCGCGCTCGTCGAGCAGGAGTCTCCTTCGGGCGACGCGGAGGGTAGTCGCGCGGTCGTCAGCTTGCTGGAGAGAGAAGTGCGCGCCATCGGCGCTCCGTTCAAAGTCGAACGTATCGCAGCGCCCAACGACTACGGCGAGCATCTACGCGTGAGAGCGTTTGCAAGTGGTGCGGGCGATGCGGGCGAAGTTGATAGGGCGGGGACGACGCTCCTGCTCGGTCACACGGACACGGTACATCCGCGCGGCTCGCTGGCGCAGAGACCCTGGCGCGAAGCGGACGGGCGTCTCTATGCTCCGGGCATCTTCGACATGAAGGCCAACTGCGCGCTCGCCGTCGAAGCGTTGCGCGCCTGCACGTCGCTCGGACTTGCGCCGCGTCATCCGGTCGTCTTGCTGCTCACGTGCGACGAGGAGACGGGCAGCGCGAGCGGCCGCGCACTGGTCGAGGAGGAGGCTCGCCGCGCCGCGCAGGTGTTGGTCTTAGAGCCTTCCGCGCCGGGCGGACGAGCCAAGACCGCGCGCAAGGGAACCGGGCTCTTCACGCTCTTTGCGGAAGGGCGCGCGGCGCACGCCGGACTCGAACCCGAAAAGGGAGCGAGCGCGATACTTGAGTTGGCGCGGCAGATTGAGCGTTTGCACGCCTTGAGCGACCCGGCGCGCGGAACGAACGTCAACGTCGGAGTTATCGCCGGAGGGACGCGCTCGAACGTCGTCGCGGCCGAAGCGCGCGCAGAGATTGACGTGCGTTTCTCGTCGGCCGCAGAGGCGCAAAAGATTAAGGAGGCGATTCTCAGCCTGCATCCGTTCGACGAGCGCGTGCGTCTGAGAATCGAGGGCGACATCAACCGTCCGCCGCTCGAACGGACGGAGCGTGTTGCACGACTCTACGAGCGTGCGCGGCTCGTCGCGGCCGCGCTCGATTACGAGTTGGGCGAGACGAGCGTCGGCGGCGCGTCGGACGGAAACTTCGCGGCCTCAGTCGGCGCGGCCGTGCTCGATGGCCTCGGCGTCGAAGGCGACGGCGCACATGCCGCACACGAGCACATTCTGGCGGCCGACATCGCGCGGCGCGGCGCGCTGTTGACGGCGCTCATCGCCTCGCTCTGAGAACCTGTTTGAAAGTTGATGGAGATTGTTCAGGCAGAGACGCAGGAGCAGGTCGAGACGGCGCGGCGACTGTTCGAGGAGTATGCCGCGTGGTTGAAACTCGACCTCTGTTTCCAGAACTTCTCGCGCGAACTGGCGGAGTTGCCGGGCGATTACGCGCCGCCTGCGGGGCGTCTGCTGCTCGCGCTCGAAAACGGTCGCGCGGTTGGTTGCGTGGCGTTGAGACCTCTGGGCGAAGGCGTCTGCGAGATGAAGCGGCTTTATCTGAGCGAGGAGGCGCGTGGTCGCGGCGCGGGGCGGCGGCTGGCCGTCGCAGTCATCGAAGAAGCGCGTCTCATCGGCTACGCGCGGATGCGTCTGGACACGCTGCCGCAGTTGATGCCGGAGGCCGTCGCGCTCTATCGCTCGCTCGGCTTTCGTGAGATTGAGCCTTATCGTTTCAACCCGGACGCAAACGCGCTCTACCTCGAATTGATGCTGTCGTCTGCGTCAGGTTAAGAGACTCAAGGAGAGTATTGAATGCCGTGTAAAAGGTTCTTCGTCGTCCTCTTGCTGCTCTGCTCTTTCGTCTGCGCGCCGCTGCCTTCGGCGACGCGTTCGGGAGCGAGCCTCGCAGTCGCGGCGGCCTCGCGCGAGCCTGCGCGGGCGAAGCAGGGAATGGTCGCTTCGACGAGCAGGATAGCTTCGCAGGTGGGCGTCGATATTTTGAAGCGCGGCGGCAATGCCGTCGATGCGGCCATCGCCGTCGCCTTCGCGCTGGCCGTCACCTATCCGGCGGCGGGCAACCTCGGTGGCGGCGGCTTCATGATGATTCGACTCAAGGATGGACGCGCGACGGCCATCGACTATCGTGAGATGGCTCCGGCCGCCGCGACGCGCAACATCTACTTGGACGAGAAAGGCAATCTCATCGTCGGCGAAGGCTCTTCGACGGTCGGTTATCGCGCGTCGGGCGTTCCCGGCACGGTCGCCGGGATGGACTTGGCGCTCAGGAAGTACGGGTCGGGGCGTCTGACGTGGGCGCAGTTGGTCGAACCGGCGCGTCGTCTGGCGGCCGAAGGTTTTCCCTTGAGTTACGGGCTGGCGCGTTCGCTACGCAATAATCAGGAATCGCTCGGCCGCTATCCTGAGACGAAGCGCATCCTGCTCAACGGCGGAAATTTTTACGAGGAGGGCGCGCTCTGGCGTCAACCGGAGTTGGCCGCGACCTTCGCGCGTTTGCAGCGGGGCGGCGCACGCGAGTTCTACGAGGGGCGCACGGCGCAACTCATCGCCGACGACATGCGGCGCAACAACGGACTCATCACGCTCGCAGACTTGAAGAACTACGTGGCGAAAGAGCGTGTGCCCCTCAGGACGACCTATCGCGGCTACGAGGTGATTTCCATGCCGCCCCCTTCGTCCGGCGGCGCGGTCTTGATTGAGACGCTCAACATCCTCGAAGGCTTCGACCTCCGACGCCTCGGCTGGTCTTCGTCCGAACGCTATCACCTGATGGTCGAGGCCATGCGCCGCTCCTTCGCCGACCGCGCCGAGTACATGGGCGACGCGGACTTCGTCAACGTCCCCGTCGCAGGACTCATCGACAAGGCTTACGCCGAGCGTCAACGCCAGTCGATTCGCATGGACCGCGCCTCGACAAGCGAACAGGTCAGAGCGGGTCGCCCGGCAGGCGCGGAGTCTGAGGAGACGA
This sequence comes from Pyrinomonadaceae bacterium, assembly GCA_035942915.1. GTDB lineage: Bacteria > Acidobacteriota > Blastocatellia > Pyrinomonadales > Pyrinomonadaceae > DASZCR01. Next base: position 34,671 of record DASZCR010000302.1, on the reverse strand, counting down.
CGCACTTCACCGTCATTGACCGCGAAGGAAACGTCGTCTCAAACACCTATACGCTCAACGACAGTTTCGGCTCGAAGGTCATCATTCGCGGCACGGGCTTTCTGATGAATAACGAGATGGACGACTTCGCTGCGAAGCCGGGCACGCCGAACCTCTACGGCCTGATACAGGGCGAACGCAACGCCGTCGCGCCGCGCAAGCGACCGCTCTCGGCCATGACGCCGACCTTCGTCCTCCGGCGCGACGGCACGCTCTGGTTCGCTGTCGGCTCGCCCGGCGGCCCCACTATCATCAACACCGTCCTGCAAGTCATCACCAACGTCGTCGATTTCGACATGAACATCCAGCAGGCCATCGACGCGCCGCGCATCCATCATCAATGGCTGCCGGACGAAATCGTCTACGAGCCTTACGGGATGTCGGCCGACACGGCGCGCGCACTCGAAGCGCGCGGCCATCAGTTGACCGCACGGCCGCGCTACATGGGCGACGCGCACGGCGTGATGATTGAGGAGAAGACAGGCGTCCGACTCGGCGCCAGCGACTCGCGCAACGAGGGTGCGCCCGTCGGATATTAAAGCGGGCTTATGAAGCGACGCGTGGACGTTGATGAATTTGCCCGCAAGTTATCTCTTAAGTTGTCAGGAGAATTTCCGTTGAGAGTTTTCAAAGCATCACGCGTGATAGTCGCTCTCTGCCTCGTCGTTTCGCTCGCGGCAGTCGTCACCTCGTCCGTCCGGTCGAAGGTCGCAATCGCCGCGCAAACGTCTGCTTCAACGTCTGCGCAAAAGGTGATTCGCATCACGCCGCCCGCGCCGGTCTTCAATGCGGAGGAGCGACGCGCGGAGTTGGCCGAGCGGCGCGCGCGCGTCGCCTCGCAGGTCGGCGCAAAGGGCGTCATGATTCTCTTCGGCGCGGAGCCGCGTCTTTATACGAACGACGTGGACTACGAATACCGGCAGGAGAACAATCTCTTCTACCTGACACACTTGAATCAGGCCGGTGCGACGCTCGTCCTGCTGCCCGGCAGCACCACGACGCGCGAGATACTTTTTCTGCCGCGCCGCGACCCCGCACGCGAGACGTGGAACGGTTACATGTACAGCCCCGAAGACGCGCAGCGCATCTCCGGCCTGAACGAAATCTGGGACGCGCGCGAGTTCGAGCCGTTCACGCGGGCGTTGATGGAAGGCCGCGCCTATTATCCGCGACCGGAAAACGTGCTGCTCTCGGCATTGAAGCCGCAGGCGACGGTCGAGACCGCATCGCAGCTCTTCGCAGCCGCAGCGAAGTCGGAAGCTATGCTCTATCTGCTCGTCCCGCGCAGGGACGCAGAGTCGGGCGAGTTCGGCGACAGCCGCGAGTGGCGACGCGAACAGCGTTTCGCCGAAGGATGGAGAAAGACGGTCAAGGGCTACACCATCCGCAGCGCCTTCCCCATCTTCAGCGAGATGCGCCTGCGCAAGTCGCCTTCCGAAATCCGCCTCCTGCAACATGCCGTCGATATCACGACCGAAGGTTTCGGCCGCGCGATGGCCGTCGCCGGACGCGCACAGTGGGAGTATGAGGTCGAGGCTGAAATCGAATACACCTTCAAGCGGCGCAACGCAGACCAATGGGGCTATCCGTCCATCGTCGGCTGCGGGCCGAACGCGACGACGCTGCACTACGTCGAATCGCAGGGGCGCGTCGCGCCGGGCGACCTGCTGCTGATGGACGTGGGAGCCGAGTATCAGCACTACACGGCCGACGTGACGCGCACGTTCCCCATCTCAGGCAAGTTCACGCCCGAACAGGCTGACATCTACAACATCGTGCTGGCGGCGCAGGAGGCGGCCTTCAACGTTTCGCGCCCCGGCAGCACGAAAGACGACGTGCACAAGGCTGCGACCGAGGCGATTAAAGACGGACTGTTGCGGCTCGGCCTGATTACCTCGCGCGAAGGGACAGTTACCGTCAACAATCGTCAGGTTCCGCAGTACAGGCTCTGGTTCATGCACGGCACTTCGCATTGGTTGGGGATGGCTGTGCACGACATCGGCGAGGGCAACCCCAAGCTCGAACCGGGCATGGTCTACACGAACGAGCCGGGCATCTACATCCGCGCAGATGCTCTGCAATATCTGCCGAAGACGCCGGAGAACGACAAGTTCACGGCGGCCGTGCGGGCGGCCTTCGAGAAGTACAAGAACATCGGCGTCCGCATCGAAGACGACGTGCTGATAACGCCTGATGGCTATCGCAACCTGTCGGCCGCGCTCCCGCGCACGATTCCCGACATCGAAGCCTTCATGGCACGCGCCGCGCGCGAACTCGGCGAACGCTGAAGCCTTCTCCGCAGAGAACCGAAGGTGATGTCGAGAGAGAGGCTGTGATTGATGACTGTCGGTCTTTATTCGTAGCTGAGAGCTTCGACGGCGTCCTGTCGCGCGGCGCGCAGGGCGGGGTAGAGCGCGCCGAGCGTGCCGCCGAGAAGTCCGATGGCGAGCGCGACGACCATCCAGCGCGGCTCGATATCGACGGTCAGAGAGGTCGCGCGCATGACGGCGAATCGCGCGACGAACGTCAGCACAAGACCGAGCAGCACGCCGAGAACGCTGACGACGAGCGCCTCCTGCTCAATCACCCACGCGATAGTCCCGCTCGACATCCCCAGAGATTTAAGGATGCCTATCTGCCGCGTCCGCTCGGTGACGGTCGTGTACATCGCCAGCAGGATGACGAGCGTGCTGATGGCGGCCGAGACGCCGACAATCACGCTGATGAAGACGTTCAAAGCAGGCACGCCCGTCGCATAAAGCTCCGGCAGGTCGCGCGTGAAGATAATCTGGTCGTCGGGAAACATCTCGTGAATACGCGCGGCCACCTGTTCTTGCTCGGCCGGGTTGGTACACGCGACGAGGACGTTTGAGCAACGTCCCTCGACGCCGTTCTGCTCCTGCATGGTCGAGAGCGGAATCTTGATGCGTCCGCCGCCCGGCGGTTCGTAGATGCCGACGATGCGAAACGGGCGGTCGTAGAGCGTCACGGTGTCTCCGAGTCGCGCCTTGCGCTCATCCCGCCAACGCGAATCGACAATCGCCTCGTCGCCCCGTTCGAACGCGCGCCCTTCGATAATCCTCAAACCCGAAAGCTTCGAGTATTCGTCAAGCGGGACGCCGTCGATGATGCGCATGCCGAAACCGGAATCGCTCTCGACGGTGTTCTGTCCGATGGGCACGGCGACGCGCACGCCCTCGATGCGGCGTATCTCGTCGGCGCGCGAAGCGTCGAGGCCGAGCGACTGTCCGCCGCTCAAGCCGAGCGTGCCGGAAGCGCGCACGATAATCTCTGCGCCGACGCTCGCTTCGCGCCGTCCGCGCTCGCGCAGGATGCCGTGCGCGAGGCCGACCGTAAAGACGATGAGCAGGACGCCGACGGCGACGCCGAGGACGCTGACGAGCGTGCGCGCCGGGCGGTGCGTGATGTTCGAGAGAACGAGGTTGTCCATAGCCTTTTTCAAACGCGGGTGGCGGTCGAAGATGCGCCGCGTCGCAGAAGGGACGGCGCGCCAGAGCAGTGCGATAAGCCCGAATCCCGTCCAGACCACTATCCCCGCCTTGCGCACGAGTCCGAGAGAAGTGCCGACGGCGAACGTGTAGCCGAGCGTGTGCAGGATAAAACCGTTGCCGCCCTCGTAGACGCCGATGGTCGCCGGAACGAAACCGAAAATCAGGTTAATAATCTTCGTCAGCGATTCGATTATATAGGGTACGTCGAGCCGGGAATCAAAGCCAAGCATGTAGAGCGCGGCGTAGACTTCCGCGACCGAAGTGCAGTGAGAGAGAAAGTCGAGCGCGGCGATGGAGAAGAAGGCGGCGGGGCGATGCCTGTAAAAGTTGTAGACGTTCGTCTCGACGTGGTGGATGTGCTCGCGCCGACGCATCAGGTAGCGTCGCTTGAAGCCGAGACGGATAAGCCGGTTGACGATGGCCGAAATCGGCCTCATGCGATGGACGACCGCGCTGATGACGACGACGAGCGCCGTCATCATCCCGACGGCAATCGCAATCACCGGATAACGCGCGGCGTCCGGCAGGTCGTAGACGGCCAGCAGCACGCACGCGCCGCTGGCGATAAAGAGCGCGACCGAGAGGTTGTAGAGCAGGTTGTCGATGACGAGCGCCTGTACGCCGGAGGCGAGCGGCGCGCGCTTACGCAGCATCGCGGCCTTAGTCGCTTCGCCGAGCACGGGGCCGGTGAAGGTCAGGAAGGTGACGGCCTCGCCGCCGATACGCGCGATGAACGCCTGCCACAGAGAGAAACGCCTGTGCTCCGGCGCAAACGCCGTCCGCATGGCGATGGCGCGCAGGAAGTGGCGCAGGCCGATGATGGCGAGCAGCAGGAAGAAGCCGTAACCGATTTGGCCGAGCGCGTCGAAGATGGATTGGACGCCGACGCGGTTGACGACGTAGACGAGCAGCGCGAGGCCGACGAGAAAGGCGACGAACTGTAGATAGAAGATGCGGCGGCGTCCGCGCCGCTTGCCGCGCGGTGGGGTCGCGGTGTCGGCAGCAGACGCGCCGCCGCGCGTCTCGCTCGTCTCCTGTGTCGCGTTCGTGCCGTGCAACTCTTTATCGGCCGAAATCAAGGCGCGTCCTCCGCGTCTTCAGCGCGGCTTGCGACGGGGGGGACGGGCTGCGGAGGCCGCGCGTCGAATAACTCGCCGATGACGTGACCGGGGAAAGTTCTGAAGCCTTGTTGCCAGAGGGCTGGAATGGGCGTGCGCCCGTCGTGCAACTGGCCTGTCAGCGCGAGGACGGTCGGGATAAAGCTGAGACTGTCGTAAGGCTCTGCGATGGCGAGGCCGCGCGGAACCTGCGTGCGCTCGCCGCCCGCGAACAGCAGTGTCGAGTGGGTCGAGACGCGGAAGAAAGAGCCGTGATTGCCGCCGGGATTGAAGCCGCGCACGTCGAAGTTCCAATGGTTGTTGGCGAGAATCAGGAGGTCTGTCTCGACGAGCAGGCGTTGCCGTTCGCGGAAGCGACGGATGAGGCGTTCATCTTCAGAGATGCCGGGAGCGTCGCGGTCGGTCGCTTCGGTCGTGTGGCGCGCGAGTTGTTCGTGGAGGCCGACGACGGCGTTCGAGTATTGCGTCAGATGCGCGACCCGCAGCCATTCGTCATCCGTATGCCATTCGTCGAGCCACGCCTCGCGCGTTGCGCCCGCAGGCACTTGAAGGCGCGCGTCCTCCCACATCCTGAGCGGTATGCCTTCGCGCCAGAGTGTGCGCTCGAAGCGAATCCGGCCGTCTGCGTCCTGCCGCAAATTGGCGACCGGCAGATAACGCAGGAAGAGGCGTCCGCGCTCGTCCGTGCGTGAGAGGATGAGCGCCTGTCGCTCCTTTGCGGCAGAGAGCCAGATGACCTCCGACGCGCGCAGCTCTTCGCCCACGAGCGCGCCGCGAATCTGCTGGCGCGGCACGCGCACGGCGACGAAATCGACGGGACGCGAGGCGACGCCCGGCTGCACGTTGTTGCGCACGGCGACGCCCGACAGCAATGAGAAATAATCGACGCGCGTGAAACTGCGTGCGGTGTCGAGCGCGCCGCGCGCGTCGAGCGTGAGGCCGCTGGGCGCGAGTCCGACGACGTAGTTCTGCAATTGATGAATGCTGTTGCGGTCACCCATCGCGCCCTTAGCGATGAGGTCTTCGACGCGCAAGGTCTGAGGCGCAAAACTCTCCGGGCGGAGCGCGAGCAGGTTCGAGAGCGTGCGCGCGTACTCCTTGTAATCACGCGAATCGCCCATCCACGAGTCGAGGCGCGCCGAGTGGCGGCGTGCAATCTGGTCGCGCCCGGCGTCGCTGTCGGCCTTCGTCCACTTCTTCGGGAGCGCGGCGACGAAAGCGCGCTGGCGCTCGATGATGCGGTCGAGCGCGGCAATCTCTTCCTTCAATTCGTCGAGCGTCCGCTGCCACTCCTCGCGTCGTCGTTCGATGACGGCGAAGAATTCCGAGGTGGCGGCGCGGCGCAGAGGTTCGGCGAGGTCTTTGCGCCGGAGTTGTTCAAAGAGAATGTGCAGGACGTTGAGGTCTGACTCGCGCAGGTGAACGGAGGCGCGTTCGTTGCCGTCGAAATCGACGAGCGCGGTCGGATAAGCCGTGCTGCGCCCCTTGAGATAGAAGGATTCGTCCGTCGTCGTCGTAATCAGTGGGATGAGCGGATAGATGCCTTTGAGCGAATAGTCGTTCATCAGGCGGCGCTTGGTGATGACGTGGTGGCCGCCGCCTGCGGCCGTGCCGAGCAGCTTGACGAGGTTGTAGCCCTGACTGTAGATGCGCTCATCCGTGTTCGTTCCGTGGTCGGAGACGAGGACGAGGACGGTCTCGGCGGCGAGCGGCGTCTGCTGGATGGTCGTCCAGACGCGGCCGACGAGCGCGTCCAAGTGGCGCATGGCTTGGAGGTGCGTCTCGCGGTCGCGGTTATGGTGCGCGGCGTGGTCGAAGTCGGTCGTGTAGTAGTCGAGATAGCGAATCTTCGGGTTCTTCAGTTTTTCGAGCAGTTCGCGTTCCAACTGCTCCATGATGATGCCGCGCGCTTCAAAGCCGGTAATCCATTCGTCGAAGAGCTCGCGCGGCGCGCGCGAGGTGAAACGGTTTTGCAGACCGCGTTGCAGCGTCGTCCAACGCGTGCCGCGCTGGTAGAGTTGAAAACTCATGTGCCGCTCGTCGTATGGATAAGCGTCGATGAGCAGCGGCAGCCCCATCTCGTCGAGCAACTCCGCGCCCGGCATATCGACGCGCTTGCCTCCGGCGTGCGCCAGATAGAAGGGGATGAAGTTGAGATAGTCGTATGAATGGAGCGTGAAGCGGTCGAATTCGACGTTGCCCTTGATTTGAAGGTGCTGCCCCGTGTCGAGCAGCGACCACGAAGGCCCTGACAGACTCATCCCGCGCACGTAGAAATTTTCGACGCGCGTGCCCTGCTGGTAGAAGACGTAATCGAACCAGGGGAGCAGGCTCTTGCCCGTGCGCGGGTCGCGCTCGCGCACGAAGCGTTCGACAACGTCGTGCGAGAGTCCGTCAACCTTGATGACGACAAGACGCTTGGCGGCGGCCGCCTGCGCCCAGGCGTGCGCGGAGAGGACGAGGCAGAGTGCACAGAGGAGACGCCTGACGGACGCGCGCGCCTCGTGCGCCGTGCGTGCGGAGGTCTCCTGCGGGGCTGTGCTTCGGAAAGTCATCCGTTCGGGAATAGTTTTCGGCGGCCTCAACTTATCACCGACCGACGACCGAGACAATGACGCGCGCGTCCGAGGGCGCGATGCGCTGCTCCTCCTGCAAAGCCCTGCGCAGGTATTCGCCGCACAGCAGGCGCAGCTCCGGCGTCAGTTCGGCCGATTGATAGATACGCAGCAGTTCGTTCTTCGCCGTCTCGTCGTTGATGCGGTAGAGCGATTGCAGACAGAGGCGACGCGCCTCCTCGTCCTGCGTGTGTGCAAAGATGCGCGCGGCGGCGGCAGCCGTACTCTTGCCCGCACGCGCGCCGCGTTCGGCGACGAAGGCGAGCGAGCGGCGCACGTCTTCGATGTTCCAGACGACTTCGACGAGCGGGCTTGAACGCGATACCTCGCGTAGGAATCGCCTGTGATAGGCGAGCCTGCGGGCTTCGTCGAGACGCTCGCGCTGTTCGGCAGGCGACGCGCTTTCGCGGTGCGTGTAGAGGCCGAAGCTGATGACGTTGGCGAGGCGCAGCAGCGTCCGCTCGGCCTTGCCGTGCGCGAGCGGGACGAGTTCGGCGCGACGGTCGCGGTCGAGTCGCGCGGCGAGACCGTCGGGGCGGCGCGCGTAGTCGAGGAGCGCCGCGTACTGCTCGCGCGCGAGCCGCGCTTCGGCGTCGAGGTCGTTTTCGAGCGGGTTGAGCGAGACGCGTTCTAAGCGTCGGTTAATCTCTTCGCGGAAGTCGGGGTCGAGCGAGGCGTTGAGCGCCAGCAGGAGTTTGAGTTGCGCGTAGGCGCGCAGACGCGACGGCTGATTGATGTCCATGCCGCGACGGCCTGTCACGAAGTCGAAGACGGTGCGACCGAGGAAGTAGTGCACGTCGCCGAACTTCGAGACGGCAAGGACGTTGCGCGTCACGTCTTCGATGAGACGATGCGACATCTCGCGTCGCTTCGGATTACCGCCGTCGCGGAAGTCAACGAGAAGTGTCGGAATCTTCGGGTGTTCGAGGCCGTAGAGCGCGAGCGGAATCATCTCGACGGCGCGCGCCCCCGGCGCATCCGCCTCGACGGGACGGTTCTCGGCGTCGAAGTAGCGCGTCGCCACGTGGCCGCGCCAGTTGGTCAGACGACGGTCGCGCCAGGGGTTCGAGACGTTGAGGAAGCGTCCGCTGTACTTGCGTTCGCGGTTCTGCAAGAGGTCTGTGCGCGCGACCCACAGGAGCGCGTGTGTCGTGTCGCCGTCGGGCAGCGTGAGCGGCTCGAAGTAGAGACCTTCGGCCTCTGCGCGCTGGCGCAGCAGTTCCCAGTTGTGGCCGCGCGTGTCGCGCCACGAGACGGTCTGATTATGATAGTAACGCTCGACGTAGTCGTCGCCGACGATGCCGCCGAAGACCTTGTCTGTGAGCATCAGTCGCGCCTGTATCTCGTGCAACTCGTGCGGCGCGAGAGCGGAGGGCGTGCCGGTCGTCGCTTCGTAGAGCGAGAGCACGGCGAGCGCGCGGACGACGTGCGATTGACGGAAGGCGCGCTCGTTGCGACTGAAGGCGTTCGTGGACGATTTGACGAAGACGCCGTAAGGATTAAAGAGCAGATTTTGGAGGCCGAGCCACATGAAGCGACGCCACGTGTCGCGACTCGTCGCGGCGAGGTCGAGGACGGGCGGCGGCGGTTCGTTCCGGCTCGCGCGGCGCTTGTTGCCGACGCGCGTGTAGAGGAAGGGGACGGCCGAGGCGACGCGCTGCCACGCGTTCGGCCGCGTGTAGGTGAGCATCCAGACCTGACGCAGGCGGTCGTTGTGCGGGTCTGCATCGCCGAGCGTGTCGCGCAGGATGCTGACGAGCGGCGTGTCTCTGTCTGTGCCGTCGGCGGGCAGGCCGTCGAGTCGTCCGAAGATGGTCAGCAGTTCGGCGTCCGTGCCGACGCGGACGCTCTCCATGCGGAAGAACTGTCCGGGAGTCTCGACGGCGGGCGCGGCGGCGGGTTGCGCCGCTTCGCTGGCGGACTGCGGCGGTGGCTGCTGCGGCTGCTCCTGCGCCGCCACGCCGCGCGGCATGAACGAGACGCAGAGCAGGAGGGCGAGCAAGACGGCGTTGTAGCGCCGCGCTCTCGGCCGAAAGAAAACGCCCGTCATATCGGTGTCTGTTTCCTTCTCCCTCACGAAATCGCTCCGTCTGGAGCGAGACGACTGCGCCGGAAAAATATCGCCGTTCGCAGCAGCGCGCGCGGGTCGGGTGGTCGTGCGCGTTCAGGGCGAAGCGAGGCAACGTGCGTGCCGCGCCTTCGCCGCCAGTTTATCCAATGGCTCGCAGAGAGAGAGATGGGCGTCTGTCTCTGCTCGCGCCCTCACGTCTCTGGCGCGAGGTCTTAGGCTCCCAATGTTCGCTTGGTCTTGCGCCGTGTGCGATGCGGCACGCGCAAGTGCCGGTTGCCCTCTTTTTAGTCTTACTGTTTGAGCACGGCCGAGATAGCCTCGCGCGAGGCTTCGTCCAGAAGAAAGACACGCGCCGCCGGAATCTTGCCCAGAGAGACCTCCGCCAAGGGCTGCGCACGAGACGCCAGCGCCGCGACGACCGCCTCGTTGCTGAAATAACGTCGGCCGCGCGCGACGACAATGAAGTCTCCCGGCTCGAACTCTCTGAGCGCCGCCGCGTCCGAGAGCGAGACCGAGCGCAGGTCTTCTCGTCCTGCGCGTCGCGCGTAGAAACTGAACAACTCCGGCGTCTCGCTCGCCACGCGCGCCTGTGTCCGCGCCTCGCGCGCGACCGCCCCGGCTATCTCCCGCATCGCCCCGTCGTAGAACTCGTCGTGCGGAAAGAAAGTGCCTGAGCCGCGCTCGCCGCCTCCGAGCGCGTTCGTGTAGAGACGATAGTGCGGCGCGGCGCGGACGGAGGCGTAAGCAGAGAGAGCGAGGACGACAAGCGCCACCAACGCACGCGCGTAAGGCTTAAAGGCGTCTCCTGCGAACAGACGCGCGGCCATGCGCGTCAGCAGTTGCGCGAAGGCGTGCAGGCCGACGGCCGAGACTATCAGCACGACCGGCAGCGCAAACGTGAAATAGCGCGTGAACTTGCCGCCCATCAGAGGGAAGGGGAAGAACCAATAGAACATCCAGAAGAGGACGAAGTAGCGGCCGTCGCCCATCCGCCGCATGAAGACGAGCGGAAGCCCGACGATGAAAGCCACCAGCGTCAGCAGCGGCAGCTTGACGCCCATGAAGACGTAATAGAAATGCCATGGCACGCCCTTCAGCCAGAGCGTCATCTGGTTGCGGTAAAGCTCACCCATGTACTCGTAGCTGTCGTGGCCGATGCGTCGCTCGCCCGCAAAGACACGCATCTCGTGCCACGTGCCGGGCAGCAGGATGGTCGGGTTGCAGACCAGAAAGGCGACGCCCATGACGGCGAAGAAGATGAGCCAGCGCGTCTTCCCCATCCGCCAACGCGTCGCGCGGACGCCCTGAAAGATGTAGTAGTAGCTGGCGCTGATGGCGAGATAGTGCGGCATGTACTTCGACGCCATCATCGCGCCGAAAGCGGCTGCCGCCGCCCAGTAATAACGCTCCGGCCGCGCCTCTCCCTTCTCAGCGACGCGCTGCCCGCGCAGCCAGAAGACGTTCGCCAGCAGAAAGAAAAAGAGCAGGAAAGAATCCTCTTTCGCGATGCGGTTGAAACCTATCGCCGCCGGGTCGAGCGCCCACAGCGCCGCCGCGATGAAACCTATCTCCGCGCCGAACAACTCGGCCGCGACGAGGAAGATGAGCAGAGAAGTGAACGCGCCGAGAAGCACGCCGGGTAGGCGCACGGCCGTCTCCGTCGAAACCGCCAGCGACGGTCTCGCGCGGACGAAAGAGGTCGCGTTCCAACGGTCTGCGGCGACGACGCTGACGGTCTGCAATCCTTTCATCAACAACGGGTGCTCGCCGTTGGCAGAGGTCAAACCGCGCGCGCGATACTCCTCGACGGCGCGCACCTTGTTGAGTTCGTCTTCGCCGAGACTCTCAGCGCCGAGACGGTAGGCGCGCAAGGCGAAGCCGAAGAGGATGACCGAGGCGAGCGCCGCGACGAGCAGCGTGCGGCTTGACGTGCGAACAATCTGTTCTGGGAAGAGTTCCGGCCGGATGCGCGCCGTTGTGACTGTAGTAACCGAAGCAGACAAAACTGGACTGACTCTCCGTTGGGAAACTGCGTCTGAGCGCAAAAAGCGAAAGGTTAGCCGAGCGTCGAGTCTCCTGTCAAAACGGACGCGTCAGATTAGTGCGCGGGGTTCGCCGCCGAAGAGACGACGCGCGCCTCCTTCGACGCGCCTGCGGCGTTGATGTCGCTCGGCGGCGCGGGTCGCTTCCAACCTGCGCGTTCGAGAATCGGGACGGCGAACTTAATCGGCACGGCGAAATTGACGTTCGGCATCTGGACGAACGTCCCGAAGTTGACGCCGATGACCTTGCCCGACTGTCCGAAGAGCGGCGCGCCCGAACCACCTTCGGCGCTGCCCGCGTCAAACAGGATGCGGTGCGATTCGAGCGCGATGATGCTGCCCTGCGTCAGCAGCGGTTTGATGAAGTTGCGCTCGGCCAGCGCGTTCAGGAGCGTGCCGAGCGTCCGCCCGTATCTCTGCTGAATCTCGCGCGCCTCAGCCTCCGGCAGCGACGCGAGGATGCGTTCCTCGCCGCTCGGATAACCCATGAAGACCACCTTCTTGCCAATCGTCGCGGCCTCTGCGTCCGGGTCAATGGGAAGCGCCGGGATGTCGGTCGGCATCTCGCGCACGTCGAAGGCGCAGACGGCCACGTCGTCGCGCGGCGCGGCCTGCTTGAAGCGGATAACGAACGACTGTTTGTGTTCGGGGAAGAAGGCGACCATCCGCTTGATGCGGAACTGTCCGTTGACGCTCGCGCCGAGCGCCTGCACCGCTTCGTTGGCCTCCCAAGGCGAGACGGCCAGATGCTTGTTCGTCAGGATGAAGCCGTCGCCGACGTGAAAGCCCGTCCCGCTGAAATCCTTCTCGAAGATTTCGCCGTTGCCTTCAGGCGTGAGCAACTGCTGCTCGCCGCCCTCCTCTTCGGTCGTCGTCGCGTCGTCGAACTTTCTTTCCGGGTAGCGCAAGGGGCGACCCGTGCCCGGTTCGACGAGGACGTATGTGCCCGAAATCAGACAGACGCCGTTGCCGAACTCGCCGCGCAGTTTCGGCGCAAGCGACTGGCTGTAGAGGATGTCTTTGTTCGCCTTGTCAACCTGCTCGAAGAGCTTGTTCTGCTCGCTCATCCCGGCCTGCATGCGTGCCAGTTGCTCGTTCTGCTTGTTGATGAGGGCGCGGCTGTTCTGCAACTCCTTATAGGCGGCAAACCCCAGATAGAGGATGCCGCCGACGAGCGCGACGACGAGCAGGAGGACGATGATTTTCGTGCTCGTGTTGATTTCGCGTATCAACTCGCGCGTGAACTCGCGCAGGAAGACTTTGGCATCGTCGCGCCGCGCCGTCGCCGCCGCCTCGACGGCCGCGTTCTCGATGAAGGGCGCAACCTGCACATCGCCGCCGCGCCGCGAGCGGACGACGGCAGGCAACTCGCGGACGGGGAAGAAGCGGAGCGCGAGGTCTGTATCGGCCACGCGCAGTTCGTCGCCGTCTTCGACAACGGCACCGGCCGCCAGCGGCGCGCCGTTGTACGTCAGCGCCAGCGTCGGCTCAAATTGCGAGATGATGTAGTGGCCGTTCGAGCGCGCCAACTCGAAGACGAAGGGCGCGTCCGTCGGCAACGCCGAAGAGCGCAGACGCAAATCGCAGTCAGCGCCCGAACCGACGCGGATGCGCTCCTGCGAGAGCACCTGCGTGTGCCGGTCGCGCCCGCTCTCGATGTGTATTACTAAACCGCTTGCCATCTCCGTCCTCGAACCGCTCCGCATCCTCAGCAGATAAGAATCTGGCGACCTGCGCGTCCACTGCTTCCGAAACACCCCGGCGCGGACTCGTCGCGGTCGCCTCCGAACACCATTTTATACCAAGAAGTTATTCAAAACTAGCAAACAGTCGGCCGCCGTCGGCGCTGCAATTTGCTTACAAGCGAAACGCAAATTTTTCGCAACCATTGGCCGCGCCGAAATTGCTTAATGTCTGCCAGCACACATCAGTTCGGAAAAGTTTTCGGCCGCCTAACGAACCTCGCGCGGACGCCAAACCCTTCGCTTCGGACGGCGTGGCTTTCTAAAAATCTTCGGTATCAACTCAAAAGGGAGAAGATAAACTGTGAATCACAAGACCGCGAAAACCATCTCGAAGTTTGCCCTGACCTGCGCCCTCGCGCTCTCCTGCGCCTCGTTCGCGGCAGCTCAAGCCACCGACCAGACGGCGGCCTCGACGCGCACGGTCGCCGCCAACCAGAAGGCTAAAGTAACGGGCGTCGTCACGCAGCGCGACGCCGACACCTTCGTCATACAGGACGCGACGGGCGCGACGACGACCGTCATGCTCACCGACCGCACGAGCGTCAAGACGAAGGGCGGCTTTCTCCGCAGCGGTAAGAACTACGGTGTGACGAGCATCCTGCGCGGCCTCAATCTCGAAGTCGAAGGGCGCGGCAACGCGGCCGGTCAACTCGTCGCCGAGAAGGTGAGATTCGGCGACACGGACTTGCGCGTTGCACAGTCGATTCAGGCGCGCGTTGACCCCGTCGAAAATCGCGTCGGGACGGCCGAAACACGCATCGGGCAGGTTGAGGAGAATGCTCAACGCCTGTCAGGACAGATGGAAGAATTAGCGGCCGTCTCGAACGCGGCGCGCGGCGGCGCAGTGGCGGCGCAGCAGACGGCGGACGCCGCTCTGGTCGGCGTCAACGCGACGAACGAACGCATCTCGGCGCTCGACGACTACGTCGCGCAACAGAGTCTCTCAATCAACTTCCGCGTCAACAGCACCGTGCTCTCGACCGAGGCCAAAGCGCAACTCGACGAGATTGCGCGTCAGGCTGCCAACGCCAAAGGTTATGTCATCGAGGTCGCGGGCTTCACGGATGCGACGGGCGGACTTGAGCGCAACCGTCGCCTGAGCCAGCAACGCGCCGATTCAGTCGTGCGCTATCTGGCCGAGCAGCATCGCATACCCTTGCGCCGCATCATCACGCCGTTCGGCTACGGCGAATCGCAGGCCGTCGCTGACAACGCGACGCGCGAGGGACGCGCGCAGAACCGTCGCGTCGAAGTGCGCGTTCTCGTCAATCGCGGACTGACGCAGCCTGCGCCCGACATGAACCCGAACAGAATTTCTGCGGCAACTGCTCCGTCGCAGTACTAGTGAACGGCTCTCCGTCGCGCAAGGCAGAAGTAACGGCAATGCAACATTACCGCAACCAAGCGCGCCGGGTCGGCAGTTATATTGAAGACCTCAATGGGCAGTCCTTCTGGGGATTGAGTGAAACTTGAGGCAGGCCACGTGAGCGGTGGCTTTGGAAAAGGCGTCAGGCTTGGGGGAGCCTGACGCCTTTTCCCTTTTCGCGTTCAGCGCAGGAGCGAGCGTCCGCCGACGCCGCCGATGAGAAAGAGGAAAGCCAGCGCTAGCAGTATCAGCCAGGGAATGACGACGGCCAGCAGGATGCCCCACGCAATCGTCGAAATCCAGCCTTTACGTTCGACCACCATCTTCGACGCGAATCTTTGAATAAAGCGCCCGCAGTGCGGACACGATTCTGCCTGATGCGAGATTAACTGTCGGCAGTCAGGGCACAGGCCGAGGTTCGGCTGCGGGAGCGACGAGCGGCCTGCGGGGGAGACGTGCGTCTGTTCGTCGTCTCCGACGACGGCGCGTTGCGGGAGACGTTCCGGGTTCTCGTTCATCGAAGAGAGTTCCTTTGCTGTTCGCCTTCGAGATGTTGTTGCTGAGCCTAACGCGCAGGCCGCGCGCTCTCTCAGACATGTGGACGACGGGCTGCGCGTCGGCTATCTTTGCAGCCGCGCCCGTCTGAGCGCAAGAGCCGAGGCCGCAGGGGAGGGTATCGAGATGGCAAAGGGACACGTCGTCCTGTTGGGCGATTCGATTTTTGACAACGCCGCATACGTCGGCGGCGCGCCCGACGTGGTGCGGCAACTGCGTGAGCGTCTGCCGGAAGACTGGCGCGCCAGCCTGTGCGCTGTTGACGGCGCGGTCATACGCAGCGTCGAAAGGCAGTTGCGCGAGACGCCGGAGGAGGCGAGCCATCTGGTCTTGAGCGTCGGCGGAAACGACGCGCTCGGCTACGCAGGGATTTTGCGCGAGGGCGCGCGCTCGGTCGCCGAAGTGCTCGACCGCCTCTCAGACATCGCCGAAAGATTCGAGGCGGAATATCACCAGATGCTCGACGCCGTGCTCCGCCGCGCGTTGCCGACGGGCGTCTGCACCGTCTATTACCCGAATTTCCCGGACGCAGATGCACAGCGTCTGTCCGTCGCCGCGCTCTCGCTCTTCAACGATGCGATTATCCGCGCCGCCTTCACGCGCGGTCTCCCGCTCATAGATTTGCGACTCGTCTGCAACGATGCGGCCGATTACGCCAACCCGATTGAGCCTTCGGCGCACGGCGGCGCAAAGATTGCTTCGGCCATCGCGCGACTCGTCACCGAGCACAACTTCGCGCGGCGTCGGACGGAGGTGTTCATCTAAGAGAGTGCGAGCGCGTGCGTCGGAGTTGTCATATCATGCGGGCGAGCGCGCGTGCTTCGTCCTGCCGCGCGAATGTTTGCGCTGCCGAAAGATTTCTGTCGGGCTGTCGTTGAAGTGATGTTAAATTGGCGGCGCGGAGGTGCGAGAGAGAGGGTCTATGGCGCGCGATTTGATTCGGGAACATCTCTCATACGTACAGGTCGAGAAGGGGCTGGCGGCGAACTCTCTGGCGAGTTACCGGCGCGACCTCGCGAAACTGCGCGCGTGGGCTGAGTCGCGCGGGCGGCAGCCGCACGAGTTGGCGAAGGAGGACGTTTCGCAGTGGGTCATGTCGATGACGCGTGCCGGGCTTTCGCCGCGCTCTGTCGCGCGCGCACTGTCGGCCGCGCGCGGCTTCTTTCACTTCCTCCTGCTCGACGGTCACGTGAAAGCAGACCCGACCGCAGATATCCCCGCCCCGCAGGCGGCGCAGAAGTTGCCCCGCTTTCTCACGCAGGAGGAGACCGAGCGTCTGCTGGAAGCGCCCGACACCTCGACGACCGAAGGCTTGCGCGACCGCGCGCTGATTGAACTGCTCTACGCCTGCGGCCTGCGCGTCTCGGAGTTGGTCTCTCTGAAGACAGGGCAGATAGATTTAGACCAGGGCGTGCTCAGTTGTTCGGGCAAGGGCAGCAAGCAGCGACGCATCCCCGTCGGCCGCAGCGCTCTTGCGTGGCTCGAAAAGTATCTGCATGCGCGGCGCTGGCTGCTTGACGGGCGCGACTCGCAACTGCTGTTCGTCGCGGGCGGCGGACGCCCGCTGACGCGTCAGAACGTCTGGGCATCGCTCAAACGATATGCAGTGGCGGCCGGACTCTCAGGCGTGACACCGCACGTTCTGCGCCACAGCTTCGCCACACACCTGCTCGAACGCGGCGCAGACACGCGCTCCGTCCAAGCCCTGCTCGGCCACAGCGACCTCGCCACCACACAAATCTACACGCACGTCACGAGCGAGCGGCTGCGCTCGACCTACGAGCGCTGCCACCCGCGCGCACGCCTGCCGAAATAAAAGAGTCGCCCCCGCCCATCCGATTTCGCCTGCGGCCTCGTAAGTATGCTTGAAAGGAGGCCACAGAGAATGGCTGAACAAGAGAACGTTGAAAGAGTGCAGGCCGCTTACGCGGCGTTCCAGAGGGGCGACATCGAGGGTTTACTCGGATTTATGACCGACGACATCGACTGGGACGTGCCCGGCTCGCGCGAGGCGATTCCCTACGCCGGACGCCAGCGCGGCCATGCCGGCGTCACGCAGTTCTTCTCGACGCTCGCGCAGACGGAAGACATCTCGCACTTTGAGCCGCGCGAGTTCATCGCGCAGGGCGACAAGGTCGTCGTGCTCGGCAACTACAAGGGACGCGTCAAAGCGTCCAACCGGACTTACGACATCGACTGGCTGCACATCTTCACCCTACGCGGCGACCGGATTGCGGCCTTCCGCGAATTCGTCGATACGGCCGCCCTCGCCGACGCGCACCGCGCCGCTACGGCCCAGACGGCTTAAACCCCGTCACGCGCCCCCGCGCGCGAGGCTTGCCAGACATGCTTTCGCACACGTCCCGTCCGTTCGAGACCGGCTCTTTGCGAGCCGCACTCTCAAACGGCCGGGACGTGCGCCTTTCGGGCGCGTCCTGATGCTTCTGTGCGCCGCGAATCTGTGGCAAAATCCGCGTGCCGGGCGGGGCGCGTGAAAGCGTGCAACAGCCGCGCGCCCCGCGCGCATCCTAGCCCACGACAACGGCCGCGCTTCCGCCGGGTATGCCCCGCAAGGATTCACACGAGATGGAGAAGATATGAAGTCAGTCACAAGGGCACTTAGCCTCTGCCTGCTCCTCGTCGCTTTCGCCGCGCCCCGTGCGGCCTCAGCACAGACCTTCGACGTGCAGACGCACACGCTCAAGAACGGGATGAAGATTCTCGTCCAGCGCGACCCCGACATCCCCAACGTCGCGCTCTACATCTTCTACCGCATCGGCTCGCGCAACGAGCGGCCGGGCACGACCGGCCTCTCGCACTTCTTCGAGCACATGATGTTCAACGGCGCGAAGAAGTACGGCCCCGGACAGTTCGACAAAGTGATGGAAGGCGCGGGCGGCTCGAACAACGCCTACACCAGCACGGACGTGACCGTCTATCAGGACTGGTTCCCGCGCAACCAACTCGACCTCATCTTCGACCTCGAAGCCGACCGCATCCAGCATCTCGCCTTCGACCCGAAGATTATCGAATCCGAGCGCGGCGTCGTCGCCAGCGAGCGGCGCACCTCGGTCGAGGCCGACAACGCCGGGCTGCTCTGGGAACAACTCTGGGCGACGGCCTACACGGCGCATCCTTATCAGTGGCCGGTCGTCGGCTGGATGGTCGATATCGAAGGCTGGAAGATGGAGGACTTGCAGAACCATTTTCGCGCCGGCTATTCGCCCTCGAACGCGACGATGGTGGTCGTCGGCGACGTGCAGCCCGCAGAGATTTTCGCGCTCGCGCAGAAGTACATCGAGCCTATTCCGTCGCACGACCCGCCCGCGAAGGTGACGACCAAAGAGCCGGAACAGTTGGGCGAGCGGCGCGTCGAGGTCAGGAAGTTCGCGCAGCTTCCGATGTTGATGTTCGGCTATCACGTGCCTGAGACGGCGCATCCTGACTACTACGCGCTCAAGGTCTTGCAGACCATCCTCTTCTCCGGCCAGAGTTCGCGCATGTACCAGCGCCTTGTTGACAAAGACCAACTCGCGCTGTCAGTCCGCGCCGACTACGACTTTGCCTTCGACCCGACGCTCTTCGTCGTCACGGCGCAGCCCAAAGAGGGCATCGCCACCGGCGCGGTCGAGCGCGCCGTCTTCGAGGAGCTTGACCGCACGAAGAAGGAACTCGTCACCGAACAGGAGCTTGAGAAGGCCAAGAACATCCTGCTCGCCAACTTCTACCGCCAGATTAAGACCATCAACGGGCGCGCCGACCAGATAGGCAGCTACGAAGTCTTCTTCGGCGACTATCGCAAGCTCTTCAACGCCGCAGAAGATTTCCGCAAGGTGACGAGAGATGACGTGCGCCGCGTCGCACAGAAATATTTCGCAGACAAAAATCGCACGGTCGCCACGCTCGTCCCCGAAAGGGAAGCGACGCCGCAGGAAGCCGGGAGCCGTTAAGTAAGGACGTGACCTGTCAGGGAGAATGATTATGTTGAAGCGCACTTTCATCTTTTCGTTGGCTTTCTTGCTCGCCTGCATCGCGCCTGCGACTGTTGCGCGCGCGCAGGGCGCGGCCGCGCTCAAGCTTCCCGCTTACAAGAAAGTCCGTCTCAAGAACGGTCTCACGCTGCTCCTCATGGAGCAGCACGAAGTTCCCATCATCAGCTTCAATTTCATCGTCAAGGCAGGCTCGGTCGCCGACCCGGCCGGCAAAGAGGGCGTCGCCTCGCTGACCGCCGGACTGCTGCGTAAGGGAACGAAGACGCGCACCGCCGACCAGATTGCCAACGAACTCGATTTCGTCGGCGGTACGCTCGGCGCGTTCGCCACCTTCGATTACACGCAGGGCACGGCCGAGTTCGTCCGCAAAGACATCGCCAAGGGACTCGAACTGCTCTCGGACGTGCTGCTCAACCCGACCTTTCCGCAGGCCGAAACGACCAAGATGCAGGCGCAGCGCGTCGATGCCGTGAAGGCGGCTAAGGACGAGGCGTCAGGCGTCATCGGCACTTACTACAACGCCTATCTCTTCGGCTCACATCCTTACGGGCGACCGACCGAAGGCGACGAGAAGACCATCGCCGCCATCACGCGCGAAGACGTGGCGAAGTTCTATCAAACTTACTACACGCCCTCGAACACCATCCTCGCCGTCGCCGGAGATTTTCAGACGGCTGAGATGGAACGGATGCTGACCGAGAGGTTCGGCGCGTGGCCTGACAAGACCGCCCCGGCCATCACGCTGACCGAAGCCGCGCCCGTGCAAGGCAAACGCCTGCTCCTTATCGACAAGCCCGACTCGACGCAGACCTTCTACCGCATCGGCAACATCGGCATCCCGCGCACGAGCGCCGACCGCGTGCAGATTGAAGTCGTCAACACGCTCTTCGGCGGCCGTTTCACCTCGATGCTCAACTCGGCCTTGCGCATCAACACGGGGCTGACCTACGGCGCGCGCTCGGCCTTCGACCAGAGGCGTCTGCGCGGCCCCTTCTTCATCAACACCTACACGCGCAACGAGACGACCGGGCAGGCCATCGACATGACGCTCGACATCCTCAAGCGTCTGCACGAAAAGGGCATCACAGAAGAGGAGTTGAAGTCTGCGAAGAGCTACCTCAAGGGACAGTTTCCGCCGCGCATCGAGACGACCGACCAACTCGCCGCGCTCATCGCGCAACTCGAATTCTTCGGTCTCGACGAGCGCGACATCAACACCTATTACGCGCGCATCGACGCCATGACGCTCGACGATGCGCGTCGCGTCATCAAGCAGTATTTCCCGGCCGAAAATCTCGTCTTCGTCCTCATCGGCAAGGCCAGCGAGATTGAGCCGGTGATTCGCAAGTACGCGCCGAACGTGGAGAAAAAGTCCATCACGCAGGTCGGATTCTGAAGGGAGAGTTGGCAAGGATGAAGCACTTCAAGTCTGCGACTTTATCTGCGCTCTGTGCGGCGCTCTGTTGTTTGTGTGTGCCGTTCGCCCGCGCGCAGGACGCGGAGACAAGGCCGGTGGTGGCGGCGGCGAAGAGCTCGCGCGAGGTGGCACGCGCGCTCGCCAGTGCGAACCCCGTGCAGCGGCGCGAGGCGGCTGAAGAGTTGGCGCGTCAGGTCGCCGTCGAGCACCTGACGCTGGTCGAAGGCTATCGCATGCAGGAGCGCGACGCGCGTGCGCGCCTCGCATTCGACTGGGCGCTCTACCGTCTGGGACGCAACGAGGCGCTCTTCCAACTCGTGCGCGCGCTCGACTCGCCGCGCTACGAACAGACGCTCGGTTATCTCTCGCAACTGGAATCGCCGCAGCCGCTCTACGTCTTCATCAAGCGCACGAACGGCAACACGCAGATTCGCCTGCTCGAAGTCCTCGCGCGCATCGGCGACGAATCCACGCTCGAACAAATCAAGCCGCTCGCCGCCTCACTCGACCCCGGCATCGTCGAGGCCGCCTCCTTCGCCGAACAGGAGATAAAAAAACGGCTCGCCGACGCTCCCAAGATTGAACCCAAACGCGTGCGCCAGACCGGCGTTAAAGAGGACGACCAACCCTAAACGCCGCGCGCCATCCAGACTCAAACGAGAGGGCAGGGACTTCAGTCCCTGCCCTCTCTCTTTCTGCGCAGGAAAGCGGCCGCAGGCGCGACGAAGAACAAGTAAGCTATACTCTGTCGTTACAGTTAACCGGGAGCGTCCCTTTCAGATTCCGACATGCATCGTAACCTTCGGTCTTTCCTCGAACTCCTCGAACGCGAACGCGACCTCGTGACAGTCGAGGCGGAAGTTGACCCCTATCTCGAACTGGCCGAAGTTCACCGGCGCGTGATTGAACGCGGCGGCGCGGCCTTACTCTTCAGGAACGTCAAGGGTAGTCCCTATCCTGTCGTCACCAATCTCTTCGGCACGGCGCGGCGCATCGAGTTGGCCTTCGGCGCGAAGCCGGAGGCGCTCGTGCGCGAGGCCGTGCGGCTAGCCGAGTCGCTGCTGCCTCCGCGCCCCGCAGAGTTGTGGCGTCATCGCGCGCTCGCGCTCGAAGCCTTGAAACTCGGCACACGACGCGTCCGCCGCGCGCCCGTGACGGAGGTCTTAGACCGTCCCGCGCGTCTCGATGAACTTCCCATCCTGACCACATGGCAGGAAGATGGCGGGGCTTTCGTCACGCTGCCGCTCGTCTACACAGAGCACCCTCAGACGCACAAGCACAATCTCGGCATGTATCGCCTGCAACGCCACGACGCGCGCACGACAGGCATCCACTGGCAGATACACAAAGGCGGCGGTTTCCATTATCACGAAGCCGAACGCGCGGGGCGTGCGCTTCCTGTGACGGTCTTTCTCGGCGGCCCGCCCGCGCTCATCCTCTCGGCCATCGCCCCGCTGCCGGAAGACGTGCCCGAACTCGTCCTCGCCTCAGTCCTCGCCGGAGAGAAGGTGAGAGTTGCGGAAAATCCTCTCGACAAAAATCATTATCGTCTGGTGGCAGAGGCAGAGTTTGCGCTCGTCGGCCACGTCCCACCCCATGAGAGGCGACCCGAAGGGCCTTTCGGCGACCATTACGGTTATTATTCGCTGCAACACGACTACCCTGTCTTCAACGTCGAAGCGGTCTTTCATCGCAAGGACGCCATCTATCCGGCGACGGTCGTCGGCAAACCGCGACAGGAAGATTTCTTCATCGGCGACTATCTGCAAAAACTTCTCTCGCCGCTCTTTCCACTCGTCATGCCGAGCGTGCGCGACCTGTGGACTTACGGCGAGACGGGCTTTCATTCGCTGGCGGCGGCCGTCGTGCGCGAGCGTTACCGACGCGAGGCGCTCGTCTCGGCCTTCCGCATTCTCGGCGAAGGCCAACTCTCGCTGACAAAATTTCTCATCCTCACAGACACGCCGCAGGACTTGAGCGACTTCCCGCGCCTCTTCGAGCACGTGCTGGCGCGGACACGCTTCGAGAGCGACCTCTTCATCTTCTCAAACGTCTCGATGGACACGCTCGACTACACGAGCGGCAAGGTGAACGAAGGGAGCAAGGCTCTCATGCTCGGTCTGGGCGAAGCCGTCAGGGATTTACCGCGCGAGTTTCGCGGCGAACTACCGGCAGGCGTCCGGCGCGTCGAAGTCTTCTGCGCGGGCTGCCTCGTCGTCGAAGGCGCGCCTTACGCGGAAGACAGGGAACAGGCCGCGCGGCTCGCACGCGCGGCAGAGTTCCGCGACTGGCCGTTGATTGTTCTCCACGACGACGCGCGTGTCGCGCGCTCCGCTTCCGATTTCCTCTGGGCGACGTGGACGCGCTTCGAGCCAGCCTCCGATATTCACGCCGCCTCGACCGAAGTCGCCAGACACCACATCTCCTACCGCGCGCCCGTCCTCTTCGACGCGCGCATGAAGCCCGGATACCCGGACGAGTTGGTCGTGCGGCCGGACATCGCCGCGCTCGTTGACCGGCGCTGGCGCGAATACTTCCCGCGCGAGCCTGCGGCCTGAAACGATTCGAGGAGACAACCCGTCATGTCAAAACCGCAGACGCATCGAGGGGGAGAAGACGACGGCGAGAGAGAGATAAAGGAAGTCCATCGCGCCGACTGTTGCATCGTGGGCGGCGGCCCGGCCGGAGCGTTGCTCGCTCTGCTGCTTGCGCGCAAGGGCTTGCACGTCACGCTGCTCGAAGCGCACGAGGATTTCGACCGCGACTTTCGCGGCGACACGCTCCATCCTTCCGTCCTCGAAATCATGGAGCAACTCGGCCTCGCCGCAGACCTGCTCAAGATTCGTCATACGAAAATCCGCACCGCGACCTTCGTCCTCGGCGGCGAGACCGTGACGGTCGCCGATTTCGGGCGACTCAAGACGCGCTTTCCCTACATCGCCATGCTGCCGCAGGTGGACTTCCTCAACTTCATCGTCGCGGAGGCCAAGCGCCACCCGACCTTTCAACTGCTGATGGGCGCACGCGTCGAAGAGTTGATTGAAGAGGAGGGAGAGGTGCGCGGCGTGCGTTTCCGCGAGGGCGCGGAGTGGCATGAGGTGAGGGCGCTCCTCACAATCGGCGCGGATGGGCGCGGCTCGCGTGTCCGGCATCTCTGCGGCGCAGAGCCGGTCAAGACCTCTCTGCCGGTTGATGTGTTGTGGTTTCGTCTGCCGCGCGAGGCTGGCGACCCCGAAGGTGCTCTCGGTCGGTTCGGCAACGGCCACGCCGTCGTGATGCTCGACCGACTCGACGAATGGCAGGTTGGCTATGTCATCTTCAAGGGCGGCTACGGGCAACTGCGCGCGGCGGGCGTCGAGGCGTTGCGACGCTCGCTCGCCGAGATTGTGCCGGAGTTCGCCGGGCGCGTCGGCCACCTGACGGACTGGAAGCAGGTTTCGTTCCTGTCAATCGAGTCGAGCCGCGTCGAGCGTTGGCACAGGCCGGGACTGCTGCTCATCGGAGACGCGGCGCACGTCATGTCGCCTGTCGGCGGCGTCGGCATCAACTACGCGATTCAGGATGCGGTCGTCGCCGCGAACTTGTTGACGAAGCCGCTCCTCGCGGGTTGTGTCAGCGAAGCGGAACTGGCGCGCGTGCAGCAGGAGAGGGAACTGCCGACGCGTCTGATTCAGGCCGTGCAGGCCTTCGTGCAGAGACGCATCATCGCCGCCGCGCTCAACCCGCGCGCACAGTTCCGCCTGCCCTTCATCATCCGACTCCTGCTCCGCCTGCCCTTCATTCGCAACATCCCGACGCGCATCATCGCCTTCGGCTTTCGACGCGTAACCCTCAAGACCTAACCGGCTTCACATCTGGCTGAGCACGTCGATGATGTGCGGGATGTCGTTCGACTCGCGCAGGCTGATGAGCCAGAGGCCGAAGTTGAGCCAGATGCCGCCCGGTCGTCGAATAATCCAGCCGAGCGCAGCCACCTTGCGGTCGAGGCGTGCGAGTTCCGACGCTTTCTCCGCCTCATTCAGAGGCGCGAGCCGTTCGGCGACGCGCCACGCAGAGTCGCGCGCCTTCGTCAGACTGAAGTTGATGAACTTGTCCTGACGCTGCGTCTCGAAGTTGTCGAGAAAGTCTATCCAGGGCGAAAGCTCATCGACGTTTGAGCGCACCTTGTTGAGCATGCCGCCGAGGATGTTGTTAATCTGCTCGAAGTCGTGTTTGAGCGTGGGCAGTTGGGAGCCGGGCGCGATTTCGGCGGCGGCGATGCCGAGGTCGAAGTTGATATGCGCGTTGATGCCGAGCAGCAGGTGTTGGAGAATCAGCGGACGGCGCGAGGCGGCGGCCTTGAAGGAGACGAGCCAGCACGAACTCGGCCGCTCGCCGCGACGAAAGCTTTCAAGCGCCGTGAGGTAACGATTAGCGAAGGCCACGTCCAGACGCTCGACGCGCGCGCCGTCCTCGAAGTGGCCTGAGGCGATGCCTTCTTTGACGCGAATCGTCACGTTGCGGTAGAGCGTGGCGAAGAAGCCGAGGCGGCTGCGTTCGCGGCGCGCGCGAGCGATAACCTCGTCAAGCGTGAGGATAACTTCGTCGATAGTGTGGACGGTCATGGACGCGTTTCTCCTGACAGAGCAAGTTGGCGAAGGAGGACGAAAGTCACGCGTGCGGGAGCGGAAGTTTGACGGTGAAGACCGCTCCGCCGCGCGGCGAGTTGGCGGCCGAGAGCGTGCCGCCGTGGTCTGTAATGACGCGGTGCGCGAGCGCAAGGCCGACGCCGTGCCCCTTCGTCTTCGTCGTGAAGAAGGGGATGAAGATGCGCGGGATGTCTGCTTCGGGGATGCCGCCGCCCGTGTCTTCGATTTCGACGAACGCCCACGCGCGCCCCTCCGCGTCCGCCCTGACCGCGCCGCGCGCCTCGACGCGCCGCTCCTCCGTCTCATCTGTGACGGCCTCAGCCGCGTTACGCAGGAGATTGAGGACGGCCTGTCTGAGCATCCTTTCGTCGGCGCGGATGTCTGGGAACTCGCCCTTGATGGAGAGTTCGACGCGCCCCTTCTCGAAGAGCGGGCGCAGTTCCGCAGCACACTGCGCGAAGAGCTCTGAGAGCGACACGTCTTCAGGCTCAAGCGGCTGCGGGCGCGCGAAGTTGAGAAAGGCCGTGACCATCTCGGAGAGGCTGCGCACCTCTTGCAGCAAGGCCGTCGCGGCGGCGCGCCCGCGCTCGTCCCGTTCGATGTTCTGCATCAACTGCGCGTAGCCGTGCAAGGTCGCCAGCGCGTTCTTGAACTCGTGCGCGAGTCCGGCCGACATCTCGCCGAGGCTTTCGAGGTTGCGCTTGAGCGCAACGGCCTCACGCAGTTCGGCGACTTCGGTGATGTCTGTCAACAGGCACAGTGCGCCGCGCGTGCCTTGTCCGGGACGTGGGTCAATCGGCGCGACCGTCACGCCGAGTCGTCGCTGGCGACCGCCCTCGTCCGTCGCCGTCACCTCCTCGCGCCGGTAAAGCTCGCCCGTCTCAAGGCATCGCTCGACGAGCGCGGCCAGTTGCGGCGCGTGGTTGAGAAGCTCGCGGACGCTCTGTCCGCGCGTCTCGCCGTCGGTGGCGAGCAGTTCATGTGCGGGCGGGTTAATCACGGTGGCACGCCCTGCCGAGTCGAAGGCGACGAGGCCGGAAGGGACGCTGGCGACGATGCGCTCGCTGAACTGTTCGGCGGAGGCGGCGCGCTCGCTGGCACGTTCGCTCAGACGCTCCAACTCTCTCTGCTTGGCGCGCAACTGCGCGACCACACCCTGAAAAGTTTCCAGCACGAACTCCGTCTCGTCGCCCGCCTCGCGCCGACGCGGGCGCGTCTCGACGGGCGCGCGTTCCGCCTCGTCAACCAATTGACGATACGGACGCAGCAACCAGCGCGGCAGCAGCAGGATGCTCGGCACGCTGACGACGAGCGTGATGAAGCAGACGGCGACGAGGATGGGCGCGCGCGCCAGACGCGTCGTCGGAGTGAGCGCGACGATGGTGAGCGTGAACAGGTTGGCGACGAGCAGCAGCCCGACGACGAGCGCCAGCGTCAACTGCACGCGATTTTCATAACGAGGCATAAAAGCGAAGAGACTCGCCGAAAGGGTCTGCTCAAAGGCACATTTCCCCTCGGAGAGTCTCCCTCAGACGAACGACGCGGCGCTCGGCGGCGTCGGTTCGTTGACAAGCGAGAGTCGAAAGAGCGTCAGTAGCGACGCGCGGGACGCCGCCGCTTGCGGATGCCGTAAGTATAGACGGCCGCTGCGCCGCCGCCGCCGAGCGCGCCGATGGCCGCGCCCTTCTTGCCCCCGGCCGCGCCGCCGATGGCCGCCCCGGCTAGAGCGCCGCCAGCGGTCGTCAGTTTATCGCGGTGCTTCTGCCAGAAACTGCGTCCGTGCTTGTGTCCATCGCCGACGCAACTGCGGTGTCTGTGCCGGACGTTGCCGTGACTGTGTGTGTAGTTGCCGCACTGCGCCTGCGCGGCGACGGGCGCAATGACGGCGAGCACCGCCGCCACGACGAGAATCGTCAAGAGCTTTCTCATCTCTCTTTAAAAACCCCCTTCTTGGTTCACTGAAGTTGCGGGAGAGAAGTTTCGCGCTCAACTATAAACGCGACAGCGCGAGATGAAAAGAAGAACAGCAAGCGCGCGAGCATCTTGACGAGTTGTTAGTAGAACTGCGAGGCGTACCATTCGGCGATGCGCCTGCCGACGAGGAGGCTGGTGAGAGCGCCCGCGCCGAGAAAGATGCCGAACGGCAGGAGCATCTGCATGTCGCGCTCGCCGCGCCGCAACATCAGCGCGACGCCGACGACCGAGCCTGTCAGCACGCCGAAGAAAATCGTCAGCACCGTCAACGGCCAGCCGAGATAAGCGCCGACCATCAACATCATCTTCACATCGCCAAGCCCCATCGCCTCCACGCCGCGCAGACGTTCCCACAGCCACCCGACGAACCACAGCGACCCGCCGCCGACGACTGCGCCCAACACCGCGCCCGCCAGAGAGACAGCCCACTCAGGCCAGCCTGCGAGCGCGCCGCGCGTCAAAAATTCGACGCCGTAGAGGTTCGGCACAACGGCGCGCGCGATGAGCGCGAAGATGAAACCCGGATAGGTGATGACGTTCGGCAATAGCATGTGCTCAGCGTCGATGAAGACGAGCGCGACGATGGCGGCGACGAAGAGCAGGTCGAAGGGAAGCGACAGGGTAAGCCCGGAGCGCAGCCAGAAGGTGAGACCGAAGAGCGCCGCCGTCAGCAGTTCGACGGCCGGATAACGCGCCGAGATGGGCGTCCGGCAGGAGCGGCAACGACCCCGCAGGACGACCCAACTGAGCACGGGCAGGTTGTCGTAAGGTTTAATCGCCGTGCCGCAGGAGGGACAGCGCGAACTGGGAAAGACGATTGACTCTTCGCGGGGGACGCGGTGGATGACGACGTTGAGGAAACTGCCGATAATCGCGCCCGTCGCGCAGACGAAGAGCAGGACGAGGACGAAGGGCAGACCCGCCGACGCCGACTCGGCCGATTGTAAGAGTTGGATGATAGCCATCGAGAAGAGTTTCAAAGGAGAATGGTCAGTGAGTCGCTTTCCGTGTTCGGCTCGTCTTGACGCGCGCGCCGACCTTTACGCATATTAAAGCTTTCAGTCTGTTTACGAAAGACGGAAAAAAGAGGAACGAGCAGGGACGGAGGGCAAGAGGCGTTTGAATCCGCGCAAACCGATTATCGCGATGTTCGTCGTCGGCATCGCCGTCATCGCCGGTCTCACCTTCATCCCGTACTCGCTGGTCGAGCGTGCGCGAGAGGCCGTCTCAGCCGTCATCACGCGACCTCCCGAAGTGGTCGCGCCCGCGCTGCCTGTGCCGACGCCGACGCCTCCGGCCTTCGACGCCGAAGCGTGGTACGCAGGACGCGGCGAAGAGCCCGCACGTCACGGCGTCCTCATCGAAGCCTTCGACGGGACGCGCGTTCTCGCCGCCCACAACCCCGACACGCCCTTTAATCCGGCCTCTCTCATCAAACTCGCCACGACGCACGTTGCGCTGCCCCCGCTCGGCGCGGACTATCGCATCGAGACGCGCGTCTACACTGAAGGCGAAGTCGGCGACGACGGCACGCTGCGCGGCAAGGTGACGGTCGTCGGCGGCGACCCGACCTTCGGCGATATCTCGGCCGCGCTCATCGCTAAGGAGTTGCGCGCGCGCGGCATCAAGCGCGTGACGGAAGAGCTGTCCGTCAGTCCTGAGTTCTGTTTCAACTACAGCGAGTCGCCTGTGGAATCGGCCGAGCGCATGTCGCGCGTGATGCAGATGAAGGAGAAGCAGCGGACGCTGGCCGAGACGCTGCCGCCCTCGCACGTCAAGCCTCTGTTCGTGCTGCGCTCCTATCCTCTGCGCAACATCCTGCTCTACATGAACGCTCATTCGAGCAACTTCGTCGCCGAACGCGTCGGCGCAATGGTGGGCGGCCCTGAAGGCATCGAGCGTTATCTGGTCGAGGAGTTGAAACTACCGGCCGAGCAGGTGGAGATTGCGCGCGCATCGGGGCGCGAGCACAACCGGATGACGGCGCGCGGCGTGCTCACCGTGCTGCGCGCGCTCGAAAGCGAAGCGACGAGACAGGGTCTCAAACTCGACGACCTGATGCCGGTCGTCAGCGACGACGCGGGCACGCTCAGGCGCAGACTCGTCGGCAGCCCGCTCGAAGGCGCGGCCGTCGGCAAGACCGGCACGCTCACGGCCGAGGTTGACGGCGGCATGGCGAGTCTCGCCGGGGTCGTCTATACGGAATCATCCGGGATGATAGCCTTCGTCATCCTCGACCAGGGAAACCAGATTGCCGAGAACCGCCAACTCGAAGACGAACTTCTCTCCGAAGTCGTCATCAACCACGCCGTCCCACGCCCCATCGCCACCCCAGACAAACCGCGCCCCCTCCTGCCCTCCGACAGCCTGACAATTACTAGCGAATAGTGATAGGAAAGCAGTGATAGGTGATAGGTGATGGGTGATAGGAGAAATCCTGTTTTGTCCTATCATCTATCACCCATCACTCATCACTTCCTTCTTATCACCTATCACTCATCACCTATCACTGCTTTTCTGTCGTTCCCAGAGGAGGAGGTGTTTGAGGAAGGCGTGGTGTGCGGCGAAGTGTGCGATGGCGAGACCGGCGAGTCCGTCGCGGAAGCCGCCTTTGAGGAAGAAACTGCGTGTGAAGGCGGCAGGGGCGGCGAGTGCGACGCGTAAGGGCGTGGTGCGTCGGCCGCGTTCGTACATCTGTAGCGCGGCCAGCGGGGCGTAGCGTTCGCCAATCATGCGATGATGGTGCGAGGCGTCGCGCACGCTGTAGTGCAGCAGGTCTCCCCGTAGCGTCTCGACGCGCGCGCCCTCCGTCATCTTCACCGATTCGTGGACGTGTGAGCCGCGCCATGCGCCGCGCGCGCGATGGTAGAGACGCAACTGGAAGTCTGGATACCAGCCGCCGCCGCGAATCCAGCGCCCCATGTAGAAGGAGCGGCGCGCGATGCGATAGCCGTCGGCAAGGCGTGACGAGTCCCGGTAGAGCACGTCTTCGATGCTCGCTTTCAGTTCGGGCGAGACGCGCTCGTCGGCGTCGAGACTGAAAATCCAGTCGTGCTCTGCCGCTTCAGCCGCAAACTGTTTCTGCGCGGCGAAGCCCGGCCAGGGGCGACAGATGACGCGCGCCCCGCATTCGCGCGCAATCTCGCGCGTCGCGTCGGTCGATTCCGAATCGACCACCAACACCTCGTCAGCCCACGCCACCGATTCGCACGCCGCGCGCACGTTCTCCTCCTCGTTATAGGTGATGATGGTGGCGGTAATCTTCATCTTCGGTCGTGCGCGAGAGCGAGAGCGCGCCGGAAGCATACATAAAAAACGCGACCGGGAGGAAGTCGTGTGACTTTCGTCCCGGTCGCGCGGTGTGCGTTCGGCTGCGTGAGTCGCCTCAGTGCGTCTAGGGGCGCACGGGGCTGTCGATGACGACGTTGTTGGCGCGCAGCGTCGTCGAGGTCGCACGCTGAAGGTCTGCGAGCGCCTTGTTGTAGTCGGTCTCGGCGCGCAACTCCTGATTGCGCGCATTGACGAGCGCGTTCTCACGTTGGAAGAGCAGGAAGGTGGTCGAGCGGCCGACTTGATAAAGGCGACGCTCACCGGCGAGTTGCAGTTCGGCGTTCTCGCGCGCCTGTCGTGCGGCGAGCACACGGCGACGCGCCGTCTCGACAGACTGCGCGGCGTTGCGCACTTCGACCTCGACGACCTGCTCCTGCGAGCGCGTCGTCGCTGCCAACTGCTCGCGCTGAATCTGCGCGGTTGTCAGATTGGCACGCGCCGTCTTGTTCCTGAAAGGAATTTGAATCGTCACGCCGACGACGACGCTACGACCCTGAAGGGTCAGGACGTTGCGTATGTTCTGGCCGACTCCGCCGACCTGACTCTTCGGCAGAGGCGCAAGGAGGGGCTGGCCGTCGGGGCCGATGACGACTTCGCCATTCTGGTCGCGCAAGGGGCCGGGTGTTCCGGCCAGTCCAGTCGAAGCGACCGTGCCGGTCAGGTCAATGCGCGGCTTGGTCTGATTCCTGAAGTATTGAAGGTCGATGTCGTTGACCTCCTGCTCAAGTTTCAGGCGACGCAGTTCGGGGCGATTGGTGCGCGCTTCGGTGAGCGCGTCCTGCAAGACGACGGGCGTCTCGTCGAAGGTCGGCTGGTCGGTCGGGATGAAGGCCGCGCTCCAATCGGGAGACATCGGGTCTTTGAGGATGAGCGACTTGAGGTTGTTCTCGGCGATGGTCACGCCCTGCGAGGCGAGCAGGAGGGCGGCTTCGCGGTTGGACAACTCGGTCTGAATCTCTGCGCGTTCGAGCGGGGCGGACGCGCCTGCGGCGACGCTCGCCTCTGTGCGACGGAAGTTTTCGCGCGCGAGATTGAGGTTGGCAATCTGGTTCTGTTCGTCGCGGATGGCGAAGACCAAGTCCCAGTAGGCGCGCTGCACCTGCGAGATGATTTCGATGGTGCGACGACGGAAGTCCGCGTCGGACTGTTCGAGCCGCTTGCGCTGGATGCGTATGCTGCGACGCGTGGCGTCGATGGCGCGGTCGCGCAGAAGCGGCTGCGTAAAGGTCGCGCCGAGGCTCGAACCGTAGAGGGGATTAAGCGTCGCAAAACGGTTGTTCGTCTTCTCGCGCGAGTTGCGATAGAAGAACTCGTAGCGTCCGCCGCCGGTCTCGAAGTTTTTGACCAGCGCGGTGTCGAAATCGAAAATCGTCCGCGTCACGTTGCTCGACTCGTCGCCCGCGCCGCTCAGCGTCGTGGATGAAGGGTTCGAGAAGTTGCTGTACTGCGGATTGAGTTGGTAGAACGGCTCGTAGAAGCCGCGCAGCGAGTTGAGGAACGATTCGGCGATACGCACGTCGGCGCGCGCCACCTCAATCTCGTTGTTGTTTTCGAGCGCGCGGCGGATGGCATCGTTCAGAGACATCGGGCGCGTCTCGCCGCCCGTGATGCCGACGCGTGCCAGCGAAGGCATCGGGGGGACGGGGCGCGGCTGGCTGGCCGTAAACGCGGGCTCACGAATCTGTTCGAGTCCGGTGGCCGGGTCAACCTGAGTCTCCGTGTTGGTCTGCGTCTGTGGCGTCGTCACGGGAAGTTCCGGCGTGACGGGCGTGGCCGCAGGCTGCGGCGAGGTGGTCTGACGGTTGGGCGGCGACTGCGGGTTGGGGCGTTCGGCTCCCGGCGGCGCGGTCGGGTCTGAAGGGCGCGGACGCGCCTCCGGCGGCACGCCCGGCTGCGTCTGCCGGTTGGGCGGCTGCCCGGCGTCTCTCTGCGCGGGCAACTGCGGCGCGGGGGTCGGCTGCTGCTGCGGCGCAACGTCTGCGAGCGAGGCGACCATCGGCGAGCCGACCGCAGAGGCGACGGCGTAGTCGGACTGCTTGCGGTCGAAGACGACTTCCACGTCGCCGAGGCCGTTCTTGACCTCGATGAAGAGCACGCTCCTTTCAGCGTCAGTAGCGGCAATCAGGACGGCAGGCCCGTGCGCGATGTTCGCAAACTGAAAGCGGCCGTCCGTGTCTGTGCGCGTTGTCTGGTCTTCGTGCATGACGCGACGCAGCGTGACGACGGCCTCTGTGACGGGCGCGCCTTTGGGGGATTTGACGACGCCCGTCAGGGTCATCGTCTGCGGCTGCTCTTCGGCGCTCGCCGTGGCGGCGAGGACGCGTGCGGGCATGACGTGCCCGAAGCAGAGAGCGCAGACGACGGCGAGCGCCAGCGCCGTCTGACGCGCGCTTCGGCCGGGGGGGCGCGAACTTAAGCTGAACATCAAACCGGGTACTCCTCAGGAAATGTGTTTGTGTTTGAACCGACCCGCCGAATAAGTTCTATCGCTCGTTCGGTATAGCGGGCGGCGGGTCAGAGGCTACTACGTTACGCGTCTACACGGAGTTTCAAAAACATACGCGCCTTCGTATGCCATCGGCGTGCCACCGGGAAGCGGCGCAAAGGCTCGCGTGAATGGCGAAAAATGGACTTCGCGTGTGTGCGCGTGCGGCGCGTGCGTCCCTGTTTCGCGTCGCGCGAATCCCATAAGTGGGACGCGCGCCGAGGGGCGTCCGGGTAGTCGGCTTGACAGTGTCGCGGCGCGGGCATTATCTTCAAAATTCATTTTCCGCAACAGCCACGGCAAGGGTGATAGACAGGGACGAGGCGGACGTGCGCCCGTCCTACGGGCAGGGAAGCGACATCAATTCTCATCATTCAGTCAGGCGAGGAGGCCAAACCAAGATGGCAGTGAAAGTCGGCATCAACGGATTCGGGCGTATCGGTCGCAACGTGCTGCGCGCGTCGCTCGGCGACCCGGACATTGATTTCGTCGCCGTCAACGACATCACGGACACCGCGACGCTCGCGCACCTGCTGAAATACGACTCGGTGCTCGGCAACCTCGAACAGGAAATCTCGGCCACCGAAAAGGGCATCAGGGTCGGTCAGGACGAGTTCGTCGTCTTCGCCGAACGCGACCCGGCGGCCATCGACTGGGAATCGGTCGGCGCGCAGGTCATCATCGAATCGACCGGGCGTTTCACCAACGCCGAGGACGCGCGCAAGCACCTGCGCGGCACGGTCAAGAAGGTCATCATCTCCGCGCCCGCCAAGAACGAGGACATCACGGTCGTCCTCGGCGTCAACGAAGACAAGTACGACCCGGCCGCGCACCACATCGTCTCAAACGCTTCCTGCACGACCAACTGTCTCGCTCCGGTCGCCAAAGTGATTCACGAGCGGTTCGGCATCCGCTCGGCGCAGATGACCACCATCCACTCGTACACGAACGACCAGCAGTTGCTCGACCTGCCGCACAAGGATTTGCGACGCGCGCGCGCCGCTGCTGTCTCGATGATTCCGACCTCGACCGGCGCGGCCAAAGCCGTCGCGCTCGTCCTGCCGGAACTGAAGGGGAAGTTCGACGGCATCAGCGTGCGCGTGCCGACGCCCAACGTCTCGCTCGTCGATGTGGTGATGGAGGTTGAGCGCGAGACGACGACCGAGGAAGTGAACACGGCCTTGAAGGACGCGGCCAACGAGGAGTTGCGCGGCATCCTCGCCTTCTCCGACGAGCCGCTCGTCTCCGTCGATTTCCGCAAGAACCCGAACTCCTCAATCGTCGATGCCGACTACACGAAAGTCATCGGCGGCAACCTCGTCAAAGTCCTCTCCTGGTACGATAACGAGTGGGGCTACTCCTGCCGCGTCCGCGACCTCGTCAAACTCATCGCGCAGAAAGGGCTGTGAAGCAGTGATGGGTGATAGGTGAGAGGTGAGAGGATAAAACCTGTCTTTCTCTTATCACCTATCACCTCTCACCTATCACTTGTCTTATGAACAAGCTCTCCATCAAAGACCTCGACCTGAAGGGGCAGCGCGTGTTTGTGCGCGTCGATTTCAACGTGCCGATTAAGGATGGGCGGGTCGAGGACGATACGCGCGTGCGCGGCGCGCTGCCGACCATCCAGTACGCGTCGGAGCAGGGCGCGCGCGTCATCCTCGCGTCGCATCTGGGGCGTCCCAAAGGCGAGCGCGTCGAGAAGTACAGCCTGCGCCCGGTCGCCAGTCACCTGTCGGGGTTGCTCGGCCGCGAAGTCGCCTTCGCCGAAGACTGCGTTGG